>DATIMM010000012.1:0-34358 GCA_035475295.1 Bryobacteraceae bacterium
ACATCGTTCTTTTCAATACCGCGCAACAAGAGGCCCACGTTATCGCCCGCCCGGCCCTCATCAAGCAGCTTCTTGAACATCTCGACGCCGGTCACCACCGTCTTGCGCGTGTCGCGGAACCCGACGATCTCCATTTCCTCGCCCACCTTGCAGATGCCCCGCTCGATGCGCCCGGTCACTACCGTGCCGCGGCCCTGGATCGAGAAGATATCCTCGATCGGCATAATGAACGGCTTGTCAATGGCGCGCTCGGGTAGCGGAATGTACTCGTCCACCTTCGCCATGAGTTCATCGACCGACTGCTCCCACTTGGCTTCCCCGTTCAGGGCGCCCAGCGCGCTTACCTTGCACACCGGAATGTCATCGCCCGGAAACTGATAGCTCGACAGCAGATCGCGCACTTCCAGCTCGACCAGCTCCAGCAGCTCGGGATCGTCCACCATGTCGACCTTGTTCAAGGCCACCACGATGTAAGGCACGCCCACCTGGCGGGCCAAGAGAATGTGCTCGCGTGTTTGCGGCATCGGCCCGTCGGTGGCCGCCACCACCAGAATCGCTCCGTCCATCTGGGCGGCGCCGGTGATCATGTTCTTGATGTAGTCGGCGTGACCCGGACAATCCACGTGCGCATAGTGCCGGTTGGCGGTCTCGTACTCCACGTGCGCCACCGCGATCGTGATACCGCGCGCTTTTTCTTCCGGCGCGTTGTCGATCGAATCGAAGCTCCGGAACTTTACCTTCGGATTGTGCTTTGCGAGCGTCTTGGTAATGGCCGCCGTCAACGTCGTCTTGCCGTGATCGATGTGCCCGATCGTCCCTATGTTGACGTGCGGCTTGCTGCGGTCAAATTTCTCTTTCGCCATGCTGAGCTACCTTTCCTAACTCTTTCGTCCTCTACTTAGCAACACCCTTGTTGCGGTTGATAATTTCCTCGGCCAAGTTCCGGGGAACTTCTTCGTACTGGCCGAAATGCATCGTAAAGCTTCCGCGTCCCTGGGTACGGGACCGCAGTTCAGTCGCGTAGCCGAACATCTCCGACAGCGGCACCATCGCCTTGATGATGTGCGTACCGCCAGCGATTTCAGTACCTTCCAGACGTCCGCGGCGCGAAATCAAGTCGCCGTTGACCGAACCCATGTATTCTTCGGGAACCGTCACCTCGACGCGCATCACCGGCTCCAAGAGCACCGGCTTCGCCTTTCCGGCTGCCTCCTTGAAGCAGATGGAAGAGCAGATCTTGAACGCCATTTCCGAAGAGTCGACATCGTGATAGGCACCGTCGAAGACCGTCACCTTGATGTTGTTCAATGGGTATCCGGCTAGAATTCCGCCCTCCAGAGCTTCCGTGACACCCTTTTCGACGGCGGGAATAAATTCTTTCGGAATGTTTCCGCCCGTGACGGCGTTGGCAAACTCGAAATCCTTCTCCGGATTCGGCTCCACTCGCAGCTTTACGCGGGCGTACTGGCCGCTTCCACCGGTTTGCTTTTTATGCGTGTAGTCGTACTCGGCCTGCTGGCGAATCGTTTCGCGATAGGCGACCTGCGGCTTGCCGACGTTCGCGCCCACATTAAACTCGCGCTGCATGCGGTCGACGATGATTTCCAGGTGCAACTCGCCCATTCCGGACAGAATGGTCTGGCCCGTTTCCGGATCGGTGGCGACATGCAACGTAGGATCTTCCGTCGCTAACTTGTGGATAGCAACTCCTAACTTCTCCTGATCGGCCTTTGTCTTCGGCTCAATCGCCAACTGGATTACGGGAGCAGGGAAATTGATCGACTCCAACAGGATTGGCGCTTTTTCGTCGCAAATTGTGTCGCCCGTGACCACCTGCTTTAAGCCAACCGCAGCGCAGATATCTCCAGCCAGCACTTCCTGAATCTCTTCGCGCTTGTTGGCGTGCATTTTGACCAGACGGCCAATACGCTCTTTTTTGCCCTTGCTGACGTTAAAAATGGATTCGCCCGCATTCAGCTTGCCCGAATACACGCGAATGAAGCACAGCTGACCCACGAACGGGTCGGTCATGATTTTGAAAACCAACGCCGAGAACGGCTCGTTGTCGTCGGCCTTCCGCACCATCGTCTCTTCGGGATTGTCAACGGAGTGTCCTTGGATCGGAGGAACGTCGAGCGGGGAAGGCAGGTACGCGCAGACAGCGTCCAGCAGATTCTGAACACCCTTGTTTTTGAAGGAGGATCCGCAGATCACAGGGAAGATCTTCTGGGCAATGGTCGCCTTGCGAATACCAGCCACCAGTTCCTGTTCGGTAACTGCTTGTCCTTCGACAAACTTTTCGAACAGAGCGTCGTCGCTTTCGGCAACCGCCTCGATCAGCTTTTCCCGATATTCCTTTGCCTTCTCCACCAGGTCGGCGGGAATCTCCACGTCGTCGTATTTGGCTCCCAGCGTTTCGTCACGCCAGATGCGGGCATTCATCTTGACCAGATCGACAACGCCCTTGAACTGATCTTCAGCCCCGACAGGCAGCTGAATCGGCACAGGGCGAGCGCTCAGACGGTCAACAATGGTATGGACGGAGTGATAGAAGTTCGCGCCGGTCCGGTCCATCTTGTTGATGAAACAGATACGGGGAACCCCATACTTATCGGCCTGGCGCCAGACCGTTTCCGACTGCGGCTGCACGCCCGCAACGGCGTCGAACACCGCGCAAGCGCCATCGAGCACGCGCAGGCTGCGCTCCACCTCGGCCGTGAAGTCCACGTGGCCGGGTGTGTCGATGATGTTGATATTAATGTCGTTCCATTGACAGGTGGTGGCGGCCGACGTAATCGTGATGCCACGCTCCTGCTCCTGCGCCATCCAGTCCATGGTGGCGGTTCCTTCGTGCACTTCACCAATCTTGTGCGTCCGGCCGGTGTAGTACAGAATGCGTTCGGTCGTTGTGGTTTTGCCGGCATCGATGTGCGCCATGATGCCGATGTTGCGCATTTTCTCTAACGGTGTCGTGCGGGCCATTGTGATTCTTTCAACCTACTTACGCTCTCTGGGAGCAATTACCAGCGATAGTGCGCGAAGGCCTTATTGGCCTCTGCCATGCGGTGCACATCATCCTTCTTCTTCACTGCGCCGCCACGCATACTGGCGGCATCATTCAACTCGTTGGCCAATTTCTCAGCCATGCTTTTGTCGGGGCGATTCCGGGCATTCGTGATCAGCCACCGCAGCGCCAGGCTCACCCGGCGGTTCTGCGATACTTCCACCGGCACCTGATAGTTCGCGCCACCAACACGGCGGCTCTTCACTTCAAGGAGGGGCTTCACGTTCTCCACGGCCTTCTTAAACACCTTTAAGGGGTCGTCACCGGAGCGGTCCCGCAGCGTGTCCATCGCACCATAGAAAATATGCTGAGCGGTGGTTTTCTTGCCATCCCACATCATCGAGTTCACAAACTTCTCGACCAGAGTGGAGTTATACAGCGGATCCGGAAGAACTTCTCTCGGCTCGGGCCTTCTGCGACGCGGCATACCTTACTTCTTTCCTTTCGCGGGAGCAGCGGCTGCGCCACCCTTCGGACGCTTTGCTCCGTACTTTGAGCGGCTCTGCTTACGATTGGCCACGCCAGCCGTATCGAGCGTTCCGCGAACCACGTGATAGCGGACGCCAGGAAGATCCTTCACACGGCCACCGCGAATCAGCACGATGGAGTGCTCTTGCAGGTTATGCCCAACGCCTGGAATGTAAGTTGTGACCTCGATCCCGTTCGTAAGCCGTACACGAGCCACCTTCCGGAGAGCCGAATTCGGCTTTTTCGGCGTAGTGGTGTACACGCGGGTGCAAACTCCACGCCGCTGCGGACAGGCCTGTAAGGCAGGACTTGCTGTCTTGTACCGGGTCGGCTTCCGGCCCTTGCGCACAAGTTGATTAAACGTCGGCATACATTTTTTTATCGCGCTTCAGCGCAGATGACCCCAAAAGGTCTCCAGCCGCGTGCGCGGACATCCATCCTAAAATCGAATAAAAACTATAGCTCTGAATCGCCCTTCAACATGGGAATAAACAACCTCCCACCTCAAAGAACACTAAATTCTTGATATTCGCCCTAAATTGGGTCTCTATTGAGCAGGCTCGAATACCATCGGCTGCCTATGATTACTGCCAGAAGGCTGATATAGCGTTTTCACCAGCCTCAACCGCGAGGGTAACTGCTTCGGGTATGGCCCTTACCGAACTCAACGTCACAACCCAAAAGAATCAGGATGCTATTGGTCCAGCAGCGGGGCCCGACTTCCAGCCGGATGCTCGAAACCGAGCATGGTAGCGCAGAAGCCGAAGAATCGACTCGCCAAACTTTTCCAGTGTACGGTTCGTTCGGCCTTCCTGTCAACCGGCACGACACCGAAACGACGCTGTTTTGCTCTTATTTCAGTCTACTCCGCCTGGCCTTCTACCAGAAACTGTTCGAATTTCCCGCCCTGGGTCTTATAAATGTTCAGCAGCACGGATTTCCTTTCATACTGAGCGCGGAAGGTCAGGTGAGTCATGCCGCCGCGGGCCTGTTCTCCCTGGCGAATCAGAAGCATCAGTTTCCCTAAAGCTGACAGGGAGTTGCGGTAGTCGCTCAGCGCCCTTTGGCTGAAGTACGAGTTGGCGTCGGGCGTGAACAGTTGCCTGTCGATCTTGCCCTGCTGAAGATCGCCGAGAATCGACCGGATCGTTTGGTTTTCGGCAACGCCTTTGGCCCGGTCCTGGGGCGACTCCAGCAAGAGCAATGAAATCTGTTCCGAGAGGGGACCAATAAGGTTGACTCCATCTTCGTTCGACAGCACCGTAACGGCCAGCCCCTTCGCCGGGAAAACCCGGTTGATGGCGAGAAAGCCGGACACCTCCCCGCTGTGCATCACTTGGGGCGTACCGTGGAACTCGCCCACCTGGAGGCCCAGGGCATAGTGGGTGGGCTTGCCGTTGGCGAGTTTGACCTCGCTCGTAAACTCACTGTACGATTTCGCCGATAGGATGCGTTTTTGCAGGAACGCGGCATCCCATTTGGCCAGATCGGAGGCGGACATACAAAGTTCGGCGGCTCCGAAGTACCATCCTTTCGCCTCGCGGGCGACCGGCTGCGGCGGCCCTAACGCATAGCGCGTGTAGGCGCTCGCGTCCGTGGGATCAGGCACCTGGCAGTTGTTCGCCGACTTCATCCCCAACGGATCGAAAATCGTCCTTTGCAAAAACGAAACGAGCGGCTGGCCGGTCGCCTTTTCAAATATTTTCCCAGCGAGCACGTAGTTCGTATTGCTGTATTGCCATTGGGTGCCCGGCTTAAAATTCAGCGGCTTTTTCGCCCATCGCTGCAGAATTTGGTCGGGAGTGGTAGGATGCGTCCATTCGGGAATGATGTAATCCTGCGGCGCGTAATCTTCATAGCCGGAAGTATGCGAAAGAAGCTCCCGTACCGTAATGCTGCTGGCGCCGGTCAAATCAGGAAAGTACCGGGCCACCTTGTCATCCAGCGAGAGCTTCCCTTTCTCTTGGGCTAGCAGTAGGGCGGCTGCGGTAAATTGCTTGCTGATGGAACCAACAGCGTAGCGGGTGGCGGACTCGGCCGGAACGTTCTTCGCGATGTTCGCCTTTCCAAACGCTTTCGCATAAGCGACGCGACCGTTCTGAACAACCGCGACCGAAACGCTAGGCGCGGCGCTGCTATTCAGGGCCAGGATGGTGGCGCGGTCCAACTCACCCGAAAGGCTGGGCGGAACCTCTGCCGCGGCCAGAAAGTTTAAACAAACCAGCAGCCCTAGACCGCCGCTCCACCGTCTTGCTTTTACCCGCAACATTCCTTCCAGAATGATAGCGGGCTGTGCGGAGAGACTGGAAGGCCTATTCCCGACGCGGACGGTGCAGTTCCGCAACATCGGAAGAGCCATTCTTCAAAGCAAGGTCTTCCTGTGTCGCGGCATTTTCCACCCCGTTTTTTGTAAGATCTCGCGCTACGTCCGCCTTTACCTCCTGGTCGGACTGCTTCGTGCTGGCTGCTGTCCCCTTTCCTAGCTCGATTACTTGCACTTCGACTGGCCGGACGCCAAATTTTCTGGCCATGGCGGTGCTGGGAATAAAAATGTCGAGTCTTCTGCCCTGAATCTTGGTCCCGGTGTCGGCCACCACATATTCACCTGAATATCGGCCGGCCCCCTTGATCTTAATTCGCGTACCTAACGGTAGAATGTCCGGGTCTGCTGCCACGATATGGCGATGGGTGTGCTCCCCGGATGCCGTAGTGCCCGCTTGCGAGTAGGCCGTGGCTTCATAGATGTTCTTGTTGTGGGGTCGTGTTTTTGCCTGCAACCCAATCCCAGTCGCCAAAACCATCAATAAAGGTAATGAGTATATTCTGGAATGTCGCACGTATAGTTGGATGACGACCGACTCTAAATTGTTAACCTTTTGCCGCTGGAACCGGTACTACGTCGTAATTACCAAGCGGGTAAAAGTCAACATTTCTTAATGAAAAGAGGCGGATCGCGAGTCACAGGATTAGAACTTCGTAAGCTGAGAATACTGCCCTATGAGATACTCCTTTCGCCTATCCGCATTTCTGCTTCTATGGATTGCGCTTACGCCGTTAGCCCATGCCCAAACCGGCGGGTCCAGCGACGTTACCCGGGCAACTCTGGACAATGGCATGCGTGTCATCATCATCCGGGATCCGCTGGCTCCGGTGGCCACGCTGGAGAACAACTACCTGGTGGGTGGCAATGAAACTCCGGCCGGCTTTCCCGGGATGGCGCATGCCCAGGAGCATATGGCGTTTCGCGGGTGTGCCGGACTGAGCGCCGACCAGATTGCCGCCATTTACGCCCAGTTGGGCGGCTATGGCAATGCGGATACGCAGCAGAACATTACTCAATACTTTGTTACGGTTCCGGCGCAGGACCTGGATGTCGCTCTTCGCGTGGACGCAGCGTGTATGAAGGACTCGCCTGACTTGGCAGATCAATGGAAAGGGGAGCGGGGGGCTATTCAGCAGGAAGTGGCGCGCGACCTTTCCAACCCGACCTATAAATTCATTACCCGGCTCAACCAGGATCTGTTTGCCGGGACGCCTTATAGCCATGACCCGCTCGGGACCAAGGAATCTTTCGATAAAACCACCGCCCCGATGCTGCAGGAGTTTTATCGCGACTGGTATGCTCCGAACAACTCCATCCTTGTTATTGCTGGCGATATTGATCCTGCCGCAACGCTCGCTAAGGTAAGGCAATACTACGGTTCCATTCCAAAACGGAATATTCCAGCCCGTCCCGACGTGAATCTTCAGCCGGTGAAGGCGGATTCCTTCACTCTTCCGAGCAACCTGCCATATACCTTGGCGTTTATCTCTTTCCGGATGCCGGGTACCGGGAGCCCCGATTTTGCCGCCGCCCGTATATTAAGCGATGTTCTTTCTAGCCAGCGCGGCGATTTGTATGCCTTAGTTCCTCAAGGGAAGGCGCTCGGCACAGAGTTCGCGATGCTGGAGACTTACCCCAAGGCAAGTGCGGCCTTTGCAGTGGCCGCCGTGCCCACAGAAGCCGATTCGGCCGGGATCGTTGCCGATATGAGGAAGATTTTAAGTAATTATGCGACCAACGGCGTGCCGCCCGATCTGGTGGAAGCAGCGAAAAAGGGAGAGGTCGCGACCGCAGAATTTGCACGCAACTCTATTCCGAACCTTGCCGCCGCCTGGTCGCAAGCCGTAGCAGCCGATGGCCGCCAGTCGCCAGACGATCTGACCGAAGCGATTAAGAAGGTAACCGTGGAGGATGTAAACCGCGTGGCCAAGAAGTACCTGGCAGAAAGCAGTGCGATCACGGCAACGCTAAAGCCGACGTCCGACGGCAAGCCCGTGTCGGCTAAAGGATTTGGCGGCTCGGAGAAAACAACCACCGCGCCCACAAAGCCGGTTCCGTTGCCGGACTGGGCCGAGGTCGCTGTGAAGTCGCTGGCGATTCCTAGACCCCACATTCATCCGGTCGACCAGACGCTACCAAACGGGATCCGGCTGATCGTGCAAACGGAAAAGATCAGCCCCACCATCACCGTAATGGGCTCCATCAAAACGCAGGAGCAGCTTCAGATGCCGCCGGGACAAGACGGGGTAGCTGACGTTCTGGAAGGGCTATTCTCCTACGGAACAAAGACTTACGACCGGCTCGCATTCCAAAAAGAACTGGACGATATTGCTGCTTCGGAATCGGCCGGCTCCAATTTCAGCCTGAAGGTCCTGAAGCAATATTTTCCCCGAGGCATAGAGCTTCTGGCCGATAATGAACTTCATCCCGCCCTGCCGCAGGATGCGTTCAAGGTAGTGCAGCAGCAAACAGCCCAGTTGACGGCAGGGGTGTTGAACAGTCCGGGCTATCGTGTGGATCGGGCTCTCGTGCATGCGCTTTTGCCGGCCAATGACCCGATCCAGCGTGAGACTACACCCAAAACGGTCTCCTCCCTGACCTATGACAACGTCACAAGCTATTACGCCAAAGCTTTCCGGCCCGATCTCACCACGATTGTCGTGATCGGCGACATCACGCCCGAAGAGGCGCGCAGAGAGATAGAGAAATGCTTCGGAAGCTGGAAGGCCTCTGGTCCGAAGCCGGATGTAGTGTTGCCGCCCGTCCCCGCGAACAAACCGAGCGCGGTCAACGTACCGGATTCCAGCCAGATCCAGGACACCGTTCATCTCGCCGAAGAACTCGAAATGAATCGCTTCAGCAAAGATTACTATGCATTGCAGCTTGGCAACCATGTGCTGGGAGGCGGATTCTATGCCACGCGTTTGTACCGTGATCTTCGAGAAAAAGCGGGGTACGTTTATAACATCAACGATTCTTTGACGGCCAGCGAGACGCGATCCAGATATACAGTCGATTATGGCTGCGATCCGCAAAACGTTTCCAAAGCACGCGCCATGGTGGAAGGAGAACTCCGCGCCATGCGCGAATTCGAAGTAACGCCGACGGAACTGCAACAGGCCAAAGCGTTGCTCTTGCGGCAGATCCCGTTATCCGAATCGAGCGAAGACGCCGTTGCCAGGGGCATGATCGGACGCGCCCGGATCGGACTGCCGCTGGATGAGCCATTGCGTGCCGCCCAGCGCTACTTCGAAATGACGGGAGATCAGGTGCGGTCAGCCTTTGCCAAATGGATCGATCCGGCGAACTTCGTTCAGGTCGTTCGGGGTCCTAGCCCCCAGTAACACTGAAGAGGGCAGGCATCCGAGGCGATGGATACCTGCCCGCTTCCATTCCTGCCCGGAACTAGTGGGCCAGGGCCGCGCTTACGAAATCACTGAGCCGGTCCAGCCCTTTGGCTACATCCTTACCCAGATGGATGCGAAGGGCCCGGCGATTGCGTTCCACCAGCACTTGAAAGTCGCCGCGGGCTTGCGCTGCTTTCACGACCCCAAACGTATACTTCTGCTGCGGAACCTGCAAATCTTCGGCATCGTCGCAGGTGATCTGAAGGAATACGCCAGAGTTCGGACCGCCTTTGTAGGCCTGACCCGTGCTGTGCAAGAAGCGCGGCCCGAAGCCTAGCACCGTGGCTGTCCTCTTGGCTTCCAGCACATGCTCGCGGACCGTTTGCAGCTTGTGCTCGTACTCCGGAAACATTGGGATGTAGGCCAGCAGGCCGAAGTAGTCGCCCTCTTTGAGACGGTCGACCTGCTCACGGATAATGCTGCCCAGCGAGCCGCCCTGTTTCATCAGCGCATCCGCATTGGCCTTATCGGTGTAAAGCTGAATCCCCTGGTCTTCCGCAATGGGCTTTTCTGCCGGAAGCGAACCGGTCTTTTCATACTCCGACGTAAGGTCGCGGGTGGCTACTTTGCTCGCCTCCACATCAGGCTGATTAAAGGCGTTGATTCCCAGCACGGATCCGGCAACGGCCGTCGCAATTTCCCATTGGAAAAACGCCTGCCCGAGATCATTAAGGTCGTTCAAAACTATCCGGACAACGGGCTGGCCGGCCGCCTCCAGCGCCGAAACTGCAGCTTCCAGCTCGGCGTCGTTGTCCTGCGCGAACTTCGTGTAGGCAAAGACGCGATCGCTGCCGTACTCATCGGGCTTCACCAGCGGCTCGCGATCCACCGGGATAAGGCCGCGCCCCTGCTTGCCGGTCGATTCCGCCAGCAGTTGTTCGAGCCAGGCCCCGAGATCATGGACGGACTTGGAGCAGATCAACGTCACCTTGTCCCGGCCGAATTTCGTGGCGGCTGTGCCGAGCATTAAGCCCAGATTGACCCCCGGATTTTTCGCCGAGTCAGGATTTTTGCAGGCCTCCACCATGACTGCCGTACGGCGAAGGAAACTCTCCGTGTCCAGCCCCATGGCCGCGTGCGGCACCAGCCCGAAGTTAGAAAGCGCCGAATACCGGCCGCCTATGCTGGCGACGCCATGATACAGGCGGCGGAACCCAAGCTTTTCGGCCACGCCCTCCAGCTTCGAACCAGGATCCGTGATAGCGATGAAGTGGTGCCCGGCACGGTCACCTACCGACTTCTTCGTTTCTTCGTAGAAGTACTGCATGTAGATGTTCGGCTCAAGCGTCGTGCCGGACTTGCTCGAAACGCAAAACAAAGTACGGGCCGGATCGATCCGGTCGCGCATGCTCTTGATGTAGACGGGATCGGTAGAGTCGAGAACAAGGAGTTGCGGCGCGCCGGGCTGGCGGCCATAGGTGAGACTAAATACCTCCGGGCACAGACTGGACCCACCCATCCCCAGCAGCAGGATATGGGTAAAGCCGTCTTCGTGAATCTCGGCGGAAAGAGCTTTGTACTTCGAGGTATCGGCCAGCTGCTGGTCGACAATATCGAGCCAGCCCAGCCATTTCCCCTCGTCCGTGTTGGTCCAGAGCGAGGCATCTTTCTTCCACAGCTTTTCGGTGTTTTTGCTGCTGTCCCACTTCTGCCGCGCCTCCTTTACCGCCTGGTCTAGATCAGCCGGAAGCGCATAGGAAGAACTTCCAGCGTCCGGAGAAGTCTGTGTCTTACTTGAACTCATCGTGCTCTATTCCTTTCACCTTGTTTAAACGGCGAACATGTCGCTCTTCACCGCTGAAGTTTGCGGACAAAAAAGCTTCGGCCGCATCCTGGGCAGTCGCGGAGCCGATCACGCGCGCGCCTAACACCAGAACGTTCATATCGTCGTGTTCTACACCCTGGCGGGCAGAGTAGTGGTCATGACAAAGGCCGGCACGAATACCTTTGAATTTGTTGGCCGCAACGGAAACGCCGACCCCACTGCCACACACCAGCAGGCCACGCTCTGCCTTGCCAGAGCGGATGTCTTCAGCAACCAGAGTTGCGAAATCGGGATAATCATCCGGCTTGCCCGGATCGAAGGTGCCTACATCATGCACCGTGTGGCCGAGCTTTTTCACAAGCTCGACCAGTTGCTGCTTCATCTCGTAGCCTGCATGGTCTGCACCAACGCTAATCTTCATTGCCGATCCCCTATCTAATTTACGCCCCTCTTAAGCTTTCTTCATCACCAAAGTCGCATTGAGGCCGCCGAAGGCGAAGGTATTGGACATGGCGAACATAAGGTTAGCTTCTCGCGGCTCGTTAGCAACGATGTTGAGGTTGCAGGCCGGGTCGGGCGTCCGGAAGTTCGCGGTGGGCGGCACGAGCCCATGCCGCAGTGCCAGCAGCGTCGCAACCGCCTCAACAGCGCCGGCCGCTCCCAAGGTGTGACCGTGCATCGACTTGGTCGAGCTGACCAGACACGAGTCCGCGACTTCTCCAAACACCGTGCGGATCGCGGCGGTTTCGGTTGAGTCATTGGCGGCGGTGCCTGTGCCGTGCGCGTTGATGTAATTTACCTGATCTGGCGCAACGCCTCCATCGGCCAGCGCCCAGCGCATTGCCTTGGCGGGGCCGTCAATGCAGGGCTGCGTAATGTGAAACGCGTCGGAGCTCATCCCAAAGCCCACGACCTCCCCAAGAATCTCCGCGCCTCGTTTGCGCGCGTGCTCCCAATCTTCGAGGACCAGCATCCCGCCGCCCTCGCCCAAGGACAGACCGTTGCGGTCAGCTGAAAAAGGACGGCAGACATCCGGCGAGACGACACGCATCGCCTCCCAGGCCCGCAAGAGACCTTCCGAAAACACCGCTTCGCTGCCTCCCGCGATGGCAGCGATCACTTGACCGCCGCGAATCATGCCGAACGCTTGGCCGATTGTGTGGTTTGAGGACGAACAGGCCGTGGCCACCGTATATACGGGACCGTGAATCCCAAACTCGAGGGAGATTCGGCTGGCGCCCGCGTTCGCCATCGTCCTGGGAATCGTGAGCGGCGCAACCCGGGGATTGCCGTCCTTATAAAGGCGCTGATAGCCCTCTTCTTCGGCGAACTGACCGCCGACGCTGCTGCCGGCGATGATCGCCGTTTTGTCACCCAGTTCCCCGTCGAACGTCAACCCGCTTTGCTTCACGGCCTCGCGGGCGGAAACAGCAGCAAACTGGGCAAAACGCTCCAGCATCACCAACTCTTTCTCGGTGAAGTGATCGGAGGGATTGAAGGAGGACGCTTCCGCGCCTTTCTGGAATTTATAGGCTGGATTGCCGCCGTCTTGCAGTGGGCGTATGCCGCAGACTCCCGAGCTTAGGCTATCCCAACTCTCCGCAACGGTGTTCCCTAGCGCGCAAACCAGGCCAAGACCAGTAACGGCAACACGGTTCACGCCACACCCGGAGGTACAACTTCGCTTTTCTGCTTCAGCAACGACGCCACGCCATTCACGGTGTCCCGCACGGAACGCAGGTTTTGAACGCCATCGTCGGGAATGCTGATGTTGAACTCGTTTTCGAGCGCGAAGACGATGTTGATGCCGTCGAGGGAGTCGATTTTCAGTTGCTCAAAGGTACTGTCTAAGGAAATGGATTCAGCTGGAATCCGCTGGGTTTGAGCGATGACCTGGATTACTTTGGCCGCTAGATCGGGTTCCGGGATTTCGGGCATGCGATGACCTCATCATACCCGGTTCGATCCTTAAAAACCGCCGGGCTTTGGAGTGCAGAGCTGGCTTGAGCCGCAGTGCGACGGCATGGTTGTAACCGGACGTTCCGCCGCCATAAGAGAGAAATCGTACTCCCGCAGTGGAAGATCTTGTTACCGGCCACCATCGCCATGCGAATTTGGAACTACACTTGGTTCACGGTCGTTGATGCCGTGAGGGAAATCTGCATATCAGGGAACTTTTACTAGGACGGCGCTTAGCCCCTCACGCTCGCTTTACCGCTCCGTGAAATTCAGTCCGGCAATGCCCACCAGAATCAGGGCCATACAAATAATACGCCCTGCCGCAGCCGGCTCCTTAAATAAAAGTATCCCCGCGATGACACTGCCCACCGCGCCTATCCCGGTCCAGACCGTGTAAGCAGTGCCGAGCGGCAGCTGTTTCATCGCCAGGCTGAGCAGCACGAAGCTCCCCAGCATTCCCCCGATGGCCAGAGCGCTGGGCCAAAGCCGGGTGAATCCATCGGCATACTTCAATGCGACTGCCCAACCGACCTCGAAGAGGCCGGCTAGGAAAAGGACCAACCATGCGGTTTTCATCTTCTCTATTTTCAGGATAGAGAGGGATCAATTTAGGCCTAAAAAAGCTTTCTTCGCCTTTTGTTCGGCGCTATACTAGAGCTATACCTGAACGCAAACACCTGAAGTTTGCGTACCCACCTTGTATCTATTTACTCTGAAAGGAACGCTATGGACGAAAAAGAGCGCGGGCGCACACTATCCCTTACTTTAGGTCAAATCGAGAAACAGTTCGGTAAAGGCTCTATCTTGCGCCTGGGCACGAAAGAAGCCATCGTTCCGGTTTCTTCCATTTCGACAGGTTCCATCTCGGTGGATTATGCCTTGGGCGTCGGCGGCGTGCCGCGCGGGCGTATTTGCGAGATATTTGGCCCGGAATCCTCGGGCAAAACAACCATCGCTCTGCAAATAGTAGCGGAAGCGCAGAAGGCGGGCGGAATGGCTGCCTTTGTGGACGTGGAGCATGCGCTTGACCCCATCTATGCCCAAAAGTTGGGCGTGGATGTGGATAACCTTCTGGTCTCGCAGCCTGACTTCGCCGAGCAGGCGCTGGAAATCACAGCCGCGTTGGTCGCCTCGGGCTCTATCGATGTGCTGGTGGTGGACTCCGTGGCGGCTTTAGTGCCCAAAGCGGAGCTGGATGGCGAGATGGGCGATTCCCATATGGGCGTCCAGGCGCGTCTGATGTCGCAGGCGATGCGTAAGCTCACGGGCACCGTTTCCAAGTCCAATACTTGCTTGATTTTTATCAACCAGATCCGCGAGAAGATCGGGGTTATGTTCGGCAACCCGGAAACCACCACCGGAGGCCGCGCGCTGAAGTTTTACTCTTCCATTCGTATGGACATTCGCCGCATCGCTGCCATTAAGGATGGAGACGCCGTAACCGGCAATCGCACCAAGGTAAAGGTCGTGAAGAATAAGGTCGCTCCGCCATTTCGGGAGGCTGAATTCGACATTATTTACGGCGAGGGCGTATCGCGAGAAGGCGATCTGCTTGATTTGGGTGTAGCGCACAATGTGGTTGAGAAGAGCGGCTCCTGGTTCAGCTACAAAGGAGAGCGCATCGGTCAAGGACGCGAGAACGTCCGTCAGTTCTTAAAGGAGCATACGGACATGCGCGATCGTATCGATGCGGAGCTTCGCCGGGCCCTGGGCCTGACCAAAGGGGCCGAAGCCGAAAGCGCCGTAGCACCCGCTGTCCCGCCGACCCCTATCGACGGAGGAGGCGCCAAACAGGCGGCTGTAGCTAAGGGCCGGTAGGGCCTTGGCTGCCTTAAATGGCTTTGTGCTTCCGCAGGCTCAGGGCATTCGTCCGGTAAAAGAGTGCCCGGTAAGTAAGGACGCGCGGTTAGTTGAACGCTAACGGCGCGTCCTCCTCCTGCCCTACGGCATCTTATAACCAGGAGCGGACACTAGCAGTCCTCTCCATTTTCCGAACTCTTCTCGTCTGTTACGCTGGAATTTAGCGGCTGGCGTGGTTAAGCCAGCCTTTGGTGTATCTACATGGAATCTGTCAATAATCCTCAAGGCACGGTAACCGAGGACGTTCAGACCCAATCTGACGTTCGGACCGATTCGTCCGACACTGCGAGTTCTTCCTCCGATTTTTCTGCGGGCGAACGCGACCGCATCCTGAAAGAAAAGGCTGAGTTGCAGGACCTGCTCCAACGCCGCCAGGCTGAATTTGAGAACTTTCGGCGCCGCAGCGAGCGGGAACGGTCCGAGATCTTCGAATATGCAGCGATGGATACCGTAAAGGCGCTGCTGCCGGTATTGGACGATTTTGAGCGAGCCTTAAAGGTCGAAAGCGCCGACAAGGAATATGCTCGCGGTATGGAACTGATCTATCAGCGCCTGCTCGAGTCATTGAAAAAGCTCGGCCTCGAGCCGATTGCTCCGGAAGCTCCGGTTTTCAATCCCCACATTCATCATGCCGTCGAGATGGTGGACACGAAAGATCACCCCGACCAGACGATTCTCGACGAGTATCAGAAGGGGTACAATTTCAAAGGCCGCCTGCTCCGTCCGGCACTGGTGAAGGTAGCTGTTAACCAGTAGGCTGGTCTCAGACAAAGTTTTTATTTGAACGCTACCACCCTGTCCATAAGATGAACGTCGCCAAACGAGATTACTACGAGGTGTTGAGCGTTACGCGCGATTGCGACGATCAAACACTGAAGTCCGCCTATCGCAAGCTTGCGCTCCAGTACCATCCCGACCGCAATCCTGGGAATCAGGAAGCGGAGGAGAAATTCAAAGAGGCTGCTGAGGCCTATGCTGTCCTGAGTGACCCGCAAAAGCGGGCTTCTTACGACCGCTTCGGCCACCAGGGCGTCAACGGCAGCGGAGCACCGGGTTTTGACGAGTCGGCCTTTGCGGATTTCGGCGACATCCTGGGCGATCTATTCGGGTTCGGCGATATTTTCGGCAGCGGACGCGGCCGGCGTGGGCGTACACAACGCGGCGAAGATATTCGCTACGATCTTCAGATCAGTTTTGAAGATTCCATGCGCGGGCTCTCGGCCGATATTCAAGTTCCTCGCCTCGAAGCCTGCACTAAATGCCAAGGCACCGGAGCGGAGCCCAATGGCGGCTTAGTGACGTGTTCGGTCTGTAATGGACGTGGCGAAGTCATCTATCAGCAGAGCTTCTTATCGATTCGAAAGCCCTGCCCCACGTGTCACGGCCGCGGCAAGGTGATTCGCCAGGCGTGCTCCTTGTGTAAGGGCGAAGGATTTAATCGGACCGAGAAGAAGCTAAAGGTCAACATTCCAGCCGGAGTCGATACCGGAACGCGCCTGCGGCTGACGGGCGAAGGCAACCCTGGCCCGGCGGGCAGCCAGCCCGGGGACCTCTACGTCGTGCTCAAGGTGGCTGAGCATCCCGTGTTCGAACGTCGCGAGAACGATCTCCACTGCACGCTTCCTATCAACATCGCCCAAGCGGCGCTAGGAACTGAAGTTTCCATCGAGACCTTCGATGGCCCTCAAACCATCCGTATTCCGGAAGGCACTCAGCCTAACGCGCAGTTCAAGCTCCGGAACCTGGGCGTACCTCATCTGAATAGCCGTGCTCGAGGCGACTTATTTGTTCATGTCGACGTGCAGATTCCGAAGAAGCTCTCGCGCGAACAGCGGAAGCTGCTCGAAGATCTTCAAGTTCTGCTGCCGGCAGACAATGTACCGCACGAAAAGAGTGTCTTCGAAAAGGTCCGGGACTTTTTCGGATAACTGGCCGCATCTGCCCCGGCTCCTGGATTTCACTGAGCGGGATATTCCTTGGTTACCTTGTTGCGCGCGTTGTACACGCTGAAGCTTCCATCCTGGTTTGCCGTGAGTTTGAGATAGTAACCCGTATCGGGAGTGTCGTTCACGTTGGCGATATACGCGTCCGGGGAATTGTGCTCACTCCCGCCGGCATCGGAGAAATGGAGTTGCCAGAGCCCCTGTAAGCCCGGCGAGGAATGAATAATATCCCAAGCCGAAGGTACGCCTCCCTTTTTAGCTCCGTTGTCCATGATGGCTACGCGGGGTTGAAGGCCATGCACCAGCGCCGGGCTGTTGCTCCAGTCCAAGCCATGATGCGAGACGACGTAAATGTCCGCTTTCCCGATCTTGTTATTGGGGCACATAAGCTGGAGTTCCTTGTTCCAGGTAAGATCCCCCAAATCCACGATCTTCAGCTTGCCGAAAGTGAATACCACGCCGAGGGAGCGGTCGTTTTCGGTCGGCTCCAGACTTTTTTGCGGAACCCCTTCACACGATGGGTTCGGCTGGCCTGCTCCGGGTAGCGGCTCCTGAATCACGTTCCCGTCCCCGCTGACCGCCACGGCTTCGATACCTTTGATAGGAAGGTGATCGCCCGGTTTTGCGGTTATACGCGGATGGCCCGAAATTGCTTTCAGGTAGGCGGCGGAAAGGCGCTCTCCCTGCTTCGTCGTTTCGCGGCTCTCGCCGTGATCAATAAACGTCCCGACCGGAAACTTCTCCACAAGTTGCGGTACGCCTCCGACATGATCGGCATGGTAATGCGTAACGAGGACGTAGTCTATTTTCTTGATATGAGCACTCTTGGCGGCGGCCACGATCCGGTTCGCGTCGCGATAATCATGCCCTCCCCACCCTGTGTCGATCAGCAGCGACTGGCCTGCGGGAGTGACAAAGAGCGTGGACTGGCCACCCTCAACGTCGACGAAAAAAATCTGGAGAGGCTTCGGCGCGGCCTGCACCCAAGAAGATGCAAATAGAAGTAGAAACAGGGCGAAAACCGTGATCCGCATGAGAACTGATCGTATCAAAATCGAAACAAATCCCCGCTGCGCCTCTGCTGGTTCTCCCCCAAGTTGAAGGAACATCGGCCAGCCAGAAAACGTAATCTCAACAGAAGAGTTTAGAGGAACGAAATTGCCCTACTGCACTCATTGTGGAGCTCAAGTTGATGCACGAGCCTCCTATTGTCATAACTGTGGAACCGGCCAACCCCGCCGCCAAGCGCCGGCCGAAGATTTTCTCGGCGGGCTGAGCGATCGCGCGGCCTGCATCCTGTGCTATGTTCCCGTCCTTGGAATTATTCCGGCCATCATTTTTCTTGCGTCGCAGCGCTATCGCACGAATGTACGGGTTCGTTTTAATGCGTTCCAGTCGCTGTACCTGTTCGTGGCTTGGCTCATCGTGTCGTCCGCCGCGCCGACGCTGCTGTTCGTCAATTTCCCGGGCTGGGAGGCTGAACATGCGCTCATTGCCTTGCTCAAGGTAGCCATGTTTGTGTGCTGGATCTACCTGCTGGTCAAAGCGGCCCATGAAGAGCAAGTGAAACTTCCGATCATCGGCGACTTGGCGGCCCGGTCTACAACGGAGCAATTGTAGTATAATTATTCATCATATTGAATAATTACTCACAAAGACAGCTTGTGGGCGTTGCCGGATTCCGTGGGTACGCCGGTGCTGAACTGGTTCGTATTCTGTCCCGGCACCCGGGCGTGGAGGTCGTACTCTTAGAGCACCGGGCCGATACAGAGTCCCGCCCTGTCCCGCTAGGGCAAAAGCTGCCTAAGACCCTCCCCGCCACCGCCGAAGCGGTTTCCAAGGAAAAGATCTCGCTCGTCTTCCTTGCCACTCCAGTGGAAGTGGCGATGGAACTGGCGCCCTCTCTGCTAGAAGCCGGAATAAAGGTGATTGACCTGGGGGCGGCCTTTCGCCTTCGCGACAACGAGACCTTTTCGCGCTGGTATCCCGAGCGGCATACCGCTCCCGAATTCTTCAAGGAAACCGTGTATGGCCTTCCTGAGTTTTACCGGGAAAACATTCCGGCTGCTCGCCTGGTAGCGAACCCAGGCTGCTATCCCACTGCCGCCAACCTCGTCTTACGCCCGCTCTTAGAGGCACAGGTCGTGGACCGCGGCCGCGGAGTCATCTGTGACGCGAAGTCGGGCGTCAGTGGCGCTGGGCGCAAGGCCACCCTGAAGACCAGCTTTTGTGAGGTGACCGAGAACTTCAGCGCTTATGGCGTCCTTCACCACCGCCATATACCGGAAGTTCTGCAAAATTCCAGCCTGGGAGAGCGCGAGTTTTCCTTCACCGCCCACCTGCTGCCGGTGGAACGCGGCATTCTGGAGACCATTTATCTCCGGACGGAGCGCGTTGCGAAGGCTGTGGACCTGCTGTCGATCTACGAAGAATTCTATCAGGATGAGCCGTTCGTCCGCCTCTACGCGCCGGGGAAACTCCCCGACCTCCGCTCCGTCCAGCACACCAACTTCTGCGACATCGGATTCGTATTTGATCAGGAGAGTCAGCGCGCCGTCATCGTAGCCGCGATCGATAATCTTGGAAAGGGTGCCGCGGGCCAGGCCGTCCAGAACATGAACCTGATGCTCGGCTTCGCGGAAAGGGAATCGCTGCTGTGAAAATCCTGATCAAGCTCGGCGGCACACTGCTGGACGATCCTGCCAGCCGTCACAGTATCGCCCGGCAACTTGCTGCCGTGGCCCATCGAAATCGAACCGTGGTAGTTCACGGGGGCGGCAAGCAGGTGACCCGCTATTTGCAGGAGAGGGGCGTGGAAAGCCGGTTCGTTGGTGGCCTCCGCGTCTCTGATGCCCCCGTCATCGAGGCCGTAACGAACGTCATTGCCGGAGGCGTCAATAAGCAACTGGTCGCCTCTCTTATTGCCTCCGAGTGCCGGGCAGTCGGCCTCTCCGGTATAGACGGTGCGCTCACCACCGCCGAACAGCTTCGGCCGGATCTCGGCTTCGTTGGCCGCCCGGTACGAACCTCCGGTCGTCTTTTAGACCTGCTGCTCCAGGGCGAGTACCTGCCCGTCGTGGCCTGTGTTGCCGGAGATCAGAGCGGTGCGATCTTCAACGTCAATGCGGATCAGATGGCGGTTTCCTGCGCCAGCGGGTGGGGCGCGGACCGCCTGATTTTCCTCACCGATGTCCCCGGTGTTAAAGATGACACCGGAAAAGTAATTGCAAATCTTACGGTATCGGATATTCAGGAATTGATTAAATCGGGCGTGGCACACGGGGGAATGGAGGCGAAACTGGAGGCGGCGCGAACAGCGCTGGAGAGCGGCATCGGGAAGGTTTCGATAGCCCTTGGCCACGAGCCGAACGTATGCTTGCGCTTGTTGGAAGGGGAAAAGCTCGGCACGGATCTGTATCTTACGCGGCCCGGCGGGGCTCCCGAGGAAGACGTAGCACGATGACCACCTCCACCGTCGCGGTGCGTAAAGCCGTCATCCGCGATATCGGGAACCTGCTCTCGCTGATCAATGCTTACGCGGCGAATGGCGTCATGCTGCCCCGAACTGAATTTGAAATGTCGGAGAATATCCGCGATTTTTCCGTCGCCTACGATGGCAATAGCTTAGTGGGTTGCGGGGCGTTACACTTCTACACCCCTACTGTTGCCGAAGTCCGCTCGCTCGCCGTACTGCCTGAAGCGAAACAGCACGGCGTTGGGCGAAAAATAGTGGAATCACTCGAAGAAGAGGCCCGGGAAAATGATCTGGAATCCATCTTCGCCTTTACTTATGTACCGGGATTTTTCGCTCGACTGGGCTTCTCGGAAGTGGAGCGCGGGGAGCTTCCCCTGAAGGCCTGGAAAGACTGCCTCCGCTGCCCTAAGTTTCAGAACTGTGACGAGATTGCCGTGCTAAAGCGCCTGCGCGAGCCATTTCGGGACGATATTCAGGCCAAAAAGAGTACGTTTTTTAATGAATTAGTGCAAATTCCACACGTCATCAGTGCGGGTTTACGCTAAATCTCCGCCTTTTATAAGTAAATCTACAAGATTCTCTAATAGTCCCATGAAAAATATACAGGGATAGCACTATTTACTAGATTTCGCGATTTAGTACTGATATAGTCAAGCCAATAACTGATTTAGTACTGGTAATACTATACCAGGGAGGATTTCATGCGAGCTTTGACAGTGGATATTCAGGAGTCCGCAGGCCGTGTTCTCTGCTGCACGATCTTTCGCCCAGGGGGGCGGAAATTGTTAGCCAAAGGACACATTTTGAGCGACGAGGATGTCCGCCTTCTGCAAACAGAAGGGATGAACCAGGTTTGGGTTACTGAGCTTGAGGACGGCGAAGTAGGAGAAGACGATGCCGTAATGGCCGTCGCTGGCGCCATGTGTTGCGGGTCAGTAGAGATCAGGCTAGCCGCTGGAGGCCGCGCCAATTTGATCGCTACCGAGAACTGCTGTGCGCTGGTGGACGATGAACTGCTGAAGCAGATCAACTGCACGGCCAGTGTCGTCATCGCGACCGTTGGAAACTTTCGCTACATACGGGCAGGAGAGCGCCTTGCCACCATCAAGAGTGCGCCTTTTGCCGTGGCCCAAGCCCAACTGGAAGCGGTGCTCTCGATTTTGAACGAGCGCGGACCGATTTTGCAGGCCCGGCCGATTCGCGACGGAGGCGTTGCCGTCCTATACACCGACCCTGTACATGGGGACCGCGCGCGCACGCTCTTTGAAAATGTGGTCCGGCACCGGCTGGACAGCTTCGGAGCAACGGTGCGCTTTGCACTCTCGGCGGTGGAAGAAGAGGAACAGGTAACACGAGCGCTGCTGCATCTGCTGCGGACTCGCCCCACTGCGGTGCTGGTGGCCTCGACTACCGCACCGGCAGGTCCGGAAGATGTGGTCGGACGCGCATTTACCCGCCTGGGAGCCCACACGGAGCGATTCCTCGCTCCGGTAGAGCCCGGCAATCTGTTATTGCTCAGCTATAAAGATGACGTGCCGGTGCTTTCGGTGCCCTGCTGCTTCCGCTCCCCCAAACCGAACGTTCTCGATTTAATCCTTCCCCCTATGCTTGCGAAGTATCGTGTTTCGGGATGGGAAATTGCCTGCCTCGGACACGGCGGCCTGCTCTCTTAATCGCGGTTCCTCCAATCTCAAGACAGAACTCCGAGCTGTCTTGAGCGCTCCTCGACCAGGTATCATCAAAGTACCTGGTCTTTTTTTTGCTCATCGCCGCAAGTAAACGCCGTCTGGACAGCATCTTACGCGGGTGGCGGCGCATCAAAGGAACAGTCAGTCTCGATCGCTTTCCCTCCCGGAAATAGCTGGAACTTCGGAATCAAATGCACTTTGAGTTAATTGCGATTTTTATATTCCTGACCCACGTAGTGGCCGTTGCGCTTCTCGCCCTTTGGTTTGGTGCGGGATGCCCGTCCTCAATGGCGGCCTTCGGATCGTGGTTAGTAAATCAGTTCCTGAATTCGCTGCCCTTCCGGACCCCGAAACCGGTGAAGACAACCTCGCCGAGAGTCTAGCCGTTTTCTTTCCGCGCGTAGTACCCCCGGCGCGCCCGGACAATCAGATCCTTGCGGCCCTTCGCGACGACTTTGATCGACACCGGATGAAATTTGCCGTCCGTCAGTAAGGGCGTCGGACGATAGAACAAGTTGTACTGGTGACGAAGCTCGTTGGCAATATTTTCGAAGGACTGGTTGAGATCGCTCGCCTTGAACGGAGCGTAATAGTTCCCACCGGTTTGTTCCGCTAAATACCGCAGAGTGCCATCTCCCTCGGTCTCAATGTGACTGATATTCGTCGAGATCGTATAGATTACGGTGTCGGCGCGCTGGGCCATCTCCAAAGCTTGTTGCATGCTGTACCGGCTGTTATCGTCGCGGCCATCGCTCAGGATGATCATTGCCCGGCGAAACTTGTACATCGGCTGATCCAGCATCAACTTATCGCGGCATGCAAAAAAGATCGCATCGAACAGGGCGGTCCCTCCCCCTGGCTTAAGATGCCGGATAGAATTTTCAAGGGTATTCGTATCGTTCGTGAGATCCGCTACCAGTTCCGCGGCGGTATCGAAACTGACCACAATCGCCTTGTCCTGGGTTCGCATCACGCTGTTGACGAAGTTGATGGCTGCCTCCTGTTGGAATTGGAAGCGGTCGCGGATGCTGCTGCTGGTGTCGACCAGGATTGCTAGGCGAAGCGGCAGATCGGTCTCGGAAGTAAACTCGAGAATTTTCTGCGGCTTTTTGTTCTCGAAGACCTTAAAATCGTTGCGACTCAGATCCGTGACAAACCGGCCCTTCTTGTCGGTGACGGAGAACAGCATATTCACGCGTGTCACCTGCGCCGTGATAGGAGCGTTCGCACGGCTGCCGTTTTGCATTGGCGCTTGCGCACTCTGCTGCTGCGCCTGAAGCCTGCTTGGCAAAAGGTAAAAAAGGCCAGTTGTCATCGCTGCAGCCAGCGCCGCAACCGTCACTACACGAAACTTCATTTGAGTCCCTTTATTCTAGCGACGTTTGTCCGGAGTTGATCCAAAAACTCTGAAAGCTCCGGCGGAAGAGCGCTCTCGACCGTAATCGGCTCCCCGGTGGAGGGCGAAAGAAAACGCAGCCGGTGAGCATGAAGGAAGAATCGGCCCAGGACAGGAATACCCGGAATGGCTGCGGGCGCTCCATACAGGCGGTCTCCCACGATCGGATGTCCAATGCTCGATAGATGAACGCGAATCTGGTGAGTTCGTCCAGTCCCGATCTTTACGCGAAGAAAGCTGAAGTACTCGAATTGTTCAATGATTTCGTAATCAGTGAGCGCGGCGCGGCCGCTGCCCAGCCGCGCTGTCATACGGGTGCGCCGGACGGGATCCCGCGTAATGGGGCTCGTGATGCGGCCGACAGATTGCTTCGGGCGTCCATGGACCAGTGCGAGATACACCTTCTCCACTTGGCGGTCGTGGAACTGCCGGGCAAGGGAATGATGAGCACGGTCGGTCCGCGCGACAACCAGAACACCGCTGGTCTCCCGGTCGATGCGGTGGACAATACCGGGACGCAGGTCGCCGTTAATAGACGATAAGGCTCCGAAGTGATGCAGTAGCGCATTGACCAGCGTGCCCCGAGAGTGGCCCGCCCCTGCATGAACCACCATGCCCGCCGGCTTGTCTACCACCACCACATCGGCATCTTCATAAAGGATGCGGAGCGGTAGAGCTTCCGGCTCGGCCTGTAGCGGCGCAAGGTCCGCTGGCTCGATCGCGATACTCTCTCCGCCACGCAGCAGATACGATGCACGCGCATCTTTGCCACCTACCAAAACGCGCTTCTGCTTGATCCAGGCTTGCAGGCGCGAGCGGCTCCACTCAGGCAGGCGCTCATGGAGAAACGAGTCGAGGCGCTTTCCTGCGTCTTGTGAGTCGGCTACCAGATTCACGATCACTACTCGTAGCGCAAGGCCCGCGTCGGCTCAATCCGCATAGCACGCAAGATGGGTATCCATCCAGCCAGGGCGGCCGCAATCGCCAAGGTCAGCACCGCCCCTGTCAGGACGAATGGGTCGTTGGCTTGAATCCCGTAAAGTTGCGATTCGATTAGCCGGGCCAAGGCGTAACTGGCGGGGAGTCCGATGACCAACCCGATACCGACCAGCCATGCCACCTCCCCGACGACCAGACTGACGATATCTCCACGCTCGGCTCCGAGCGCCAACCGGATACCGAACTCCTGTGTCCGGCGCGTGACAGCGTACGAGATGATTCCATACAAGCCGACTGCCGCAAGCGTGGTGGCGAGCACTCCGAATGCAATCGCAAGAATTGCCATCAGGCGGTCGGTATAGATGGTAGTGTCGACGAAATCCTTCATCGTAGTCAGGTTATTTACCGGCAAGCTCGCGTCCAGTTGTTTGACGGCCTTCGGCACGGCCGTGATGACGTTGCGATCGTTCCCGGCTGTTCGCAGAAAAAACGCCGTCGGCAAGGCTAACATCATTTCGCTTTGCTCATCCGGTACGTACACCATCTTCCCAGGCGCGTTCCGCAGCCCCTCGAATTTGGAGTCCTTTACCATTCCGACTACCTGGACGTTAATGCCTCCCGCACCCATCCGTAGTTGATGTCCAATGGGGCTATCACCCGGAAACAGTTGGCGCGCTGCAGCTTCACTCAAAATCACCACACGTTGGGAACTGTTGGTGTCGGCATCCGAAAAGTCGCGTCCGGCCAGCAACGGTATGCCGAGCGTATGAAAGTAACCGGGTCCGACGATATTTTCCCGGACATCCACTATATGTTCTCGATCGAAGGGTGCTCCTGCCTTGCTGATACCGTTCCCGATGTTATAGCCGCCAAGCGGTATCAGGTTCGCCCGCGCCACCGAGCGGACGCCGGGAATGGATGCGAGCCGCTCTCCCAGTTGGCGGCGCAGCGCGGAGTTCTGGCTTGAGGTATACCCGGCTAATGTTGGTTCGATGCTGAACGTGACAAGCCCATCGGGCTGAAAGCCCGGATCGTTGTTCATCAGGTTCACGAGACTTCTGGTAAAAAGGCCCGCACCGATCAGGAGAAGCAGCGACAGGCACACCTGCGCTGCAACCAGAGATTGCCGGAACCGCCCTTGTGAACTGCTGGCGCTAATGCCAGAAGCTTTTTCCTGCAGCGTCGGTGCGAGTTCCGGCCTTACCGCCTGCAGCGCGGGAGCTAAGCCAAATAGAATGCCCGTGACGACCGCGAGAGCAAAACTAAATCCGAGAAGCGACCAGTTAATCTGGGCTGTCAGCCAACTGCCGAAGACGTCTGGCGGTATCAGGTGAAGCAATCCTGCCGTCAAAGCACCAGAAAGTAGCAATCCCAGCAGGCCCCCGGCAAAGGACAACACGAGACTTTCTACTAATAACTGCCGGAAGACTTGAAACTTCGTAGCTCCTACCGCAAGCCGGATCGCAAATTCACGCTCTCGCCCGGCGGCCCGAGCCATCAGCAGATTGGCGACGTTTACGCATGCCATCAACAGCACCATTCCCACCATCACCATCAGCACCACGAGAGGTGTTTGCCACTGTAACTGCAATTGATTGAAGCCCCGGGCCGCGGGCTGTACTGTCAACGTCTTCGCCAGAATCCGCTTCCTGTCGCTTGCGCTCACATTTGTGAACTGCGGTAACTCTTCGCGTAGAGTAGAGCGGAAGAGTGGAAGCAGTTTGGCGTTCGCCTGCTCGTCGGAGATTTCCGGCTTCAACCGTCCAAACAGAGCGACCCAGTAGTGGTCGGGTGCCCCGCGAGTCGTCCAGTTTGCGTCAAACAGGCCAACCGCGTTGATCGGAGCGTAAAAGTCTGGATCACGCCCTGAAATCACTCCGTGAAAACCGGGAGGCGCGATCCCGACGACAAGCATGGGATGCCTGTTGACCAGTACGCGATGGTTCAGCACAGCGGGATTCTGGCCCAATTGATGCGACCAGAATCGAAAGCTGAGAACAACGACATTTTCCTGCGTATCGGAATGGTCGTCACTGGGGAGCACCAGTCTTCCGCGGGCTGGCTTCACCCCGAGTACGTCAAAGAAATTCCCGGTAACGAGTTCCGCGTTTGCGCTCACGGCATTGGCGTTATAGGAAAAGTTGGCCGAAAAGCCCGCTCTGCCAATCAATCCATCAAAGACCTGATTGCTGTTACGGAGGGCCTCGTACATCGGATACGAAAAGACGCTGCAATCACTGTCGCGTCGATTCCAACCGAACGAAAAGCTATCGTCGCGCAGAACCACCAGCGATTGAGGATCTCGCACCGGTAAGGAACGCAGAACGACCTGGTAGAGCAGCGAGAAGATGGCGGTATTTGCACCGATGCCTAGCGCGAGCGATAAGATTGCGACAGTTGTAAATGCAGGTGAACGCCGAAGCGTCCGAAACGCAAATAGCAGATCATTCCGCATAAGCCACGTATTTAGAAGGTTCTTCGATAATACCGCTGCGTATCCGCAGCTCAACGGGTATACCCGCACACCGATGAGTCACCACCGAGCTAGTCCAGCAGCATTAATGGAGACTGACTCTCCCGCCTGACCTGCTCCAGTTTGCAGTCGGTCGGTCGCTTGTCCGGCCGCCAATGCAGCAGCTTTGTGCCGTGGCGAAAGCGGTCGCCGGAAAAGTGATCGTATTGCACTTCGACGATCAGCTTGGGGGCAAGCGGCTTCCACTCCACACTGCGCTCCGTGCTCCAGCGGCTGGGGCCGCCGGGAGCCGCGCCGGTGAAACCAGGAGGCTCAATGATCTTCTCCAACTGCTTCGTGAGCGCGGGCTTGTCGGCCTTCGCTAAACCTGACGTGAAGCCCACGTGATTTAGCAGCCCTTGGTCATCGTATAAGCCGAGCAGCAGCGAACCTACCAGGTTGTCCTTGTTGCCGTAACGAAAGCCGCCGACCACGCAGTCCGCGGTGCGTAGATTCTTTATCTTCAGCATCGATTTTCTGGATTCGGAATCGTAAGGCCGGTCCACCCGCTTCGCAATCACTCCGTCAAGCGGTCCGGCCATTCGCTTAAACCACTGCTTAGCGGTTTCGAAGTCACAAGTGCGCGGCGACAGACGAATGCGCGGCTGCCCGGCAAGGAATCGGCTCGCAAAGTCTTCCAGGCTGACGCGGCGCTGCTCCAGCACCTTTGATGTCAGATTCCTTCCATGATCGTCCGCGAGAATGTCGAATAGCACGAAGGTCGCCGGCGTTTCCGTCGAAAGCTTCTTGATGCGGCTCGCGGCGGGATGAATTCGCTGTAACAGGGCGTCGAAATCAAGCGATCGCTTCTGCGTAACGATCAATTCTCCATCGAGCACAAATTTCCCGGCGCGCAGGCCCAGGAGAGCCTGGACGATCTCGGGGAAGTAGCGCGCCAGCGGCTGGCCCGATTTCGAAATAATGTCGACCTGCTCGCCATCGCGAAACGCAAGGCAGCGGAAGCCGTCCCACTTCGGCTCATACTCCCACTCCGTTCCCGTAGGAATCTCGCGGGCTGTCTCGGCTTCCATCGGCGGGAAGTTGAGAGGAATCGGCAGACTCATTGCAGTGCCTCCGGAGGGCAGCGTGGCCCGGATCGCAGCAACGGGCTGAAAAGGTCCCCAACCTGCGCCAGGCGCTTCGGCATAGTGTCCATCGTGAAGTCCGAGATATCGACACCCTGTTCGAGTTCTTCCCATGTCACGGGAGCGGAAACGGTGGCCTCCGGTTTTGGGCGGACGGAATACACGGAGGCGAGGGTGCGGCCCCAGGCGTTCTGATTGTAATCAACGAGCACCCGCCCCGGCGGACGCTTCTCTATGCGGTATTCGGACGTGAGCAACCCGGGCTCCATGTCGGCCAGGCGGATCGCCGTGCGCTTCGCAACAGTCCACACCTCCTTCTGCTTTGGCTGCCGTTGAATCGGCACGTAGATGTGTACGCCGCGCGAGCCTGTAGTCTTGGCGTAGGCTTTCACCTTCTTTTTCCACAGGTCGTCGTGAATCAGAAGGGCCGCCTCGCGTACCTGCGCAAAGCCCGCCGGCGGCACCGGATCCAGGTCGAAATGAAGATAGTCGGGCCGGTCCGGATCGTCACACTGACCGTACCACTGGTTCAGATCGATGCACCCAAGATTGACGATCCACAGAAGCGATGCGAGATCCTGCGCCACTGGAAAATCGATGATGTTACCGCGACGGTGCGGGATGGAGCAGGTCTCCAGCCACTCCGGCCGGTACTCGGGCGTGCGCTTCATGAAAAAGAATTTCCCCTCGATACCGTTCGGATACCGCTTCATCACCATGGCTCGATTTTTCAGGTGGGGAATCAGGCAGTCCGCCACCGCGGCGTAGTAAAGCAAAAGGTCGCGCTTGGTTTTGCCCAGCTGCGGCCAGAAAATCTTTTTGAGATTCGTAAGCGTAACGCGCTTTCTGCCGCACTTCGCTTCGCACGTCTCCTGGTCTTTGGGGATCTCCAGTTTCACATAGCGCGCCCCTGCCTGGCGCGAGTATAAGACTGCTGACGGATTGTGAGAGTTTCGGACCTAAAAAGGAAACTAGTCCTGGTGATCTTTGCCGTACCGCAACTCGCCGGCTTCGACTGGAAACGGAAGTATGTTTTCCTTCGGTGGCAATGGGCAGGTCGCGTAGGGAGTAAAGGCGCAAGGCGGATTATAAGCCTTATTGAAGTCCAGATCTACTTTTCCGTTGACGGGCATCGGAGTCTTCAAAAAGCGTCCTGGCTGGTAGGTGGTTGTCTTGCTGGTGGGGTCCCGAAACACGAAGAACAGCTCATTGGCTTCTGTTGTCGGTCGAAGCCGGTACAAGCGGCCCTGATAATGGAACTCGACGTATCCCGGGCTGTCATCCTCCTCCGTCTGGCCGAGGATGTTCAGGAATTTCGTTTTCTGGGGACTCGAAACAAATTTGGCTTCAAACCGAAACGCGGGGTTGACGGGATAATCCTTCACGCCGGTGAAATTCTTCAGCGTCGGGCTTTGGCTATCTTTGGCGCGCACTCCCAACTTATCGCCCCGCTTAATCACAAAGAATGACACTGTGCCATAGCGGACAACGTCCGGCTTGGCCTCGTCATAGCTGAGCGGAACCTTCGAAGCCGCTGGCCTATGATTTACCGTGACCTTTGGGCCACAAAGGTTCGTAAATAAAACGTTGCTGCCCTCCAAAGTGAGCCTGCCCAGCTGAGAAGGAACCGAGCCCTTCGGCAGGGCTAAGTCATTGGACTGAGCGGACCCAATCGTGTTGCCTCCAGGGTGCAACCAGTAGAGCCCGACTAGCGTGAGCCAGCCATTCGGGTCGCGTAATCCCGCATCCCGCGCCCTCTGCCACCTGTGGATCGACTGAGCATAGGTGGACAAATGGGAAGTACCACTCGCGAAAAGAGTTAAGCTTAAGAGCCCAATTCCTATCGACAACCGGAACATACCAGTAGTCTAGCCCAGTAATCCAACACCGAAGTCTACTCGCGGAGTTCCACGATGGTAGCGCCTGCTCCCCCTTCGGACGGCGTGGCGGGGTAGAACCGGCTGACATGCGGGTTGGACCCCAGCAAATTGCTCACGGCCTTCTTCAACACTCCCATTCCATGGCCGTGTACGATGCGCACGCGATTCACGGACGCAAGCGCAGCGGAATCCAGAAATTTGTCGACCTGTTCCACCGCTTCCTCCGCACGCTGCCCGATCACGTTGAGCTCGCGGTAAGACGTGTCCCAGCGCGGGCCGGCTTCGAAGCGGACGTTTTTTGGAAGACGGGTGGCTTCCGTTTTGGAAACAACTTCCGCCACGTCCTCGCGCGGCACTTGCATCTTGAGAAAACCTGCCTCCACTTCCAGCAGTCCGTTCTTTAAAAGTCGGCGGACAGTGGCGATCTCGCGCACATCTTTCAACCGGACCTTTGCACCTTCTTCAAGGGGCAGACGATCCGCTGGCTTCGCGGCCGGGGTGGGTGGCGCCATTGCCACCTCGGCCTCTTCGTGAAACTCGCGTTTCGTCCTCGAAATTTCGCGGCGTGCCTGCTCGGCGGCCTTCCGGTTCTCGGCGGTTTCGGCGAGACGCTCCATCGTCATCTGGGCGCGGGCTTCGAAATCGGCGACGATCAAATCGGACTTCTTCTGCCACTCCCGCTGGCGCTTCTGCTCCTGCCGGAGTGCTTCCTGCTCCAGTTCGGCTTGGCGGTTCTTCAGTTGATCCGTCGCTTCCTGCATTTCGCGGGAGTGACGCGTGTTCTCCTCGATCTGGCGATGAAGTTCGGACAGCAGATTCTGAAAGTCGGCCTGCATGCGGGGCAGCACCGCCCGGGCATGGTCAAGCACTGGTTGCGGCAACTGCAGGCGTGTAGCAATGTCGAGTCCAGCCGACTTGCCCGGCAGACCAACCCGTAGCTGGTAGGTAGGCTGCAGCGTCTCTTCGTCGAATCCCATGGACGCGTTCAGCACGTTTTCTGTCCTGGCGCCGTAGAGTTTCAGCGGCAGCAGGTGGGTGGAAGCCAGACAAAACGCGCCCGATTTCCGGAACTCGTCCAGTATGGCCACGCCGAGCGCGCCGCCTTCCTCGGGATCCGTGGCCCGCCCCAGTTCATCGAGCAGAACCAGGCTTTCGGGCGTCACTCGGTCCAGCATTTGTTTCACGTGAAGCAGATGCCCGGAAAAGCTGCTCAGGCTTTCGGCGATGGACTGGGCGTCGCCGATGTCGGCTAGTACGTCGTCCAGCAGAGGGAACTCTGCTTCCGAAGCAGGGACCGGAATGGCCGCGTGCGCCATCAGGGCCAGAAGCCCGGCGGTCTTCATCGTGACCGTTTTGCCGCCTGTATTGGGGCCGCTGATCAACAGGCAGCGCCGATCTTCATTCAATTCGAACGAGATCGGAACAATGGGCTTGCGCTGCTTGCGGAGAACTGTTTCGAGCAGCGGGTGGCGGGCCCCGCGCAACCGAAGAGAGCGCTCTCCACGGGCAAACCGGGGGATAACGGCGTTGTAATCGAGCGCAAACGCCGCCTTGGCAAAGAAACAGTCCAGTTCCGCCAGCGTTTGGGCCGTATCCGCGATCTCGCCGGCATGTTCCCGAAGCGTGTTGGTGATTTCCGAGAGAATACGTTCGATCTCGCGGAGTTCGTCTTCGCGGAGACGAACAAGCTGGTTGTTCAGCCCGATGGTTTCCAACGGCTCGACAAACAGGGTACGGCCTGTTCCGCTCGAGCCATGAATCACTCCGTCTACGCGGCCCTTCTGGCCGGCAACGATCGGAACCACGTAGCGGTCCTCGCGAATCGTGACGAAATCTTCCTGTAACGTACCGTCGGTGTTGTGGGCGCGCAGAAAACGGGTGAGCGATTCCTGGATGCTGGCTTGCTGGCGGTGGATGTCGCGGCGAATGCGCCCCAGAGCGACGCTCGCCTCATCGGCCAGAGAGCCGTCGGGCAGAAAAGCCCGGCCATAGCGGCGAGTGAGATCGCGAAGGTCGGCTAGATGTCGCGCGCGCTGGGCCAAACGGCCATACCGTTCAGACACCGAGAGTAGAACGCCACGATATTCCCCCGCAATCGCGAGCGTATGAAACAGATCGAGGATATCGCGGCCATCGAGCGACGCCCCCTCGACGCCCAGGATCCGGACTTGTGTTTCAATGTCGCGGATCTGATCGAAACGAAGCCGGATAGCAGCGCCCCGGGCGGTCTCCTGTGCGCCTGTCACATCACGCAAATAGCCGATGGCCTCGCCGGTTTCGGCGAAATCCGATTCCAGGGCCAGCCGATCCGAATATGGCTCGTGGGCGAGCACGAGCGCGCGGCCAGCCTCGCTCCCCGCATACCGGGAGACCAATTCCGTAAGCTCGTCGAACTGTAAAAGAGAGGTGCTGCTAAACGCCATACATCATTAAGGTCGGGTGACCTGCGGACAGGTGGGTGGACGGCTGGCGCAGGATCGTATCACTTCCCGCGTCCCAAGCGTCATGGGGAGCCCGTCGAGAGCATCGATATCAAACCAGGCCACCCGGCTGGAATCGTCGCCGGCCCGCAGATCCCCACCCTGGATGGAACAGTAAAAATCAACCAGGACGTAGTGGTATTCGCACGCGCCCGAGGTATCGGGCATAATGCGCTCGAAGGTAAGAGCTATCGGGCCGACCGAGACGTGAAGGCCGGTCTCCTCCAGTACCTCGCGGGCAACGGCGTCTTCCAGGCGTTCGCCGGTTTCCACAACGCCACCCGGCAGCGACCATTCCCCTACCAGCGGCGGCTTCCCGCGCTCCACCAACAAGATCCGGCCCTCGTCGAAGATCAGCGCACCGACTCCGAGCACAGGACGCTGCGGATACCGGCGGCTGTTGCTTCCACTCACATCTTCATTGTAGGTGCCTACTGCGGGAGTGCCGCCAGGACCTCTTCGGCGTGCCCGTCCACTTTTACTTTGGGAAAGATCTTCTTTATTTTCCCCTCGGGGTCGATGACGAACGTGGTGCGGTCGACGCCCCAATGTTTCTTGCCGTACATGCTCTTTTCTTTCCAGACCCCGTAGGTTTCGGCCGCCTTATGTTCGGTATCGGCCAGGAGAACAAAGGGCAGATCAAACTTCTGCTTGAACTTGGCCTGGGCTCCGGAGGTGTCGGGAGAGACGCCCACAACGACCGTATTGGCGGCCTTGAATTTCTGAGTAGTGTCGCGGAACTCGCAGGCCTCCTTCGTACAGCCGGGAGTGTCGGCTTTGGGGTAGAAGTAGAGAACCACATTCCGCCCGCGCAGGGAGGCCAGATCGAAGGGCTCGCCCGCATCGGTATCCAGCTTGATATTCGGAGCCTCCGTTCCTTCCTTTACCAAGCTCTGGGACTCGCTTTTGTCGTTTGGCATACGCCAGTACGGATGAAAACAGAGCCGGGAGGGCTGCAAATTACGAAACGAAGCCGATTTTGCGAAACGAACTGGGAAGTAAAAAAATTTGCACTAAGCTTGCTTGACACCTACTCACTCATATTTTATGATTGTGTTGTACCCAATGATCTGGGTGGAGGACAACATGACACTCACACGACGTAACCCGTTTACCCCCGAATTCGACGACTTTCCAACTGGTTTGCGATTGTTTCATGATTCCGTTTCCCGGCTGTTAAGCGAGCCGGCTTCCCGCCCCTGGTCTCCAGCGGTGGACATTTTCGAGACGGATCATGATCTGGTGCTGAAAGCAGACCTTCCCGACATTGATCCCAAGCAGGTCGGTATCCAGCTCGAGAATGGAACTTTAACGCTAAAGGGCGAGCGGAAATTTGAGAATGAAAAGAATGGACGGGGCTTTCATCGGATCGAGCGGTCCTACGGCTCGTTCGTCCGGGCCTTCAGCTTGCCCGATACGGTGGACGCCGAAAAGGTCACCGCAGATTACAGGAACGGCGTGCTGACCATTACGCTTCCCAAGAAGGAAGTGGCCAAGCCGAAGACGATCAACGTCGCGGTTCAGCAGTAATCCGGCAGTAGCGATAGCGGTTAAGAGCAGGGAGGCGTGGCAGATGCCGCGCCTCTTTTTTTGTTCGCGTCGCTGCTGACGGCTGAGCACCAGCGTGACGACGGCCGATAGGGCGAGCGTTCCTCCCACCAGATATAGCCCTCCGGCATAGCCCAGAGCCGGGCTTTCGCCGCACTGACCCCGGCACTCACGATCACGAGGGCAAAAATGACAGCGAAGGCCGTTTGCGCGGCGCCGACCCAAATAAAGCCCGGACAGGCAGCCACGCAGGGAAGGACCACATGCCCACGTACGCCCCAACGTCCGTTCGGAGTACCGCGCCCAGACCACCATGCCCGCAACAGCCGCCATGCCAGCCATAGCATTGAGTCCGCGGGTGGCGAGCGGCGAAAAGCCAAACTGCCGCAAGGTCATGGGGACCCAGAGCCCCAGCGTATCCAGTCCAGCCGACGTGCCGAAATAGACCAGAGACAGCGCGAGCATCCGAGGATTGCTGAGCACCTTCCAGACAGCGGCGAACCGATGACGGTCGACAAGGACGCCGCCACCATGAAGGCGGCGGCCGTAACCGCTCTGTGACGGAC
>DATIMM010000013.1:0-85910 GCA_035475295.1 Bryobacteraceae bacterium
TGATGTTCAGGTACCTGCCGATTGGTCGCAGACGGCTACGAACATTGTTGCGAGCAAATATTTTCATGGACGAATGGGTTCACCGGAGCGTGAATCGAGCGTCGCCCAGCTTGTGCATCGCGTTGTCGACACAATTGCCGAATGGGGAATTGCCGGAAATTACTTCAAAACGAAGCAAGACGGCGAAAATTTCAGGTTAGAGTTAGCACATTTGATGCTGAACCAGAAGGCATGTTTTAATTCGCCAGTCTGGTTCAACGTAGGAGTGCGCGAGGCGCGTGGCTACGGCTTCTATTTCGATGAATCAGAGCAGGTAGTAAAGAAACTGCAGCCGGGCGACAATCGCCCGCAGTGTTCGGCGTGTTTCATCAACTCCGTACAGGATTCGCTGGAGTCGATCCTTGACCTGGCGAAAACCGAAGGCATGCTGTTCAAGTGGGGATCGGGAACAGGAACTAACCTTTCGTCGATTCGCGAAGAAGACGCACACCTTTGGGGCGGGGGACGAGCATCCGGCCCGTTAAGCTTCATGAAGGGCTTTGACGCGTTTGCCGGAGTGATTAAATCGGGCGGCAAGACTCGCCGCGCGGCGAAGATGGTAATTCTCAATTCGGATCATCCGGATGTGGAGAAGTTCATCTGGTGCAAAGCCAAAGAAGAGAAGAAAGCCCATACGCTGATTGATGCGGGTTACGATTCGTCCTTGGACGGCGACGCGTACAGCTCAGTTTTCTTTCAGAATGCGAACAACTCGGTCCGCGCGACCGATGAATTCATGCAGGCGGTCGCGGATAATACCGACTGGTGGACACGGAGCGTTGCTACCGGGCAGCCAGTGAACCGGTACCGGGCGCGTGATTTGATGCTGCAGATTGCGGAAGCAACGCATCAGTGCGGCGATCCGGGGATGCAGTTCGACACGACGATCAACCGCTGGCACACGTCGAAGAACACGGCGCGGATCAACGCTTCGAATCCATGCTCGGAATACATGTTCCTGGACGATTCAGCATGTAATCTGGCGTCGCTGAATCTGATGAAGTTCGTGGGCGCGGACGGCACGTTCGATGTGGAAGCGTTCCGCCACGCGGTGGATACCGTCACGCTGGCGCAGGAGATCATTGTTGACAACGCAAGTTATCCGACGGAGAAGATTGCGAAGAACTCACATGATTTCCGCCCGCTGGGACTGGGCTACGCCAACCTGGGCGCGATGCTGATGTCCCTGGGATTGCCGTACGACAGTCCCGAGGGGAGGAGCTTCGCAGGCGCGATTACAGCGATCATGTGCGGACAATCCTATCTCACCAGCGCGCGTGTGGCAGAGGCTGTGGGACCCTGTCCTGGCTATCCGGAGAACGAAGAGCCGTTTCTGGATGTGATTCGAATGCACTGGAACGCCGTGAACAGCATAGATAGTAAGCGGGTTCCAGCGGCTATGTTCCAGGCTGCGGAAGAGTGTTGGCGGCAAGCCTACGAACTAGGCTCGCTCACAGGGTTCCGGAACGCGCAGACCACCGTGCTTGCGCCGACAGGAACAATCGGTTTCATGATGGACTGCGATACGACCGGCATCGAGCCCGACCTGGCCCTTGTGAAGTACAAGAAACTGGTCGGCGGCGGTGTCATCAAGATCGTCAATAATACCGTCCCGCAAGCGTTGATCAAGCTGGGCTATACGCCAGAGCAGACCGAACAGATTGTTTCGCACATCGACTCCACCGGGACAATCGAGGGCGCACCTAACCTGAAGTCGGAGCACTTGCCCGTTTTCGACTGCAGTTTCCGGCCGCAAAACGGAAACCGCTTTATTCACCATATGGGTCACATCCATATGATGGGCGCCGTGCAACCGTTTATCTCGGGAGCGATTTCGAAGACGATCAATATGCCGGAAGAGTCCACGGTGGAAAACATCATGGAAGCTTACACGGAGAGCTGGAGACTCGGATTGAAGGCGGTGGCGATCTATAGAGATGGATCGAAGCGCGTCCAGCCGTTAAGCTCCGGTAAGGGCGAGAAGAAGGGTGCGGTTGCCGCGGCTACTCCCGCTGTTGCGCCTACGACGATTGAGAAGATTGTGTATCGTCCGGTTCGGCGGAAGCTGCCGGATGAGCGTCAGTCGCTCACGCATAAATTCTCGATCGGCGGTCATGAGGGATATATCACGGTAGGCATGTATGAGGACGGGACGCCTGGCGAGGTATTTATCTCGATGGCGAAGGAAGGATCGACGATTTCGGGGTTGATGGATACGCTCGCGACTTCCATCAGTTACGGCTTGCAGTACGGCGTGCCGCTGAAGTTCTTCGTGGATAAGTTCAGCCATGTCCGATTCGAGCCAAGCGGATGGACCGGCAACCAGCAGGTGCCTTATGCCAAGTCGATCATCGACTACATCTTCCGGTGGCTAGGCGCGCGTTTCCTCGGGATTACCGAGGCGAACGAAGCAGGTGAAACGCCGAAGCTACGCCCGACGGAGTTGGAGCCCCAGCAGGCGCTTCCATTCGATGCTATCGCGGCAGGAGATGCACCGCTTTGCTCCGAATGCGGAAGCATCATGACTCGCAACGGGTCTTGCTACAAGTGCGAGAATTGCGGGGGTACATCCGGGTGTAGTTAAGGATTCGGGACGGCTATAGAAGTGATTTCGTTTGATTGAGGCGAGATCACGAACGGGGGCGGGGAGCGCGGACGGCAACACGCCGTTTAATGCTTTTCGCCCCCGTTGCTGTTTCTGACGTGTCGTGGTTCTCTGAACGGCATTCTGCCGGACGGTGACTCCGTCCAAGACCACGGTTCCAAATGAAGGAGCCGCGACGGTGACCTTAGAAGTGCCCGCCTGGAGATTGCTGATGAGGTAGACTCCGTCGGCGTTTACGGCGGCGTCCGGTACGCCAGTCTTCGACTGATTCGTGATGTTGCCGGTGAGAGATCGACACGACGCTCGGGCATCCAGCGCGGGGGCAACGCAGGAAAGCGAAAGCGAGAAAAGACGAGCTGACGAGGGCAGGAGAGCGTCAGGACCCGAATGACGAACATCAACACATTTTTGGCAGTGGTGAATTTGGGGACTTACGAGACTTGGGGAACTCCAAAATGCTTGTACAAGACGAGAGCGACGGTGCCTCGAAGCCGTGCCATAGCACCCTCTTTCGCGGCAATGATCCGGGGTGTGTTGCCGGCAACCGCTTGCGCTTTGGCGGCGGTTTCGATTACGGGTTGAAACCGGTTCCAATCCGCTGTCAATTCGCCGACAAACACGATAGCTTCGGGTGCCAAGCCGGCGACAACTATCTGGACGCCACGAGCGACATAACCCGCCATCGTGTCCAGCGCTTTCCCAGCGCGCACATCCCCGTGGCTTGCACGGGCTAACAAATCCTGAAATTCAATTTGATTGTCGGTGGCCGCGGACTCGAGATAATATCGGACAGCTGCGCGGTTCGAACCGAGAACCTCCCAGCATCCGCGGTTACCGCAAGAACAGAGCGGCCCGGCCGGGTCGAGCGGCATGTGCCCGAACTCACCCGCCATTCCGACGTGCCCGCGAAGGAGTTGACCGTTTGCGATGACGCCCGCACCTATTCCTTCTGAAACAGTCAGGGCCACCAGGCTAGTCACTTGCCCGGCATTTCCGAACCAGATCTCCGCCATTGCACAGGCATTCGCTGCATTCTCCAGGTCCACCTCAAGACCCGTCGCTCCGGCCAGAGGAGTTTTCAGATCGCAAGCCGGCCATCGTAGGTTTGGAGCGAAAATAAGCTCTTGTGTCCGAAGGTCGATGCGACCGGGCAAACTGACCCCAATTCCTTCGAAGTCGATATCGCCTCGTGATCTGATGAGCTGGCGAATGCGTACGGTTAGTTCGCGGAGAGCCGTTTGGGGCTTCGGAGGCGTCGGGATCGTTTCGCTGGAGGAAAAATGACCGTTGATGTCGGCGACAGCGAGCGTGATACGCGCAGGGCGGATATCGACGCAGATAATGGCTCGTTTATTGTTCAGCCGAAGAAAAGTTGGGCGGCGTCCACGGGGCAGACGTCCGGTCGCTCCCTTTGTAATCCACTTCTCTTCCAGCAACTGTTCACTAATGGCCGACACGGTACTGCGCTGCAATCCGGAAAACCGTGCCAAATCCGCACGAGAAATCGGCTGGCGGCGGCGAATCAAATTCAGCACAATCCGGCGGTTGATATAGCGGGCCGTCTCGCTGGAAGCCACCGGTGGGTTCTGAAAATCGACAACGCGCATTTAATACGTGTGTTGAACTATATACCGAAATCCGAGCGCGAGTCAAGCCTGGAAATTATTCATAGCCCCCTTGCGCAGGTGTTTTCGGCAGTGATATTGTTTTCGAAGCCAACAAAACCATGAAGATTGCAGATATTCGAGCGACGACCATCACTGTTCCGCTGCACGCACCGCTTCGGCACGCCAATGGATGTCATTGGGGCCGGTTTGTTCGAACCGTGGTGGAGGTGGAGGCCGACAACGGGCTGATCGGGCTCGGCGAGATGGGAGGCGGAGGCGAATCCGCTGAAGCTGCCATTCGCGCGCTTCGTTCATATCTTGTTGGCCATGACCCCGCGCGTTTAGAAGAGCTGCGATTTCGTATCGCGAATCCTACAGCCTCGCTGTATAACAACCGCACACAGATGTTGGCCACCATCGAGTTTGCCTGTCTGGACATCCTCGGGAAGGCGTGGAACGTGCCCGTCCATAGTGTCCTGGGTGGCAGCCTTCGTGATCGCGTCCCATTTGCATCCTATTGCTTCTTTCGGTACGGCAACGAAAAGACGGGGGAGGGGGAAATCCGGACGCCCGATCAAGTGGTGGCCTACATTCAGGACCAGAAGCGATGCCATGGGTTCACAACGCACAAAATGAAGGGCGGGGTGTTTCCGCCGGATTACGAACTCGAGGCGTTCCGCGCCATGGGAGAGGCGTTTCCGAAAGATCGGGTTCGTTTCGATCCCAATGGCGTATGGTCGACGGAGCAAGCGATTCGATTTGGTCAAGCGATTGAAGACCTGAACAACGACTACTTAGAGGACCCGGTTTACGGCCTGAACGGGATGCGTCGAGTGCGCGAGATGGTTCGGATCCCGCTGGCAACCAACACGGTGGTGGTGAACTTCGAGCAACTGGCAGCGAATATTCTCAATACGGCCGTGGACGTTATTCTGCTCGATACGACGTTCTGGGGCGGAATCCGCCCGTGCATCAAAGCTGGGGGAGTTTGTGAGACCTTCCAGCTGGGCGTTGCCGTGCATTCCTCAGGGGAACTGGGCATTCAACTGGCCACCATGCTCCATCTGGGAGCTGTGCTTCCCAATCTGACGTTCGCGGCCGATGCTCATTATCATCACCTCACCGATGACATCATCCAGGGCGGCTTACTGCGCTATGAGAACGGATCGATTGCGGTTCCAACCGGGCCTGGGCTTGGAGTAGAGTTGGACCGTGAGAAACTCCGCCAGTATCAGGAGCTGTACAAAGAGCTCGGCGATTATCCGTACGACCAGGATCCACAGCGGCCGGGATGGATGCCGATTGTGCCGAATGACCGGTGGGCGAATCCCCAGAAAGCCTAGCTAATGACGAACTGTTTCGACTTGAACGGGCGTGTGGCGGTAGTGGTGGGCGCAACCTCCGGCATTGGACGACAAATCGCCCTGGGCCTCGCCGACCACGGGGCAGATGTGATTCCAGCCGGCCGCAGGGCAGCCGAGGTCCAAAAGGTTTGTCGAGAAATCGAGAAGAGGGGGCGCCGCTCGGCGGTCCTGACGGTGAATGTAACGAACCGGGACTCGATCGAAGCTCTTCGTCACTCCACCGTGCAAGCATTGGGGGGCGTCGACATCCTGGTGAATGCGGCCGCATTCACTGAGCGCAAGCCAACGCTCGCCGTAAGCGACAGGGAGTGGACGGCGTTGCTCGACACCAATCTTCAAGGCGTACTGCGCACGTGTCAGATCTTCCACCCTGCGCTCCAGACCAGCGGACGAGGACGCATTATTAACATCGCGTCTCTGGGGTCCTATGTGGCGTTTCATGAAGTCGCCGCGTATTGCGCATCGAAGAGCGCAATACTTTCGCTGACCCGCAGTCTGGGGTGCGAATGGGCGCGCGACCGAATCTGCGTGAACGCAATCGCGCCGGGCGTTTTCCCGACCGAGTTGAATCGGGCGCTTTTGGAGGGAACCGAGCGGGGCAAGGAAATTCTGGTGCGAACGCCCATGAAGAGATTTGGCGCGCCAGAGGAATTGGTCGGCGCGGCCGTATTGCTTGCCTCCGATGGAGCGAGCTTCATCACGGGACAGTGCATTGTTGTCGATGGCGGTTATCTCGCTTCGGGAGTGAACTCATGAAGAATCGAATGCAACTATTCATTCTGGCGTCCTGGCTCGGCGTAGCTGTGCTTCCGGTGAATGGCTGGGCTCAGGACAAGGCTGGGCCGCCGGCCTACCGAAATCCGGCTCTGCCGATCGAGAGGCGCGTGGATGACCTGGTCGGGCGAATGACGCTTGCGGAGAAGGTGTCTCAGATGCAGAACGACGCGGTGGCGATCCCGCGACTCGGCATTCCTGCATACAACTGGTGGAACGAAGGGCTGCATGGCGTTGCGAGGTCCGGCTACGCGACAGTCTTTCCGCAAGCGATCGGGCTGGCGGCCACGTGGGACACAGGTCTGCTGCATCAAGTAGCAACCACGATCTCCACCGAAGCACGGGCCAAGCATAACGAGGCCATTCACCACAAGATTCATAGCATCTATTACGGCTTGACGATCTGGTCGCCGAACATCAATATCTTTCGAGATCCGCGGTGGGGCCGTGGACAGGAGACGTATGGGGAGGATCCATTTCTCACCAGCCGTCTGGGTGTGGCGTTTGTCACGGGGCTGCAGGGCGATGACCCCAACTATTTGAAAGTGGTGGCGACACCAAAGCACTACGCCGTGCACAGCGGACCAGAATCGGAGCGGCATCGATTTGATGTGAGCCCATCTTTGTTCGATCTCCAAGACACTTATCTGCCTGCGTTTCGCGCTAGCGTCACCGAAGGACATGCTGACTCCGTTATGTGCGCCTACAACTCCATTGATGGCGCGCCTGCCTGCGCGAATCACGGCTTGCTGCAGAACATTTTGCGCCAGCAGTGGGGTTTTCAAGGTTATGTCACCTCTGATTGTGGTGCGATCTCGGATTTTTATTCGCCAGAAGGACACCACTATTCTCCGGATCAGGCACATGCGGCCGCGGCTGCGGTTCTGGCTGGTACCGATACAAGTTGCGGAACAGAATACTCGGCGCTGGTTAAGGCTGTAAATGACAAACTCTTACCCGAAAGCGCAATTGATACGGCAGTTAAGAGGCTGTTTACCGCCCGCTTCCGGCTGGGGATGTTCGACCCGCCATCGAAGGTCTCGTATGCGCGAATTCCGTTTTCGGAGGACAACTCGCCGGCACACCGCGAGCTTGTCCTGAAATCGGCACGCCAGGCGATGGTGCTTTTAAAAAATGAGAACGGCGTGCTTCCCCTTCGCCGCGACATACAGACCGTTGCCGTAGTTGGTCCAAATGCGGCGTCTTTGGCCGCGCTGGAGGGGAATTACAATGCCGTGCCCTCAAGCCCTGTGTTGCCTGTGGATGGGATGTTGCAGGAGTTTGGCGGCCGGACAAAAATTCTGTATGCCGAGGGTGCTCCGTACGATGCGCAACTGCCATTACCGGTGCCCAGGACCGCTTTTCATCCGAGTGGCGATGTTGCGCAGCCGGGACTGACGGCTGAGTACTTCGCCCAATCCGGCTTTACCGGCAAGCCCACCATGACCAGGATCGATAAGCAAATCGATTTCGACTGGAACTCCGCGAGCCCCGCGCCAGGCATTCCGGCAAATGACTTCGGCGTACGGTGGACGGGTACGATCACGGCTCCGCAGGCGGGGGATTACAGCTTCAACATCACATTTGCACACTGCTATCCATGCTCTGACCGAGAATCGTACACGGTCTACTTCGACGGACAGCAAGTGGCAACGCATACAACCGATGAGAGCAAGCCGTATCGTCCTAGCACAAACGCCCCTTTCCATCTGCAATTTCCCGATACGAAGCCACACTCCATTCGGATTGAGTACACGCACAAGTCCCCACTGTTTGGGGCAGGACTCACGCTCAACTGGCAACCTCCTCCTGGCAGTCTGCTTCCCGAGTCCATTACGGCGGCAAAGCAGGCGGATGCGGTAATCGCGTTTGTGGGCCTTTCTCCAGAACTGGAAGGCGAGGAAATGCCGGTGCATGTCGAAGGTTTTTCGGGTGGCGACCGAACGAGAATAGATCTGCCCGCCGCGCAACGGAAGATGCTGGAGGCTCTTGCGGCAACGGGCAAGCCGCTCATTCTGGTGTTGATGAACGGCAGTGCCTTGGCTGTGGATTGGGCGCAACAACATGCGGCCGCGGTCCTGGAGGCTTGGTACCCAGGCCAAGCGGGCGGTCAAGCGATCGCCGAAACTTTGAGCGGAAAAAATAATCCGGGCGGACGCCTTCCGGTTACCTTCTATGCTTCGCTCAATCAGCTTCCGCCGTTTACGGATTATTCGATGAAGGGACGAACCTACCGTTTCTTTCACGGTCAGCCGTTGTACCGGTTTGGATATGGCTTGAGCTATACAAAGTTCGGGTATTCGAATCTTCGCCTATCGTCAACGAACATTAAAGCAGGGGAGACGCTTACGGCGGAGGCGGACGTCACGAATACCGGGCCGGTGGCCGGCGACGAAGTGGTGGAGTTATACATCACGCCTCCCTCGTCTCCGGACGGGCTCATTTATGCGCTGAAGGGCTTCCAACGCTTCTCGCTCGCTTCAAAGGAGAGCCGACATGTGGTTTTCAAATTGGAGCCGCGTGAGCTAAGCGGGGTAACGGCCGACGGAAAGCGCAGCGTATTGCCTGGACGCTATGCGGTAGCGGTGGGCGGTGATCAGCCAGTGCAGAATTCCGGGGATCTGATAGCAAATTTCACGATTTCCGGTACCGAGAGCTTGCCCCAATGAAGATGCCCGGTGTGCCGGTCTGGGTGGCATGCAGTCTTCTTGGTTGCGTGGCCGGCTTGCGGGCGGAAACGGGGCCTGCGGGATGGCTCCGCTATGCGTTGATCACCGACGGTTCCGCGTTGGCGCAGGACCAAGGACTGCCTGCGGCTGCGGTTGCGCTCGATCAGTCCGTGATCACCGTTACGGCAGAGCAGGAGCTAATTCGCGGCGTCCGCGGCATGCTACGCCGAACCGTCCGCGAGGATACTGCACTCCCCGATGAGGACGCCTTTGTTCTGGGCACGGTGGATGAAATGCGGCGCACATTCCCGGACTGGGCGGCGCCCGCGCTGGCTGGCGACGGCTATTCCCTAGGCACAAGCAAGCGGAATGGGCACAGCTATATCCTCATCGCCGGAGCAGACGATCGAGGCACGCTGTACGGCATATTCCGGTTGCTCGACAAGCTGGCGCGCTTGGAGAATGTCTCGTCACTGAATGATACGGAATCGCCCTCTGCTCCCATCCGCTGGGTGAATCAGTGGGACAACCTGGACGGAAGTATTGAACGGGGCTATGCCGGCCGCTCCATCTTTTTTGCCGACGGTACCGTTCGGGGGGATCTCACCCGCGCAGGTGAATACGCCCGCCTTCTATCGTCTGTGGGCATCAATGGATGCACGGTCAACAATGTCAATGCGGATCTCCGCGTATTGACGAGTAACTTCCTGAATCAGGCGGCGAGAATCGCCGATGTGTTTCGGCCATGGGGAGTGCGGCTCTCCCTTTCGGTGGATCTCAGCAGCCCCAAAGTGGTGGGCGGATTGGATACGTTCGATCCGCTTGACCCGAGAGTGGCCGCCTGGTGGCAGACCAAGGTAGATGAGATTTATCGCAGAATTCCTGATTTCGGCGGCTTCGTGGTGAAAGCAGATTCTGAGGGGCGCCCGGGTCCTTCCCAGTATGGCCGGACACCGGCTGAGGCGGCGAATGTCCTCGCGCGAGCGTTGAAGCCGCACGGCGGCGTAATACTGTACCGCGGCTTCGTGTACAACCATCATCTGGACTGGCGTGACCTCAAGGCAGACCGGGCTCGGGCCGGTTACGATAACTTCGCCTATCTGGACGGCAAGTTCGAGGACAACGTTATCGTGCAGGTCAAATATGGGCCTATCGATTTCCAGGTGCGTGAACCGGTATCACCCCTGTTTGCGGCTCTCCAGCATACAAACCAGGCGATTGAGTTGCAGATCACGCAGGAGTACACAGGCCAGCAGCGCCATCTGGTGTTTCTTGTGCCGATGTGGAAAGAAACGCTTGATTTCGACCTTCATGCCCATCAGGCGGATGCTCCGGTGAAGGACATTGTTACGGGCAAGGCGTTTCACCGGACCTCAGGCGGCTTTGTGGGGGTGGCAAATGTCGGGCTTGATACGAACTGGCTTGCTCATCCGCTGGCCATGGCAAATCTCTATGGTTTTGGCCGGCTGGCATGGAATCCGAATTTGACTTCGAAGTCGATTGTGGACGGTTGGACCCGGCTCACATTCAACAATGTTCCAAAGGTCGTCGACACGATTGGCGATATGCAACTCTCTTCGTGGCGGATTTATGAAGACTATACAGGTCCGCTCGGGCTTGGCACGCTCACGGACATCATTCATGTTCACTATGGTCCTGGCATCGAGTCGGCAGAGCGAAATGGCTGGGGGCAGTGGATCCGTGCTGACCAAAAAGGAGTGGGCATGGACCGCTCCGTGGCTACGGGCACCGGATATGTCGGCCAATATCCGCCGGCGGTAGCGAGTCTCTACGAGTCACTCTCCTCCACTCCGGACAATCTGTTGCTGTTTATGCATCACGTTCCTTACACGTACCGATTGCACTCGGGCAAGACCGTGATCCAGTACATCTACGACACTCACTACGAAGGTGCGGAGAAAGCAGCGGGGTTGGTGGAGCAATGGAAATCGCTGCGCGGAGCAATCGACGACGAACGGTTCACGAAGGTGCTAGGGCTACTTCACTACCAGGCTGGTCACGCCATCGTGTGGCGCGATGCGGTGTGCAACTGGTTCTTTCGAATGTCCGGTATTCCTGATGCAGAGGGCCGCGTGGGCCATTATCCGGACCGCATCGAGGCCGAAACGATGCAGCTTACCGGCTATGCTCCGGTGGATGTGACGCCTTGGGAGACGGCCTCCGATGGGAAGGCTGTCACCTGCACAAACAGGCAGAACTGCGAAGCCAGCGTGAAACTCGAGCGGCCTCCCGGCTGGTACAACGTGGCAGTTCAGTACTTCGACCAGAATAACGGCGCGGCAAGTTTTAAAGCCTTTCTGAACCAGCAGCAAATAGGGGCGTGGGCTTCCAACGCCGATCTGCCCTCCGATAAGCCCAATGGACACACCTCGACACGGTACGTGATTCCACAGGTGGCCGTGCGGCCTGGCGATACGCTTCGAATCGAAGGTGCTCCGAATGCTGGTGAACCTGCGCCATTGGATTACGTGGAGCTTCAGCCCGCCACCGCCAAAGACGCCCACTGATGGGTTCGGGTTCGTAAGAACTTCGGTTTGCTATCGCGCTATTTGCGATTCAAACCACCCGTTGATTCGCGCACCACGAATTCCGGATCGATCACGGTCTCCGGCTGAAACTGCTCATCGCCGGAGTCATCGGCCATCAGGTGTTGCATCATCAGCTGTCCAAGACGGTCCCTCGGGATGTGCAGCGTAGTCAGCGACGGATTGACGATCTCTGCCAGCTTGATGTTATCGAATCCAGTAACCGAAACGTCCTGCGGCACACGGAGTCCCGCCTCGCGGAGTTCGTGCAAAGCACCGATCGCCATGACGTCATTCACACAGATGATCGCTGTTGGATGAAAGCCAGAAGCGAGGATGGCGCGGACAGCATTCCGGCCTCCGTCGATTCCATCGACGTCCGCGACGATTCTCCATTCGATCACGGGCGAATATCGTTCCACAGCCTCTCGAAAACCGCGTTCACGAAAGCTGAGGGGGCGAAGGCTGCGATGGTGACTGATGAAGGCCATCCGCCGGTGCCCCAGTTCGTGAAGATAGCTCACAATTCGCTCGATACCTTTGCCATAGTTCACGATGATGTTTGAGCTGTTACGCCTGAGTAAACCGGCATCGTAGGTGACCGTGCGAATGTTTTTGTCGCATAGTTCATCGATCAAGCCAGGGTCCATCTCGGAGACGGCCAAGGCGAGTCCGGCAACCCTGCGACCGATCATCAACCGGATATTGTGCATCAGGTGCTCGGGATTATAGTCCGTGTTGGCGAGTACGACGTCGAAACCCTTCGAGTGAGCCGCCTGCTCCGCCGCTTTGTAGATGTCCACAAAAAAAGGATTCTCCATGTTGGAGACGATGATTCCAATGGTCCTGCTCTTGCCTCCTGCCAGATTTCGCGCATGGAGGTTGGGATGATACTTCAGCTCCGCAACGGCTTTCAAGACACGCGTACGCGTCGAGTTCTTTACAGGACCAACGTTGTTCAAAACTCGCGAGACGGTCGCGGTAGAAACCTTTGCGAGTATTGCGACTTCTTGGAGGTTCATAGGACGGTCGTTTTCGCATCATTCGCGAAGGAGACGGAAGTATCATTACATAATTTGTAGCTACAGGTAAACTGACCTCTGCGGCATATACTTTTGACGTAAGCCCTTCCACGGAGTGAACTTGTGAGTACACTGAACCCGCACAATCGACTTAGTCGTCGAACCTTTGCCGCGGCGGCCATTGGGGGCCCAGCCGCAGTACTTCTCGCCCGAGAGCAGACGAAGGAGATTACCCAAGCCTCCGTGCCAGGAGATCCGGACGCTCCCGCGCCCCAACCTGGCACGGTAGCCGAGTCTGCTCCGTTCAGTGACGCTCTGGTGTTCACGCGCCGGAACATTAAACCTAAGGTACAGGCGTTTCCAATGAATCAGGTTCGCCTGCTACCAAGCGCCTTTCAGGACGCCCAAGAAGCGAATCGCGCACTACTGCACAAGCTTCCTCCCGATCGCCTGGTGCATACATTCCGTTTGAATGCGGGGCTCCCTTCTACTGCCCAGCCGTTGGGAGGATGGGAGAAGCCGGATTGCGAACTACGAGGCCACTATGTGGGCCATTTCTTGTCTGCTTGCGGGCTGATGTACTCGTCGACTGGAGACGCAGAGATCAAAAAGAAAGGTGACTCCGTCGTCAGGGAGCTTGCTGAGTGTCAAAAGAAGCTTGGCGGTCAGTATCTCAGCGCCTTTCCCACAGAGTTGTTCGACAGGTTGAACGCCCGACGTAAGGTGTGGGCCCCCTTCTACACAGTGCATAAGCTGATGGCAGGCATGTTGGACATGTATCAGCATTGTGGGAACGAGGAGGCACTGGCGGTGTTAAAACGCATGGCGCACTGGGCCGACGAATGGACCGGTTCCATGCCCGAAGAGCACATGCAGATGGTTCTGGATACGGAGTACGGCGGTATGAACGAGGTGCTCTACAACTTGGCCGCCATCACCAATGATGACCACTTCGCGGTAGTGGGCGACCGTTTTACAAAAAAGCGCTTCTTCAATCCACTTGCAGTGCGACAGGATCGGCTGCGCGGTTTGCACGCGAATACACACATACCACAGGTAATCGGGGCTGCCCGCCGGTATGAGATCAGCGGTGACCGGCGGTTTTATGAAGTGTCCAACTATTTCTGGGACGAGATTATCGAAGCCCGAACCTACGTGACCGGCGGAAACAGCAACAATGAAGGATGGCTGGTTGAGCCAAACCGCCTGGCAAAAGAACTCAGCCTGGGCACAACTACCAACGAATGCTGTTGCGCCTACAACATGCTGAAGCTGACACGGAAGCTGTACACCTGGACGGCGGATCCCCGCTACTTCGATTATTACGAGCGCACGCTCTACAATCATCGCCTCGGCACGATCAGGACGGACGATGGTGAAACGCAGTATTATCTGGGATTGGTTCCAGGTTCCTGGCGAACCTTCGCCACGGTCTACGACTCGTTCTGGTGCTGCAACGGGACCGGTATTGAAGAGTATTCGAAGTTAAACGACAGTATTTATTTCCATGACGAGAACAGCCTTTATGTGAACCTGTTCATTCCGTCAGAAGTGAACTGGACCGCCAAACGCGTGCGCCTGCGACAAACGACGCAGTTTCCCGAGACTCCTGGGACGGAGCTCTCGATTGACGTCAGCCAGCCAACCCAAATGACGCTGCATATACGAGTTCCTGCCTGGGTGGCGTCCTCGCCCGTCGTGAAGGTCAATGGACAGACGGCTGAGATCTCGGCAGGCCCAGGGAGTTATGTATCCATTGCCAGAACATGGACGAAGGGCGACCGGGTCGAAGTTGGACTACCGATGCGACTGCGCACGGAGGCTATGCCGGACGAGCCCACGCTGCAGGCTTTTCTATATGGACCGCTGGTTCTGGCAGGAGGACTTGGGGATGCCGGACTGACAAAAGAGATGGTGATTGGGCACACCGGGCCCGATCTGAAGCATCATCCTCCCTCTGTTCTACCGACTTTTCAAGCGAAGGAGGACGACCCGAGTGCCTGGATTCGGCCCACGGGCGAGACTCTCACGTTTCGAACCGTGGGCCAGCAGCCCGATGTCACGCTGACTCCGTTCAACAAAGTGTCGGGTCAACGCTACTCGATCTACTGGAAGGTCGTGTAGGTACGAACGGCGAGTCATTACTGATCCGAAGGTATTGCATAATCTAAGGACCGATGCCGAAAAACTGCCGGGGCGGTACTTTCGCTGCCGTAGGACTTGGTCTGATCTTATGTTTTCATTTAGACGCACAGAATAGCCGTGCGAGTTCGGGAACTGCAAATTCTTCTCGGCCGACCCTAACGAACCCCTTGCTTCCTTCGGGTCCTGATCCTTGGGTGACATCCCGCAATGGTGTTTACTATTACATGAACACGACTGGAAAGAGTCTGGTCATCCGCAAAACCCGGCGTATAGAGGATCTAGAGAATGCTGAAAGGAAAGTGATCTGGACCCCTCCGTCCAGTGGACCGTACTCACATGACATCTGGGCGCCTGAACTTCACTTCCTTCGCGGCAAGTGGTACGTCTATTTCGCGGCTGACGCGGGTACGAACAAGACACATCGCCTCTGGGTGCTGGAAAACTCTTCACCCGATCCGCTAGAGGGTACATGGGCCTTTAAGGGTGAACTGAAGGCCCCGTCCGATAAATGGGCAATCGACGGATCAGTGTTTGAGAATCAGGGCAAGTTATATCTGGTTTGGTCTGGGTGGGAAGGGGATGCTAATGGTGTGCAGAGCATTTATCTGGCTCAGCTAGAGAATCCGTGGACCGTAAAGGGGAAGCGTGTCATGGTTTCAACACCCGACCATCCTTGGGAGAAGGTCGGGGATTTGCCGGATCGCCGGGCAAGTCACGAAACGAACCCAGGAGCGGATACTGCCGACCCGCCTCATGTGGATGTGAATGAGGGACCGGAAGTGATCGAGCACGAAGGCAAACTGTTCTTGATCTACTCGGCCAGCGGATGTTGGACGAACTTTTATGAATTGGGCATGGCGACGGCTTCAGCTTCGAGCGATCTGATGAATCCGGCGTCCTGGAAAAAATCACCGCTTCCGGTATTTTGGGAATCACCTGCGGCGCACGCATACGGCACGGGGCATAACGGCTTTTTCAAATCACCGGACGGAAAGCAGGATTGGATCATTTACCACGCGAACAAGGAACCCAACCAGGGATGCGGAGCCGCCCGTTCGCCGCGGGCACAGCCGTTTACCTGGAATCCTGATGGAACGCCGAATTTCGGCAGGCCCGTTCCCACCGGAGTACCGATTCCACCACCTTCTGGCGAGCCATGGCACAATTAACGGATACCGGTTCCGGCAAGTAGGATTCTTCATGAGCACCGATTTCCTTGCGTGGCTTGATGTCCAGCAAGGCAGGCAGTACGAACTTCACGAGCGGCACATTAACCCGACATTCGTAAAGATGCTGCGCACGATAGGCTTCGATAAGGGCTATCAGAGCGGAGAAGGATCATATCTTTACGATGCGGAAGGCAACCGATACCTGGATCTTCTCACTGGCTGGGGAGTTTTTGCTTTAGGGCGGAATCATCCCAAAGTAAAAGCAATTCTCGAGCAGGTATTGTCTCGCGACATGCCGAATTTGGTGCGAATGGATTGCTCGCTGCTGGCAGGATTAGTCGCCGAAAAGCTCACCAGCCATACCTCCGAGCACTTCAAACAGGGCCTGAGCCGCGTGTTCTTCTGCAACTCCGGAACCGAGACGATTGAGACCGCTATCAAGTTCGCGCGATGCACAACGGGCAAGTCGCGAATCCTTTATTGTGATCATGCGTTCCACGGTTTGAGTACCGGGTCACTATCGCTGAACGGCGCCGAGTTTTTTCGGGAGCGTTTCGGCACTCTGATGCCGGGTACGCAGGCCATTCCGTTTAACGACTTAGCGGCGTTGGAAGCGGCAGTTATGGCATCCAAGGATGTGGCCGCTTTCGTAATCGAGCCGGTACAGGGCAAGAGCTGTTCGGTTGTGGAGGACGGCTACCTCGCGGAGGCGCAACGAATCTGCCATAAAGCGGGAGCGTTACTGGTGGTGGATGAGGTCCAGTGCGGTCTGGGAAGAACGGGAAAGTGGTTTGCCTACCAGCACTGGCCTGAAGTACAACCCGATATCGTATGCACGGCCAAGGCGCTTTCGGGCGGATACGTTCCCGTAGGTGCGGTTATCACTACTCCGAAAACGATGGATGCGGTATTTAACACCATGGAGCGATGTGTCGTTCACTCCAATACGTTCGGACAGAACGATCTCGCCATGGCTGCGGCTCTGGCGACGCTGCATGTGATGGAAGAAGAGCACATCGTGGAAAACGCAGCTACACTCGGCGAGTATGCGATGGAGCAACTGACAAACATCGGCCGAAGTTGCCCTTTTGTTTCGGATGTGCGAGGCAAAGGACTGATGTTTGGAATTGATTTTCACCGGCCGGAACAGCCGCTGAAACTGCGGGCGGCCTGGGACATGCTGCACACGCTGAATTTCGGCGTGTTCAGCCAGATGATCATTGTGCCGCTGCTGCAGGAGCACCGCATATTGACACAGGTGGCTGGCTATCACACCGAGGTAATCAAGTTTCTGCCCCCGCTAAATATCACAAGGGAAGATATTGACTACTTTTTGTCTGCTATCCAACAGGTGCTCGACAACACGCAGCGAGTGACTGGTGGGGCGTGGAGCACAGTGCGATATTTGGCAAAAGGCGCACTGCGAGCCTGATTAGAGGCCACGGGCAGGTATTCTACGCAGAACGCCACGGCGGGCGTTGCGCATTGCGAAACAGACACTTAGGGTTCGGAATCCATTTGTGTTATGGCTCAATTTGAATTACCCTGACGTTTTCAATTTCTGAAAACTCTGGGATTGACGTTTTGACATACTCATTTCGAACGATTCTCGGTGTGCTGCTTCTCGTGGGCATTCCGGTTGGGCTGATGCTTAGCTTTGAACCTCTCATTCCTGCTGCGGAAGCCGAAAGCTCCGCAAGGGCGGTTGATTTGCGTTGTCAGAGCCTGCGCGACCCTCTCGGAATTGATGCTGAGCACCCACAGTTTTCGTGGGGGATGGAGGACACGCGGCGCGGTGCAAAGCAGACTGCATACCGGGTTGTTGTTGCGAGCAGCGAAACAAAGCTGGCCAATGGAGCACCGGATATTTGGGACAGCGGCAAAGTTTCCTCCGATAACTCGTCGAATATTCCCTACGGCGGTCCAGCGGTCAAATCTCGTCAGAGATACTACTGGGCCGTCACGATCTGGGATCAGAACGGAGTGCGATCTTCACCCAGCGCTCCGGCCTGGTGGGAAATGGGACTGTTGGACCGGTCCGATTGGAAAGCGCAATGGATCAATCGGTCCGATCCGGAGTTTGCCGCTGACCGCAGTGCCGGTGTGAAGTGGATCTGGAGTTCCGGCGAAGATCACAACAAAGTGGAGACGAAAACCACCCGGTATTTTCGATATGACCTGAACGTCCCGGTATTGCCCAAATCAGCAACGTTGCTGGTCTCTGGCAAGGATTCTATGGAAGCTTCTGTGAATGGGAAGTCGGTTGGGAAGAGCGAGACATGGGGAACTTTCGACGTCATCGACATCAGCGCCCATCTGAAGAGCGGTGGAAACGTGATCTCGGTTGCAGTCACTGCTGCCGGGGCGCCCGCCGGAATGGCTGCGCTATTGAAATGGATAAACCCGGACGGTACAGTCGAGCGAATTCCCAGCGATAGCCGCTGGCAGGTTTCGGCGTCGGAGGGCTCCGGTTATACGCCGGCCGCGGTGGTAGCTGATCTGGCTGCCAAGCCCATCGGGGATCCATGGCCCGCTCAGCCCGCCAGCTATTTCCGCAAGGTGTTCACGGCCGATAGGCAGGTGAAGCAGGCACGATTGTACGTCACGGCCTTTGGCAGTTATCGCACGTTCCTCAATGGCCATCGCGTCGGAGAAGATATTCTCACGCCCGGATGGACGGATTACGGCAAACGTGTTCAGTATCAGACGTACGATATTACCCAGCTAGTGCAGAGCGGAGCAAACACGGTGGGTGCCGTGCTGGGAGACGGATGGTACGCCAGCGGCCTTGGCTGGAAACTGCAGCGGTATGCATTCGGACCGCCACCTGTCCGAATTCTGATGCAGCTTGAGATTCTCTATACAGATGGCACACAGCAGATGATTGCCACTGATGGAAGTTGGCGCGCTTCCACGGGGGCCATTCTCAGCTCAGAAATATATGCGGGCGAGGATTATGATGCCCGGAAATCGATCGACTGGCGTTCCTCTTCGCTCGACGCGAACTCCTGGGCTCCGGTTCAAGTCAGCGGTTCTCCCGACGTGCGGCTGATGGCCCAGCGGGACCAAACAATCCAACAGACCCAGGCGATTACTCCGAAAGCGATCAGTTCGCCTTCCCCAGGCGTCTACGTCTTCGATCTAGGGCAGAATATGGTCGGATGGGCGCGACTGAAGGTGAAGGGCGAAGAAGGCTCGCGAGTGACAATGCGGTTCGCCGAAATCCTAAAGCCGGATGGAAACATCTACCGGGACAATTTACGTGCAGCGAAGGCCACGGATACGTACATTCTGAGCGGGAAAGGTGACGAAACGTTTGAGCCGCACTTCACCTATCATGGTTTTCGCTATGTGGAAGTGACCGGATATCCTGGCAAGCCGGACCTAAGCGCGATTACCGGAATTGTCTTTCATAACAACATGCCGGAAACGGGGAAATTTGAGAGTTCGTCCGATTTAGTCAACCACATCTGGCAGAACGTCGTATGGGGTCAGCGGGGCAATCTGATGAGTGTGCCCACAGATTGTCCGCAGCGCGACGAACGATTGGGTTGGATGGCGGATGCACAAATCTTTTGGCAGACTGCTTCTTACAACATGGACATGGATGCGTTCACCCATAAGTGGATGCACGATGTGCGGGACGCGCAGTCGGAGGCAGGTGCATTTTCCGACGTGTCGCCTCGTGTGGTCGATGATCGTGATGGAGCGCCAGCCTGGGGTGACGCCGGGGTGATTGTCCCCTGGATCACCTGGAAACAGTACGGCGATCTTGGCGTGGTACGCGATAACTGGGACGCTATGAAGAAGTGGCTCGAGTACATCCAGCGCGCGAATCCTGACTATGTTTGGGAGAATCAGCGCAACAACGATTTTGGAGACTGGGTTCCAGCCAATAGCGAGACCCCTAAGGATCTTCTAGCCACGGCGTTCTGGGCCTACGATGCGGAATTGATGAGGCAGATGGCACACGCTCTGGGCAAAGACGCAGAAGCGGCGGAGTATCAGCAGCTTTATAGCAAGATCAAAGCTGCATTCATCCAGAAATTCGTAAGGCCGGATGGTACCGTGGGCAACGGCAGTCAGACGTGTTACGTACTCGCGCTCCATATGAAGCTTCTGCCAGACAACCTGCGGGCGGCAGCGGCCGATCACCTTGCGCGGGATATCGAATCACGCGACTGGCATCTCTCTACTGGTTTTACTGGAACTTCGCTCCTGATGCAGGTTCTCAGCGAGAACGGCAAGAATGACGCGGCATACCGTTTGATTCTCAACGCGACTTACCCGTCGTGGGGTTATATGGTGGAAAAGGGCGCAACAACTATGTGGGAACGCTGGAACGGAGATACGGGAGACCCATCAATGAACTCGTTCAATCATTATGCCTTCGGGGCCGTGGGTGCATGGATGTACCAGACCATGCTCGGAATTGCTGCCGATCCATCCGCGCCCGGATTTCAGCGCATTATTATTCACCCGCGCCCGGATGGCCGAATCGCAAGCGTCTCAGGAAGCTACGATTCGCCCTACGGAAGGGTCTCAACGCACTGGTCCGCGGGGGAAGGGAAGCCGTTCGTTCTCGGCGTGACAGTGCCGGCTAATACGACGGCTCTGGTTTATCTGCCTACGGTAGACAGCGGTCGTGTCACCGAGAATGGGGCTCCGCTCGGTAGCAGCATCACTCAAGCCGGTCAGGAAAGAGGCGAGCTAATTTACCAGGTAGGTGCCGGAACTTATCAGTTCGAAGTGCGGCAGCCGTCCATTCAATAACGTGATCATCTCCTTATTTATTACGTGCTATAACGATACACTCTTTCCTGAAACGGGCAAGGCGGTTGTGGCTGTTCTGGAGCGGCTCGGCCATACCGTGGAGTTTCGGCGCGCACAAACCTGTTGTGGACAGATGCACTACAATACCGGCTACCAGAAGGAAGCCCTTCCGCTTATGCGTCATTTTGTCGATGTATTCCGAGGCGCTGAGGTCATCTGCGTTCCTTCGGCATCCTGCGTCGCAATGATTCGCGATCACTATCCGAAAATGGCTGCCCAGGCCGGCGACAGGCTCCTGTCGCAGCAAGTGAGCGATCTTGTTCCACGCATCTATGAATTCTCCGAACTGCTCGTCGATAAGCTTGGCGTCACGGACGTGGGAGCATTTTTCCCGCACACGGTCACCTTGCACACCTCGTGCCACTCACTCCGTTCCCTGCATGTGGGCGATAAGCCCGCTCAACTCCTAAGGCATGTCCGAGGACTTACTTTGAACGACCTTCCCGCAAGCGATGAGTGTTGCGGCTTCGGCGGTACCTTCGCCGTGAAAAACCCCGACGTATCGGGAGCCATGCTCTCGGATAAGGTTAGTTGCATTATCAGTACAAACAGCGAGGTTTGCACTGCGGGTGACAACTCCTGCCTGATGCAAATAGGGGGAGCGCTAAGCCGCCAGAAGACGGGCGTACGCACAATGCATTTGGCAGAGATTCTCGCTTCCACGGATTCGGAGGCAAAGCCGTGAGCGAACGTGTTGGAGAGGCCGCAACAGCCCCGGCGTTTCCCGATGCGGCCAAGCGGCTGATGACGAACCAGCAGCTTCGTCGCAACGTCCGCCACGCAACCGAGGTGATTCGCGGTAAGCGGAGCAAAGTGGTGGGCGAGATGCCGGATTGGGAGATGCTGCGTGAATCCGGTCACCAGATAAAGGAACATACGCTTCGCCATCTGGACTTTTACCTGGAGCAGTTTGAGCAGGCTTGCATGCGTGCCGGCGGTCAAGTGCACTGGGCCCGCGATGCAGACGACGCAAACCAGATTATTACGGGCATCATTCAATCCCATAACGAGTCGGAAGTCATCAAGGTGAAGACGATGACATCCGATGAGACCCGCTTGAACTCCGCGCTGGAGGCGGCGGGAATTACTCCTTACGAGACCGATCTGGCAGACCTGATCGTTCAGCTCGGGGAGGATAAGCCCTCCCATATTGTGGTGCCCGCGCTACATCGGAACAAAATGGAGATTCGTGAGATCTTCCTTAAAAAGATGAAGCTGGACGCGCTAGGCGACCGGCCGGAGGATCTGACGAATGCGGCGCGTGACTACTTGCGTGAAAAGTTCCTGCGGGTCAAAGTGGGCGTTAGCGGAGCGAACTTTGCCATTGCGGAAACCGGTGCCGTCTGTGTTGTGGAATCGGAGGGCAACGGACGCATGTGTCTCTCGTTGCCTCAGGTGCTAATCAGCCTGGTTGGAATTGAAAAAGTTATTCCCACCTTCAACGATCTTGAAGTCTTTCTGCAGCTTCTGCCAAGGTCGGCAACCGGTGAGCGCATGAATCCGTACAACTCTATTTGGACCGGAGTCACACCGGGCGATGGTCCGCAGGAGTTTCACGTTGTTTTACTTGACAACGGCAGGATCCATGTACTTGCCGACACCGAATCCCGCGAGACACTGGACTGTATCCGCTGTGGGGCCTGCCTGAATGCATGTCCTGTTTACCGGCAGACCGGGGGGCACGCGTACGGTTCTGTTTACGGCGGGCCGATCGGGGCTATCTTGACGCCGCAATTGCAAAACATGGAGCATTCGCAGTCGCTCCCGTACGCGTCGTCACTGTGCGGCGCGTGCTACGAGGTCTGTCCCGTAAAGATCAACATCCCGGAAATACTCGTTCACTTGCGAGGCAAAGTTGTGGAGCGCGGCGGTGCGCCGTTCTCGGAGAAGCTGGCGATGAAGACGGCAGCTTTTGGATTGGCCGGCCCTGCGCGTCTTTCGGGTATGCAGAAGCTGGCGCGGATCGGCCAGCGGCCGTTTGAACACGACGGCGAACTGCGCAACTTGCCGGGAATGCTAAGCAATTGGACTTCATTCCGCGATATGCCCGCGATTCCCAAAGAATCTTTCCGGGAATGGTGGGCGAAGCGAGAGCAGGATGAGATGAAGTGAGCACCGCTAAACAGGAGATCCTGGAGAGAATTCGGGGTGCGCTGCGCGACGTAGAAAGCAGCCGTGCTGATGAATACGCAGCGATTCCGCGCGCTTACGTGCAGTCGACCTCCGACGCGCTAGACCAACGTCTTGGCTTGCTTACCGACCGGCTTCACGACTACGACGCAACTGTCTATCGCTGCGCGCCTACGGACATCCAGCGGACCATCGGCGAAGCGCTTATCGCCCGCGAAAAAGAACGTATTCTGGTTCCCGTCGGCCTTCCCGGAGAATGGCTCCCTCCAAGCTTCGATTTCGTAGTTGATCGCGGACTCACTTACGAGGAGATCAATGTGATGGAAGGAGTGGTAACCGGCTCTGCCTTGGTAATTGCATTCACAGGGACGATCGTGTTGCGGCACTCCGCCGAAGAAGGCCGGCGTGCGCTAACACTCATTCCTGATTACCACTTGTGTGTTGTTCAAGCACGGGACGTGGTGCAAACCGTTCCGGAAGCTATTCGGAAAATGGCTCTGTTTGGCGCCTCGCCTGTCACTACCGTTGCCGGGCCATCCGCTACCGCCGATATCGAGATGACGCGCATCAAAGGCGTACACGGCCCGCGAACGCTGGACGTGATTTTAGTTGTGGATTAAATACGGGCTTCCGGCGAACCGCCCTAGTGAACCCCTTGCGCTTGCGTGAGCCGGTCGTTCGGATAAAAATGATCGACTGTTTCCGGCGTAATTAACTGATGTTTCACAAACACGGCAGGGGGAACGGGACGGTGGCTCAGCAGGTCCAGCGCCACGTGCACTAGTTGTTCGCCGTAGCGTTCTGGAAAGAATGCAACCGATCCGATCATGCGTGTTCCGGGCGCCCGCATCTCAGCGCGTGCCTCGGGAGAGGCATTTTGCCCCATTACGGCGCAGCCCTCGGCCCGGCCTGCTTCCTGAAAGGCTCGCAATGCGCCAAGCGCACTTGCATCGTTGATGGCTCCTACTAATGTTCGCCGGGATTTTGCCGAGCGCAGGTGCTTCCGCATGGCTTCGAAGCTTTCCAGAAAACGCCCATCCCCATTGATGTAAGTCACTTGACGATCCGCCACTCCGGGCAAAAAGCTCTTCATGCCGAACAGCATTCCCGTCAGTCGCATTCTCGGCAAGTTGCCCGCCCGAGCGAGCTCCAGCAGAATGATTTCGTCCACCTCTCCATGCCATGTTTGCTTGGCCCAGCGCCCCAGGTGCCGCCCTCCAATCAGGCCAGCTTCGTAGTTGTTTGCGCCGAAGTAGGTCGCGCCGGGGTGCGGAATTTCAATAGCGATCAGAGGTATGTTCGCCTCCCGATACTTGGCTGCGACAATCGGCGCAACATTTTCATCGGTCTGAAATTCGATTACCAGATCTACCTTCTCCCGGACTAGCAGATCTGCGTTGCGCTGGGCGATTTTGGCACTGTACCGGTTGTCGAGGCAAATGAGTTCAATTCCCTCCGCTCCTGCCGCGCCTTGCAGGCTTTCAGATACGTCTTTCGAAAACTGATAGTCAGTTCCCTGTGCCGCGTACCCGAACCGGTATAGCTTCTGCTTAAAAGGCCGCAGGCAAGAGCGATAGAGATTTTCGCCTATCTTCTCCACCATGCCGCATTTTTCTAGGGTATAAAGAAGCCGGAAAGCCATGCTTTTCGGTAGCCCGCTCCGTGCGGCGATCTCCCGCAAAGGAAGCGCCTCGCCGGATACACGAAAAGCGGAGAGCAGTTCGGACGAGTGGACAACAGATTTGACAAGATAGGGATCTCTGGCGGCTGCTTCTTGGCGCATAGGGCCTTCTACAAGGAGGAATGATGGGGAATAATATCACGCTTCCTTTTAGAACGTTTTGCATTGTAAAACGGAATGGCACTGCTTACGTCGTCCGCCTGCGGGTCCCCACTTTCTTTTATCTACCCAACAGAGCTTCTTGGTGAAACGCTTGCATTTCGCAGTGCAAAACACAACGGCGCGGGCCGAAAGGTGTTGAAGTGCGGCACGCAAATGACTAGTATTGTGTCTTTAACAGGGTGAAGAACATCTCATGGATCCTAAACTGACAGAAAAGGTATTCGGTGCGCTCGAAACTTTTCGCATTGAGCTTCCCTCGTGGGGATTTGCCAACACTGGTACGCGGTTTGGAAAATTTCTTCAACCTGCCGCGGCCACTAATATTGAGGAGAAGTTTAGTGACGCTGGACAGGTACAGGCGCTCACTGGAGTTTGCCCCAGTCTTGCGCTCCATGTACTCTGGGATTTTGAGATGGGCCTGGACAGCGTAGACGACGTCCTACGGCTCGCTCGGCACTACGGCGTTCGCCCAGGTTCTATAAATCCCAACCTTTTCCAAGATCAGATCTACAAACACGGCGCGTTCGCAAACCCAGACAAAACCGTTCGTGAACACGCCGTTCGACATGCTCGCGATAGTGTCGCAATTGCACAGAGTTCGGGGAGCAGAGATCTCTCGTTCTGGTTTGCGGAGGGCTCAAATTATCCCGGCACGGCGAATATTCGCCAGCGTAAGAGATGGTTCGAAGAGAATCTTCGGTTGATTCACGACGAGCTTTCCGCTGATCAGCGGATGCTAGTGGAATACAAGCCATTTGAACCTGCGTTCTATCACACCGATATCGCGGATTGGGGAATGGCCTTCTTAATGGCGCGTGTGGCAGGACCAAGGGCAAAGGTACTGGTGGATACCGGGCATCATTACCAGGGGCAGAACATCGAGCAAATCGTAGCGTGGCTGCTTTCGGAAAACATGCTCGGCGGATTTCACTTCAACGACCGGCGCTATGCCGATGATGATTTAACGCTGGGTTCCATCGATCCCTACCAGGTGTTCCGGATATTTCACGAAATTCTTTTTTATGAGTGGGAAACCGGAGAGCGCGCTGATATAGCCTATATGGTCGACCAGAGCCATAACCTGAAGGGCAAAATAGAGGCGATGATACAAACGGTTACCATTGCGCAGGAGCTCTTCTCCAAAGCCGCACTGGTCGACTATCCGCAACTTGTCTCGGCTCAGCAGAAGGCCGATCTGGTGCGAGCGGAAGCCTGCCTGCAGGACGCTTTTGCCACCGACGTCCGTCCTCTGATCCGCGAGTGGCGGCGATCCAAAGGCCTTCCCGTGGATCCGATGGAAGCGTTTCGCGCCAGCGGATATCTGGAGCGCATAGCCCAAGACAGGGCGTCGCGCAATCTGTCCAGCATTTCGTCCTATGCCTAGCAATGGTGCACAACACGCGTATCTGGCATTCGATCTCGGAGCGGAGAGCGGCCGTGCTGTCGTAGGACGGCTCAACCACGGCATGCTGAGCATCGACGAGATCCATCGTTTCCCCAATGAACCCGTTCGGTGCGGAAATTCCCTTCACTGGGATGTCCCTCGGCTCTGGCTGGAGATCCGAAAGGGGCTCAACAGTGCGGGCCATCACAAGCTAGAGGGGATCGGTGTTGACACCTGGGGCGTGGACTTCGCCTTGTTGGGCGAGAATGGCGAGCTCCTCCAAAATCCGTACCATTACCGGGACGAGCGCACCACCGGCATGATGAAACAGGTCTTCGACATTGTGCCCGCTGATGAAATCTATGAGCAGACCGGCATTCAATTTATGCCGATCAACACTCTTTATCAGTTGTTTGCGTCGCACCGGACAACGCCTCGTCTTCTTGCCGCGGCAGACCGTCTGATCACAATTCCTGATTTATTCCATTACTGGCTTACCGGAAATGCGGTGTGCGAGTTCACGAACGCTACCACGACGCAGATGGTTGATCCACGCACACGAACCTGGGCCAAAGGCATGCTGGAGCGGTTAGGCTTGCCTAGTTCGCTACCCGCTCCCATCGTGGAGCCCGGCGCCGTAATCGGCAACTTGCTTCCGGGGGTTGGCGTAAAGGAGCACTCCGGAACTCCGGTGATTGCTCCGGCATCGCATGATACCGGTTCTGCGGTTGTCTCCATCGCAGCACGGGAAAATTCTGCATTCATCAGTTCTGGAACGTGGTCCCTGCTTGGAATGGAGATTGACAGGCCCGTAATAAATGCGGAAGCGCGGCGTCTGAATTTCACGAATGAGGGCGGCGTATGCGGGACCACTCGCCTCCTGAAAAATGTAATGGGTCTGTGGATGCTGCAGTCCTGCCGCCACTGCTGGAGTGCTAATGGACAGCAGCACGAGTATCAGGACCTGATGAAAGCGGCCGCGCGCGAGCCAGGCTTTCGCCACCTTGTAAATCCGGACGATCCCTCATTTCTGAAGCCTGAGGACATGCAGGCCGCCATCGACCAGTTCTGCCGGAAAACGGACCAGCCTGCTCCTAACGGACCGGGCGCGTATGCCCGAACGATACTGGAGAGCTTGGCGCTAAAGTACCGCCTCGTCCTCAGAGATCTGGAGTACTTAACCGGCAACTACGTGGAGCAGATTCGAATTATCGGTGGTGGCTCGCGAAATGAATTGCTGAATCAGTTCACTGCGGATGCGACCGGACGGCAAGTCGTCGCCGGTCCCGTGGAAGCCACCGCCTTAGGCAACATTGGAATCCAGATGCTGGCTACCGGCGCAGCCAGTTCTCTCAACGAAGTGCGCCAGATTATCGACCGATCTTTTCCTACTGTAAGCTTCGAACCTTCGAACCCATCCTATTGGGACGAACAGGCGAAGCGCTTTCAACAATACTGTGAGTTTACCTATGCCTGAAACTACCGAAATGACGCACCTGAAAGATCTATGGGATGACAAACAAGCCGCCGCCCTTGCGGGTGATCAGCTGGCTCTACTGCGCTATCGTTCAAACTTGCTTGGTGCGGATCTACGCATTACCAACTTCGGAGGAGGCAACACCAGTTCGAAATTCGAGTTGCCCGATCCGTTCACCGGAAAGCCTGTTCGCGTATTAGCAGTGAAGGGGAGTGGCGGCGATCTCGGATCGATCAAAGAGTCTGGATTTGCGCTGCTGTATCTCGATCGCCTTGAGCAGTTAAAAACGTTGTATCGCGGCGAGGAGCACGAGGACGAAATGGTAAATTACTATCCCATTTCCGCCTTCGGACAGAACCGGGTGGCTGCCTCGATCGACACCCCGCTACATGCGTTTGTCCCTTTCCCCCATGTAGATCATTTACATCCGGACTGGGCCATTGCTATTGCGGCCAGCGCGAACGGAAAACAGAAGCTGGAAGAATTCAATCGCCGCTATAGCCGAAGAATTGCGTGGCTCCACTGGCAGCGTCCGGGCTTTGAACTGGCCCTCCATCTGGAAAAGGCCATCAAAGACATGGAGGGATGCGATGGTGTCCTGCTTGGTAGCCATGGCCTCTTCACCTGGGGCAATACGCAACGCGAATGTTATCTGAATAGCATTCGAACCATTGACGAGATGGGCGAGTTTATTGAGGAGCATCAAAAAAGGAAGGCCACCTCGCTCTTTGGAGGATGGGAGCATCAGCCGATTCCCGATCGCCACAATGTAGCGGCTGAAATTCTTCCTACGCTCCGGGGCATGGCGTCCTCCAACCGACGCGTGATCGCACATTATACGGACCACGAGGATGCGCTGGCCTTTGCCGGCTCGAAATGGGCGCGTGACTTGGGTGCTTTAGGGACAAGCTGCCCGGACCACTTTCTGAGGACCCGAATCTGCCCCATGTTTATTGATTGGAAGCCGGGCCAAGAAGATCTCAACGCGCTAAAGGACCGCATTCATGAGAAGGCTGGGACTTACCGCGAAGACTACAAAAAATACTACAAGGAGTGGGCCTCTCCAGATTCTCCGAAGCTGCGGGACGCGAATCCCTCGGTCGTCATTATTCCAGGGTTGGGACTCTTTGGATTTGGCAAAAATAAGAAAGAAGCTCGGATCACCACCGAGTTCTTCATCAATGCCATTCACGTAATGGCGGGCGCCAGTGCCCTGGAGGAAGGCGAGGCGCGGCATCCATTCCCGCAGGCACGCCGCGCGGAGCATTCAGAGCAATTTAAGAGTTTGTATAACTATGTGGCGCTGCCGCGGCGGGAGGCCTTCCGCATAGAATACTGGGCGCTGGAAGAGGCGAAGCTGCAGCGCATGCCCGCTGAAGCAGAGTTCAGCCGCAAGATCTTCTTGATTGTTGGCGGCGGAAGCGGCATCGGCCGTGAAGTGGCGTTGCTTTTAGCACGCAAGGGCGCCCATCTTGTTGTCGCGGACGCGAATGCCGGCGGCGCCGAAAGTGTTGCTAAGGAGGCCGTAGCTCTTTCATCCTCGGACGCCGTCAGCCACACTGCGGTGGATCTTAGTTCCACTGAAAGCCTGGTTGCAGCCGCCAGACACACGGTCTTGCAGTTCGGCGGGATCGACGGAATCGTCAACACGGCTGCTATCTATCCGGTCCCGGATGCCACCGGTCAGCTAAGCGAAGCGCAGTGGAGCAAAACGTTCCTGGTTAACGTTACCGGGAATTTTCTGCTGGCGCGTGCGACGGAATCGGTATTGCGCGATCAAAACCTGCCCGCCACGCTTGTTCTGACCAGTTCTGCCAATGCCGTGGTTCCGAAGAAGGGCAGTGAAGCGTACGACGTTAGTAAATCGGCGTTGAATCATCTGATCCGTGAGCTTGCAGTGGGACTCGGCCCCCTGGTCAGAGTAAACGGAATCGCTCCCGCAACCGTTGTGGCCGGCTCCACCATGTTCCCCCGCGACCGTGTCATCGATTCGCTCAAGAAGTACAAAATCGCGTTTTCGGAAGACGAGTCGACCGAGGATTTACGGACGAAACTGGCAGAGTTCTACGCGCAACGGACCCTGACGCGCAGGCCGATTCTGCCGCAGGATTGCGCAAATGCAATCGCCTGGTTAGCCAGCGAGGAGAGCGCCAAGACGACGGGCCATATCATTCCTGTTGACGGCGGCCTTTCGGAAGCCTACCTGCGCTAACCTGGACAAACATCACGCATGGTTCCGAACCCCGCATTAGGTGTCCTTTATCACTGGTTAGGTGGACTCGCATCTGGCAGCTTTTACGTGCCCTACCGGGGCGTAAAGCACTGGGCGTGGGAAACCTATTGGCTTGTAGGCGGCATCTTCAGCTGGATCATTGCTCCCTGGGTGATCGCGCTTCTCCTCACGAACAGCTTATTTTCTGTTCTTGCTCAAACGCCTGGAAAGAACCTGTTCTGGGCCTTCTTTTTCGGCCTGTTGTGGGGCGTAGGAGGTCTCACCTTCGGGCTGACCATGCGGTATCTCGGTTTGTCACTCGGGATGGCTATCGTGATGGGGCTATGTGCGGCATTCGGAACGCTGATGCCGCCCATATTCAATGGGGTGTTCGTTTCGCAGGTACTGAACACCGCTTCGGGCCGGACGATTTTGCTGGGGATTCTCGTGTGTCTTATCGGCATTGCCATAGCAGGAGCTGCGGGAATCTCGAAAGAGCGCTCCATGCCTGCCGAAGCACAGCAGGCGGCCATCAAGGAGTTCGATCTGAAGAAGGGAATTCTGGTAGCGATTCTGTCGGGGGTGATGAGCGCCTGTTTTGCCTATGGGCTGGCGGCGGGTGATCCCATCCGTGAACTTACGGTCCAAAAGGGCACGCCACCCCTATGGCAGGGCCTCCCCGTCCTGGTTGTGGTGCTTCTCGGCGGGTTCGCCACCAATTTCATCTGGACGGTGTTGTTGAATGTCCGCAACAGAACGGGCAATCAGTATCTGGCACCGCATCGGGAAACTGAGCCGCCTCAGCCGATTGAAGAGACTGCACTGACCGGCCCGACCACCAGCATACTGACGTCTGTTCCCACCGCGTTAATGCGTGAAACGGTTAAGGTTCCCCTGGCGAGAAACTACCTGCTGTGTGCGCTGGCAGGCGTCACTTGGTACATGCAGTTTTTCTTCTACACAATGGGGGAAACGCAGATGGGCGCCTACAAATTCTCCAGCTGGACCATTCATATGGCCAGCATCATCATTTTCAGCACGCTTTGGGGTATTGGCTTGAAGGAATGGAAAGGCGCCGGGCGCCTTTCCATTAGTTTGCTCACGGTGGGGCTGGCCGTATTGATCGGTTCCACGATCATCATTGGCTACGGGAACTACTTGGCTACGCAGTCCTAGTAGCCGCACAGTGCTCTATCGGTAGGCCAGCTCTTCCTTCTCGCCCGCACCCAGCTTTGCCAGCCGGTCTGACAAGATCTTTTCCAGGTTTTCCAGGGCTTCGCTAAAGCCTTCGATGCCCTCTTTTAACTTGTCGTGAGCCATGCGATCTGCCTTATGCATCTCCTCGAACTTCGCTTCGTCGATCGACATTTTTTCGATCTGCATGCTCTTCGCCTTCTCAGGATCGAGTTTGCGGGGCAGCTCGCCCTGCGTGGATTCGAGCTCCGAAATCAATTTCGGTGAAATCGTCAGCAGGTCGCAACCCGCCAGCTCGATAATTTCTCCGATGTTGCGGAAGCTTGCGCCCATCACGAGCGTCTTATAGCCGAACTTCTTGAAGTAGTTGTAAATCTTCGTTACTGACTGCACGCCCGGATCGTCCGGGCCTTTATAGTCCTTGCCGGTATCCTTCTTGTACCAGTCGAGGATGCGGCCAACGAACGGCGAAATCAAAGTTACGCCAGCATCGGCGCAAGCGATTGCCTGATGTATGCCGAACAGCAACGTCAAGTTGCAGTGGATTCCTTCCTTTTCCAGCTTTTCGGCTGCGCGAATTCCAGGCCAGGTGGAAGCGACTTTTACCAGAACGCGTTCCTTCGAGATACCTGCCTTTTCGTATTGCTCAATAATGGAGCGGGCGACACTCAGGGTCTTTTCCGTGTCATAAGACAGCCTTGCATCCACTTCCGTCGAGACTCGTCCGGGGATGATGGCAAGAATTTTTTTACCAAATTCGACAGCGAGGCGCTCGAAGGCTCGAGCTGCTACGTCTTTGTCCTTCGCATTTGGCCCTAACTCTTTCTTCGCGGCTAGGAGTACGTCATCAACAATCTTTTCGTACTGCGGCATTTGAGCCGCGGTTGTAATCAGCGACGGATTCGTGGTTGCGTCTTGCGGTTTTGCTTTTTCGATGGCTTGGATGTCTCCGGTGTCGGCCACCACGACGGTCATTTTACGGAGTTGTTCTAACAAGCTTTGTGCCATGTGTTTTCCTTCTCCTTGCAGTGGGCGGTCCATTCTGAGGCGTCAAGCCGTCCACACTTCTATTATCGAGCCTGCCGGTTTACAAAGCCAGCCACCATTTCAGGCTGATCCTCGTCAGCAATAGTGATGGAATCGCAAAAGACGGCAATTCGATGGACTATCGGGGACGTGAGCGATCCGGGATTTGAAGCTTTGGAGTTGTCTATCCGCTCGGCCCGGAAGCTGTTTGGGCCCCGTACTATATATGTGGTGTGCGTAAATTCCATTCCCCTGGAACTCGCGCGGGAGCGCCTCGGCGCAGTGGGCGGGGAAGTGGAATGGATTCACTCGGAAGATCACGTACCAGGGTGGTTGCAGAATCGGCTCGATGCGGGAATGGCGGAAGGCGTGGCCTGGAAACTGGCGCCTGTCCGGTTGTTCCCCGGCCATTATGAGATTTCGTTCGACAACGACGTGATCCTTTGGCAGATGCCGGATGCGATGAAGCAGTGGTTAAGCTCCGACCATAGCGAATCATGCCTGATGGCCGAAGATGCGCAACCCTCCCTTGGGCAGTTTTCAGATTGCTCCGACGGGCGTGCGATCAATTCCGGAATTCGGGGGGTTCCTCCCGGGTTCAATTTGGAAGACCGGCTTCAGAAAAAACTGGAAGAATCGCAGGTTGTTATGCGTTCGGAACTGGACGAACAAGGATTGCAGGCCGCCGTACTTTCTAAAGCAGCGCTTTCCCTCGTGAGTAAGGAAGACGTCTCCATTTGTTCGCCTTTTCCCATGCACCAGCAAGCCCTGGGGCGGTGCGGAGCGCACTTTGTGGGATTAAACCAAAGAAATCTCCCCTGGCAATTGGAAGGGCGTGGAGCTCACGAGGTCATTCACGAGCGTTGGCGTGGTTTCAAAGCGAAGTTGACGGAACTGGTCGACAGCATACCCGACCCAAATTGCTCCGAGAGTATTTCGCGCAACGGCCACTACCCTACCGTCAAAGGAGATTCATGATTCGTAGTATCCTCGCACTTCTTCTGGCTGTTCCACTTTGGATGGGCGCCCTTGCCCTGCCGCTGGAAGCAACCACGACTCACAAGAGTGCAGCTTCCGCTCATGCCGGTACTCCCACCGATTCTCAAATCGACGCCACCATTCGTGCAAAGCTTGCGAAATCCAAAATCGGAAGAGATGGTTTCCAATTCAAGGTTCAACGGGGAGTTGTTACGTGGGAGGGCACAACCGACGTAATGCAACACAAAGGATCGGCGACCCGCATGGCTAAATCCGCCGGTGCCGTGCAGGTGGTCAACAACATCCAGGTGAGCGGGACCGGTAAAAGTAAAGCTGCGTTAAACCTGAAGAGAGCGACCGTAAAGACCCAATAGGGACGCCCTCTCCCGGGCGTGATGGCCCGGGTTTACATGCTAGAGTTGGAAGAGCTAATCTGGCATTTTAATGAAGCGCAGTCTTTCCATCGCTCTCGCTCTCTCTTTTTCCTCCCTTTCGTGGTCTCAGACCGCAGCCCCCGCTCCTGCTCAGCAGGGATCTTCTTCCGCCGGGCAGTTGAAGGTGAGGGGTCCCGAGGCCACAGCCGAACAGGAACCGAATAAAGTCGTAGCGACGATTGAGGGAAATCCGATTACCGCCCGCCAAGCGGCGGATATGTTGAAAAACATTTCGCCTGAGCAGCGGCGATCTGCTCCCAGTCTTGCCTCCCTTCTGCAGCAAGTCTATATGATTCACAAGTTTGCTGACCAAGCCACTCAACTGCACCTGGATCAGCAGCAGCCGTGGAAAGAAGAATTGGCAGCCACACGCGCCAACATACTGGGAAACGCCTACTTGAGTCATTTGGCACAGGCCAATTCCGCCCCGACCCCTGATCCCAAGCAGTACTATGATTCGCATCCGGATGAATTTCAACAGATTAAACTGTCGGGTATTTTGATTGGCTTTGCTCCTGCCGGAGCGCCTGCCCAGAGTGGCGGTGTTACCAGGACCGAGCAGCAGGCTCGCACGAAGGCGGCCGATATCGAAAAGAAGCTCAAGAGTGGTACAAACCTCGCAACGCTCGCCTCTACCGAATCCGACAACAAGGCTTCTGCTTCACACGCGGGTGATCTCGGGACAGTAAATCTAGGCGATACCAATCTTCCTGCCAATATCAGAACCGCCTTGGCCAGTCTGCAGCCCGGGCAGGTGTCGGACCCCGTCCAGGTACAAAATGGCTTCTACATCTTCAAGGTCGAGAGCCGGACAAAGGTTCCATTCGAGCAAGCCCGGGAAGCCATCGAGAAGAGAATTCAAACCGACCGGAACCAAGCCGTACTGAAACAGCAGTTTGAAAAGTATAAGATTCAGGTCAGCGATCCTGATTTCTTCAATAGCGGGACCTCCGCCCACGCGATCCCCTCGCTGCAGCGCCCTCCCTCTCCGGGAACGCCGCGGACGCAAGCGCATCAGTAATGAAATCTCGTCTACTTGTCGCAATCGGCGCCGTTGCTCTCCTGTTTTCTTGCTCGGGTCCACCGCCTTCCAAGGGTCCGGCTACTCAGTCGGCGAGCAGCCAAAAGACCGCACCGGACTTCACCCTAAAGGATGCCGAGGGGAAAGATGTAAAGTTGTCGGACTACCGCGGCAAAGTAGTGCTGTTGAACTTTTGGGCGACATGGTGTGGACCTTGCCAACTGGAAATTCCCTGGTTTATCGATTTCGAAAAACAATATAAGTCCCAGGGACTGGAAGTGATCGGAGTCTCCATGGATGAGGACGGATGGAAGGCCGTGAAGCCTTACATCGCTTCCCATAAGCTGAACTATCGGATCCTGCTTGGCAACGATTCGGTAACGCAGCTCTACGGAGGCGTGGATTCTCTCCCAACCACGTTCATCATCGACCGCCAGGGCCGAATCTCCAAGGTGCATGTTGGACTCGCCGGACGCAATGAATACCTTGACGAAATTAAGTCTCTCCTCGGCACTACTTAGAGCAGCTTGTTTCATGAGCTGCCTGCTTCCGTTCTCGCTGACGGCGCAGCAAGCGAGAGTGTCCGTCGAGCCTCCGGCAGAGATTGTAGCTCACCCGGGAAGCGTTCTCACCGAGCCGCTTAAAATCGACGTGCAGCCCGGCTTTCATGTGAACAGCGATAAGCCAAAAGACGAATATGTCATTCCTCTGAAACTGACTTGGCTGAGCGGCCCGCTCACGATCGAATCCGTCACTTATCCTAAGCCGGAAGAGATCAAAGTTGGTACCGAGTCGCTGACCGTGTTTACGGGCAACTTCAGTATTCAAAGTCGTTTTACCGTTCCCCAGCAAGCTCAACCCGGTTCGTCGGTCATGACAGGCAAGCTGCGATATCAAGCCTGTAATAACCAGATGTGTTTGCGTCCTGCCACCGTGGAAGTACATGTTCCCGTCGTCATCCAGTAGGCGTTCCATTCCGACGTGCGCCGGCTTTTAATCCGGCCCGGCGCAATCGGAGATTGTATTCTCTCTATCCCGGCTCTCCAATACCTGAAGGCCGACTACACCGAGGTCTGGATTTCGAGCTCCGTTGTCCCGCTGATTCAATTCGCCGACAAAGTTCGCTCGATCTCTTCCACCGGTCTCAATCTCGCCGGGGTGGGGGATTTAGGCGTCCCCACAGACCTGAAGCACCAGCTTCAATCGTTCGATTCCATCGTCAGTTGGTACGGAGCAAATCGTTCGGAGTTTCGTGACGCAATGCTGGCGGCCGGGATTTCTTGCGAATTTTATGCTGCGCTTCCACCCGCTGACTACAACGGCCACGCGGTCGATTTCTTCGCGCGGCAGGTAGGCGCGCCCGCCGGACTCGTACCCCGGATCGCCGTGCAGTCTGGTTTTCCGCGCGCCACGATAGCCATTCAACCCTTTTCGGGGAGTCCCCGTAAGAACTGGCCTCTGAGCTCATTTCTGGAACTGGCCGCGCAACTGCCTTTGGCAGCTGAATGGACCGCCGGCCCGGAAGAAGAGCTTCCTGTGCCTCTGGCTCCAGTCCGCTTCACCAATCTGCTCGACCTTGCAAAATGGCTTCAGGGGGCGCGCCTTTATATCGGCAATGACTCTGGAATTACCCACCTTGCCGCTGCCGTCGGCGTGAAAACACTGGCATTGTTTGGAGAAACGAGGCCGGAGACCTGGGCGCCAAGGGGGAGCAACGTCACGGTCGTGCATTCCACACCGCTTGCCGCCCTGAGCGTCGAATCCGTTCGGGAAGCTGCTAATCGGCTGCTAAGCTAGCCGTTGGCTGGGGTGCTTTCCACCGAACAATGGGCTTGCGGGCTGCCGTCACCTCATCGACGCGTCTGGTCCTGGTGGAGTGCGGAGCCTTCAATACCAGCTCAGGGTCTTCTTCCACTTCCTTGGCAATCGAGATCATCGCGTCCGCAAATAAGTCCAGTTCGCGTTTGCTCTCGGTTTCGGTCGGCTCGATCATTAAAGCACCGCGGACAATCAGCGGAAAGCTGACGGTATAGGGGTGGAATCCATAATCGATCAGGCGCTTTGCAATGTCACCAGTGCGAACGCCTTTTTGGGCCTGACGATCATCGCTGAATACACATTCGTGCATGCTCGGCGCTTTGTAAGCCAATTCATAGTACGGTTCCAGCAGCGCTCGAAGATAATTCGCATTCAGAAGTGCATCCAAAGTTGCCTGACGCAAGCCGTTCCCACCGTGGGCCATGATGTACGCCAGGGCACGAACCAGCACGCCGAAATTCCCATAGAACGCACGTACCCGGCCGATGGAATCGGGCAGATCATAGTTCCACCGCCACATCTCGTCCTCGCGCTTCAAACGCGGTCCGGGCAAGTAAGGGGTCAGCACTTTTGCTACGGCTACTGCGCCTGAACCTGGGCCGCCGCCGCCATGAGGAGTGGAAAAGGTCTTATGCAGGTTCAGATGCATCACGTCTACGCCCAAATCTCCGGGCCGCGCAATGCCCACCAGCGCGTTCATGTTCGCGCCGTCCATATAAACCAGCGCGCCTTTGTCGTGCATTAGCCCGCAGATCTTCCGGATGTTCTCTTCGAACACGCCCACTGTGTTCGGATTGGTAATCATCAGGCCCGCAACGTCTTCCGTTACTACCTCTTCCAGCACGTGCAGATCCACCATGCCGCGCTCGTTCGACTTGATGTTTTTCACGTTGTAACCAACCATCATGGCGGTTGCCGGATTGGTACCGTGTGCGGAATCGGGAACCAGAATCGTTTTGCGCGGATTGCCTTTCTTCTCCAGCAGGGCTCGAATCATCAGGATGCCGGTGAACTCCCCATGTGCTCCCGCCGCCGGTTGCAGCGTGACCGCATCCATCCCGGTGATCTCCGCCAAAGCCTGCTCCAGTGCGGCAATCACTTCCATGCAGCCTTGGGACAACTCTTCCGATTGGTACGGATGAGCCCAGGCCAAACCTTCCGTCCGAGCCACCACTTCATTCACGCGCGGATTGTATTTCATCGTGCAGGACCCCAGCGGATAAAGCCCTAAATCGATCGCATAGTTCCACGTTGATAGCCGCGTGAAATGGCGGATGGCGTCCACCTCGCTTACCTCGGGAAACTCTTCGATCTCCGGCCTGACGTTTTGGGTTCCGAGAACACTCTCGGCATCCACGTTCGGCACGTCCAACTCGGGAAGTTGATAACCTCGCTTCCCGGGCGAGCTCATTTCGAACAGCAGCGGTTCATTCTGAACGATGTGCTTGGAAACTTTCTTGATCATCAGCTGTTATCCTTCAGTTCTTTCCGAATGCCGCAGCCACGGTATCCATGTCTTGCCGTCTGTTCATCTCGGTTGCGCACAGCAACATGCAGTCCTTCAATTCGGGATAAAAACGGCCCAAAGGCAAACCTCCGATAACTTTCCGCTTTGCCAGATCAGAATTGATTTCATCCGGCCCCTTGCCGTTGGTCCGGGCCACAAATTCATTGAAGAATGGGCCATCGAACGCAAGCGACAACTTGCCTGCCAGATAATGGGCTTTCGCCAGATTCTGCCGGGCTAGCTCGCGTAGTCCTTCCTTGCCGTACACGGTCATGAACACGGTCGCCATCAACGCAATTAGCGCTTGGTTCGTGCAGATATTGGACGTCGCCTTTTCGCGCCGTATATGTTGCTCACGCGTGGCCAGAGTCAAACAGAAAGCACGGTGTCCGTCGGCATCGGTGGTCTCGCCAACCAGCCGCCCGGGAATCTGGCGAATATATTTTTCCCGCGTGGCGATGATCCCGGCATACGGACCGCCATAACTCGGCGGGATAGCGAAGCTCTGCAGTTCTCCGGCGACGATGTCAGCGGCCTTCGGAGGCTCAATCAATCCAAGCGCCACCGCTTCCGTGACCACCACCACCAGGAGTGTGCCCTTTCGGGAAACAAGTTCAGATATCTCGTCCACTTGTTCCAAAAGGCCAAAGAAGTTCGGCGTTTGAATGATGACCGCCGCTACTTCCTCGTTTAACTTCTTCTTTAAATCGTCCAGGTCCAGGAGTCCGCGCTTGGCATACGCCAACTCTTCCACCGGAATGCCCTGATGCTTCGTGTAGGTTTGCAGAACTTCGCGGTACTCGGGATGCACAGTCCGCGCAATCAGCACCTTGTCCCGCCGCGTAATTCGAACCGCCATCATCGCGGCTTCCGGTACCGCCGAGGAACCGTCGTACATGGATGCATTTGCTACTTCCATGCCGGTCAACTGGCACACCATCGTTTGAAACTCAAAAATGCTGGTCAGTGTACCTTGCGAGATTTCCGCCTGATACGGCGTATAGGAAGTCAAGAACTCGCCCCGCGAAACCACCGCGTCCACCAATACCGGACGATAGTGGTTGTACACCCCCGCGCCGAGGAAACTGGGATAACCGTTCGCATTTTGCGTGCCGCGCTGCTTGAAGTAGTCGACTATGTCGTATTCACTCTTGCCATTTTCAATTTCCAGACGTTTGTCGAAACGTACGTCTGGCGGCAGGTAAGCAATCAGATCCTCTTCAGCTTGCAGGCCAATAGTATCGAGCATCTCGCGACGCTCGGAATCAGACTTCGGTAAGTATCGCAACGATGATTCCTGTTTTTAACGGACGCCTTGCCCTGGTGCGGTGCCTAGGCGCCGATGTATGTTTGATAATCGCCAACAGGCAGTAGATTGTTGATTTCTTCGGGAGACGAGAGCTTCACTTTCACCAGCCAAGCGGCGCCATGTGGATCCTCGTTTAGCTTTTCCGGGCTGGTCGCCAGCAACTCGTTCACCGCTGTGACCTCGCCGGATACCGGTGAGTAGATATCGGAAACGGCTTTCACCGATTCCACGGAGCCCAACGTTTCTCCCTTCGTTAACTGAGAGCCCACTTTGGGAAGATCAACAAAAACAATGTCACCCAGTTCGTGTTGGGCATGGTCCGTAATGCCGACAGTGCCCGTGTCACCTTCGGCGTGTACCCACTCATGTTCTTTCGTGTATTTGTAGCTCTCTGGATAGCTCATGATTTCGCTCTCTTGTAGAATGGCGTCGGCACCGTGACGGCATCAACCGGTACGTTCCGTATCAATATCTGAATGGGTACTCCCGGGACCGCCTTTCCCACTGGCAGGTAACACAGCCCGATGTTGGTGCCCAGCGTAGGCGCGGGCCCACCGCTCGTCACCCAGCCCGCCGGCTCACCGTGCATCCAAACCTCGTAGCCGTCACGGCCGATCCCGCGATCCTTCATTTCAAAGCCCACCAGCTTGCGGGTTACGCCCTGATGCAACACCTTCTCCAGGGCCGCGCGTCCGACAAAATCGCCCTTATCCATTTTGACGATCCATGCCAAATCTGCCTCATACGGGTTCGTTGACGCAGTAATCTCATGACCGTAGAGCGCCATTTTGGCTTCCAGACGTAGTGTATTGCGTGCTCCCAATCCACAGGGCTTGATTCCAAATTCCTCGCCTGCCGCCAGTAGCTTGTTCCAAATCCCTTGCGCTGCTTCAGGAGCAACGTAGATCTCAAAACCGTCCTCGCCCGTGTAGCCGGTGTGCGCAATTCGCGCGGGTACGCCCGCTACTTCGCCGTCGGCAAACCAGTAATAGCGAATGTCTCCAAGTCTGGTTCCGGTCAGCTTCTGCAGTGTCTCTGCCGCTTTAGGCCCCTGTACCGCAATCTGCGCGTAGCGCTCACTCGAAAACTCCACAATTGCATCGAAACGGTTGGACGACCGGATATGCTCGAAGTCCTTCTCCTGGTTCGACGCATTCACGCATAAAAAAAAGTGCGTGTCGGAGACCTTGTGCACCAGAATGTCATCCACAAACCCGCCGTGCTCATAAAGCAATGCGGAGTAGTGCGCCTGCCCCACCTTCAGCTTTGCTGCCTTGTTCGTCGAAACGTAGTCCACAAGCTGTTGCGCTTCTGGCCCATGAATCTCGATCTCGCCCATATGGCTGACATCGAATAGCCCCACTGCATTGCGAACCGCCTTATGCTCTTCCAGCACGCTCGAATATTGAACGGGCATGTTCCATCCACCAAAGTCCACCATCTTCGCTTTTGACGCGGTATGAACATCGAAGAGCGGGGTCCTCTTCAGATCGGTCGATGCGCTCATGTATGCAGGAATCCTCAGCGTAGCATAGGGATTCCGCTGCGGTCCGGCACTGTAAGCCTCGCCACAGGGGCGAGCCGCAGCTTTCTAGGCGCTTGCTTCGGCGCCGTCCGAACTGCCGTATTCCTTCAGCTTGTTGAACAACGTCTTCAGGCTGATCCCCAGAATTTCCGCGGCGCGTGTTTTGTTGTTCTTCGTATGCTGCAGCGTGAGTTGGATCAGGGCCTTCTCAGCGTCTCCCACGGTCGTCCCCACCTGGAGACGAACGCTCTCCGGCTCAAATACCTGCGCGGGCGGCCGGGAGCCGACTTGTACTCCGAAATCATACGGCAAATGCGACATCTGGATCGCGCCCTCGCCAGCCATAATCACTGCCCGCTCCAGTACGTTTCTCAGTTCGCGAACATTGCCGGGCCAGCCATATTTTTTGAACGCTTCCATTACTTCCGGGTTGACGTAAGTAATATTGCAGGAATGTTTGCGGTTTAAGTGCGTGATCAGCGCTTCCGTGAGTACGGGCAGATCGCCGTTGCGCGCCCGAAGTGGCGGTAGCGTAATCTGAAACACGTTCAGCCGGTAGAACAGATCTTCCCGTAAATCGCCCTTTTTCAAGGCATCATCTAGGACTCTGTTCGTAGCCGCAATCACGCGGACGTCCACCGAAATCTCGCTCTTGCCACCCAGCCGCCGAACCCGCGAATCTTCCAGGACGCGAAGAAGCTTCGCCTGCGTGCCAGCTGGCATCTCGGCCAGTTCATCCAGAAGAAGCGTTCCATGCTGGGCCAATTCAAAGCATCCCGCTCGCCGTTCCAGGGCCCCTGTAAAGGCGCCTTTTTCGTGGCCGAATAGTTCGCTCTCCATCAGGGTTTCCGGCATTGCCGCGCAATTGATGGCCACGAAGGGGCCCCCGCGCCGGTTGCTTAACTGATGAATGGCTCGTGCCACCAACTCTTTGCCGGTTCCGCTTTCGCCTACGACCAAAACCGCTGCCTTGCTCGGGGCCACCTGGCGGATCGTGGAAAACACCTGCTGCATCTGCGGCGATGTTCCCACCATGTCCACCAGCACGCCCTGATAGGCTAGCTGCCGGTTCAGCCGCTCGGTTTCCTCTACTAATTTGCTTTGCGAAGCGGCCCGCTCTAACAGGACGCGAAGCGCCGCTGGCTGAATAGGCTTTTCCAGGAACCAGTAAGCCCCCAGCTCGTGCATGGTCTGGATCGCGGTCTCAATGTTTCCAAACGCCGTCAGCACAATAGCGGGGGGCATGTTTCCATCCGCGCCCAGACGCTTCATCAGCTCAAAGCCGTCCATGCGTGGCATCATTAGATCCGTCACAATGACATTCGCCGAAAAAGCGCCTAGCTTATCTAACGCTTCCTGGCCATCTGCGGCCGTTTCTACGTTATAGCCCCAGGCCGAAATCATGGCGGCCAAGGGGGCGCGTTGCGATTCTTCATCGTCGACGATCAGAACGTTAATGGACGGGCGTGTGGCTTGATTTCCCACGGTCTTAAGTTTAGCTGATGAGGGCAGTTTTTCACATCGATCCGCAAGTTGATGCGAAACATACCAGATGCCAGCGGAATCCTATCTTAATTGAAATTTTCACCCTACGCTATCCCCTACTGTCCTGCTACTAGTGATATTGCTGGGTATCTGTAATCCAAAATACTAAATGATTCGTCCGCGTCAGGCCGGTTCAGGGTCCACGTTAGAATGCGTCTGTGATCCAATGACCAGAACGCTTGAAGTGATCGTTACTTCCGCCGAGGAAGCCTTCGACGCCCAAGAAGGCGGCGCGGACCGCCTGGAATTAGCCCACTCTTTAGAAGACGAAGGACTTACGCCTACGTCTCGGACCGTTCGCGAAGTTACGCGCGCAGTTTCGATTCCGGTTCGCGTCATTCTCCGGAACTCCCCCTCAATGGAGGCCAGCAGCGAAGAAGAGGTCACTCGGCTCGTAGCAGAAGCAAAAGCCTTCGCTGATACTAACATAGACGGATTCGTGCTGGGATTTGTCGGGCAGGGGACTCTCGATCTCGACGTCATGGCGAGAATCCTCGAGGCCGTACCTGGCGTTCCGGTCACTTTTCACCGTGCGTTCGAACACGTGCGCGATCCTCTGGGGACGATCGACGAACTCAAGCGGTTTCCTTCCGTGGACCGCATCCTCACCAATGGCGGCGAGGGGTCGTGGGAACAGCGTAAAGCTCGTCTCCGCGAGTGGCGGGAAGCCGCCGCCCCGCAGATCAAAATTGTTGTGGGAGGAGGCCTTACGTCTGCTCTACTCTCCGAATTTGCCCAGCAGACCCCTTTCACGGAATTCCACGTTGGCCGTGCTGCCCGAACTCCTCCAATTTCTTCCGGCACCGTGGTCCGCGCCCAAGTCGCTTCTTTGAAAAGCGCGCTTGCATGAGAACGCTGGACTGGATTGTTCTCTTCGCCTGGCTCATCTCCCTTGTTGGTTACGGCATGTATCGCGGCCGGGGCAGCAATAGCGTCGACAAATATCTCCTGGCCGGAAAGTCCATGCCCTGGTACGCCATGGGACTCTCGATTCTGGCGACCCAGGCGAGCGCCATCACATTCATCTCCACCACGGGGCAAGGCTACGTCGACGGAATGCGCTTTGTGCAGTTCTATTTCGGACTGCCCATCGCGATGCTCATTCTGTCCTTCACGGCCGTTCCTATCTTTCATCGCGCTCGCGTCTACACGGCTTACGAGTACCTGGAGGGCCGTTTCGACGCTAAAACCCGCGCCCTGGTGGCCGGCATTTTCCTGATCCAGCGTGGCTTGGCTGCGGGCATCGGTCTATACGCGCCTGCCGTTGCACTCTCTGCTGTCCTGGGCTGGTCCGACCGCCTAACCACCGTCCTCATCGGCGCGCTCGTCATCAGCTACACCGCCACGGGCGGGATTAAAGCCCTCACCTGGGCCGATGTTCAGCAGATGACCATGATATTTATCGCCTTAATTCTCAGCCTGATCGCCGCATTCCATGCCCTCCCTCAGCAAATTTCCGTCCTCGATGCTTTCCATCTGGCGCGCGAGGCGGGTCGGGTCAGTCCGGTCGATCTGCATTTCGACTGGAACGACCGGTACAACATCTGGAGCGGGATCATTGGGGGCGCGTTCCTCGCCTTGGCCTACTTCGGCTGCGATCAAAGCCAGGTTCAGCGCTACCTGACCGGAAAGTCCATTGCACAAAGCCGCGCCAGCCTGCTTTTCAACGCAGTGGTCAAAATTCCGATGCAGGCCTTCATCCTGTTTATCGGGGCAATCGTGTTCGTCCTCTACCTGTTCCATCCGGCTCCGATGATCTTTCAACCCGTCGAAGCCCGCCGCGCCGCGCAAACCACCGCATGGAAACCCGCGCAACTCAGTTATGCGAAGGCATTTGCCGACCGCCGTCAAGCCGCCTACGATCTGGCGGCGGCGAACCGCGAGTCACCGGAACAAAGAAGCGCCGCTCTTTCTCGCTTTCAGCACGCGCAAGTTGCCTATGAGCGTACCCGCCGTCAGGCGCTCAAAATCGTGGAAAACCTCAACGGCGGTGAAAAGTTTGATGACGCGAACTACATTTTCCTGACCTTCGTGAAGTCCTATTTGCCGGTCGGGCTGATCGGGCTGTTGATCGGCGTCATCTTTTCTGCGTCCATGGGATCCACCTCCGGCGAAATCAATTCCTTGGCCACTGTCTCCGTCGTAGATATTTACCGCCGCTTTATTGTCCGCGACAAAAGCGATCGCCATTATCTTTGGGCATCACGCTGGTTCACTGTTTTTTGGGGCTGCTACGCCGTGGGCTTCGCCATCGTCGGAGCCCGTGGCTTCGGTCCCCTCATTGAGCGGGTAAATATCGTGGGTTCCCTCTTCTACGGCGGACTGCTCGGCGCATTCGTGCTTGCGTTCTTCTTCAGGCGCGTGGGGGGCACAGCCACTTTCTTCGGTGTAATCGCGGGTGAACTCGCCATCTTCGCCGCAGCTTCGTTTACCAACGTCTCCTTTCTCTGGTACAACGTCATCGGGAGTTTGGTCGTGGTCGCAGTGGCATTCTTGTTGTCTTACGCACAGAAGAAGCCCGCTTCCGGAATTTGGGAAGGCAGGAAATCCTTTCAGCCTGACTAAGCTCCAATACATGGCAACATGAGTACTGCACCGGCGAAGGCGCGGCGCCCCGGCATCATCGAGGCGAACAAGCGGAGCGCTCATTGGGTACTGCGCCTCGGGGGGCTCAGTCCCTGGGCATTGTTGAAGAGAACGCTGGCGGACGCCCGCCGCGACGACGTGATGGGGCGCGCGGCTCAGCTTTCGTTCTACTTCATGCTCGCTCTGTTTCCCTTGATTTCCTTCGCGTGCTCGGTGGCCGCCTTCGCCGTTTCCAACGACCGGCAATTCTCGCAGCAACTTCTCCAATCTCTAAAGCCCACCATGCCCGACGCAGCCTTCACGTTGATGAAATCGGTCATTGCTCAGGTTCTTCAGAATCCCAGCCACGCCCGGCTTGGAGTGAGCCTTCTTTTGACCGTCTGGTCCGCGTCCTATGGCGTCGAGGCACTGATCGACGGCGTCAATGTCGCCTTCGATGTGCGGGAACACCGTAGTTGGTGGAAACGCCGGCTCTTGGCGCTCGGCATGACTGTTGTGCTCGAAGCCGTTGTCCTTCTCGCGTTTTCTACCATTTTCTGGGGTACCCGCATCGCCGATCTCTTGGCTGGCAAGTCGGGAACCCAGGGGCTGCTTGCCTGGCTTTGGCCCTTCGTGCAGTGGGGATTTCTGATCCTGTGTTTGTCCGGCGCGATAGCTTTGGTCTACAGACTTGCCCCAAACCTCAGGACCCAGTCACTCGTTGCCGTGCTGCCGGGCACGCTGGTGGCGGTGGTCGGCTGGATCCTTGCCGCTTTGGCGTTTAGGTTCTACATTGATGTGTTCTTTACGTCCTACACCAATATGTATGGTTCCCTGGCCGCAGCTATCGCACTGTTACTCTGGCTTTATCTTACGGCGGCGGTTTTGTTGCTCGGCGCCGAAGTGAATTCGGAAATACGCTGGGCAGCTTCGGGCTCGGGGTCCGGAGATGCCCAGGAAGCACTGAAAGAAAATCGCGCCCGGTAAAGCTGCGGCCGCGTTCGAAAGCTGATCCTCTAGACTTGCAGCGTAGACACGTCCACCGTCGACCGGTGTCCCTCTACCACGACGATGCCGCTATCGGTCACGTAATATTTCTCCCGGTCACGTTCCAGGTTGTATCCGATCTCCTCATCCGGCGCCACCTTGACATTCTTGTCCAGAATCGCTTTCCGAACCTTCGCCCTTCGTCCTATATCGCAGCTGTCGAACAAAACCGAATCCTCCACCACCGCGCCCGTATGCACCCGCACGTTCCGGCCAATAATGGAGCCTTTGACGTACCCGCCCGAGATGATGGAACTCCCGGCGATGATCGAGTCCACAGCCAGGCCACGCCGCCTCTCTTCGTCGAACACAAACTTCGCCGGTGCGTCCGAATAGCTAGCTGTTCGCAGCGGCCACTGCCGGTTATAAAGGTTCAGCTCGGGAGACACTGCCCGCAAATCCATGCTCGCTTCGTAATAGGCATCGAGGGTGCCCACATCGCGCCAGTACTGCGGCAGGTCGATTGGGTCGCCGGGAATCACGTTGGTTTGAAAATCGTAGGCGTACATATCCTCGCGGCCTATCAGCGCCGGCAGAATGTCTTTACCGAAATCATGCGCGCTGTTTTCGTTATGCGCGTCGGCATAAAGCTCCCGCAGCAGCAGATCCGTGGAAAAAATATAGTTACCCATCGAAGCGTAGACTCGTGTCGGATCGCCCGGCATGGTAGGCGCATCGCGCCTCTTCTCGTGAAAGCCCTTGACCGCTCCGTCCGGTGCCGTCTCGATTACGCCGAATTCGGAGGCGTATTGCTTGTCGACCGGAATCGCCGCAATCGTCGCCCCGGCGCGTTTGTCCACGTGATACTCCACCATCTGGCGGATATTCATCCGGTAAATGTGGTCCGCCCCAAAAATCACCACCACGTGCGGGTCTGCCTGCTCGATCAGATTGATGTTCTGATGAATCGCATCCGCGGTCCCGCGATACCAATCCTCGTGCGGCGATCTCATCTGCGCCGGTACGGGAATAATGAAGTTGTTCTTCAATAACCCGCTCACCTCCCATCCTTCCCGCAAATGCTGCAACAAAGACTGACTCTTGAACTGGATCAGCACATAGATCGAATAAATTCCGGAATTGATCAGATTGCTCAACACGAAATCCACAATCCGGTAGCGTCCGCCAAACGGAACTGCGGGTTTGGCACGCTCCTTTGTCAATGGGGATAAGCGCGTTCCCTTACCGCCTGCCAGAACGAACGCTAAAACACGCAACTCCATGATGAGAACCTCCGCTGTCTGAGCTTACTGCACCCACGTTACGAGATGTCACCGATTAAACACGGCGTTCTCGGCCGAGCGTATCCCGGCAGTACCTAGACGCCCATAACGAATAGTAATTACGCGCGAAATGAATGAAAAATCTGATGCTGGCTCGCCAGCTACCGCCGTTAGCTGGCGCGGTTCCAATCCAGGGCAGCCTGAACGAAGGACCGGACCGCGACCCCTGTCGGCCCTTTAGAAAGCCACGCCTTGCCGTCATCTAACCAGGCCGTGCCTGCGATATCCAGATGCACCCACGGCGTCGGATCGGCGAATTCGCGCAGGAACCAGGCGGCCGTAATAGAGCCTCCGTAACGTCCTCCTATATTCGGCAGGTCCGCAAACGCGCTTTTCAGGTATTCTTTGTATTCTTCATCCATCGGCATGGGCCAAGTCTTCTCGCCCGCCGCACGTGAAGCCCTCAGGAACCTGTCCATCAGGTTGTCATTGTTTGTGAATGCGCCGATGTAGTAGTGGCCGAGCGCAATCGAAATGGCTCCCGTCAATGTCGCCGCATCGATAATATGCGTTGCGCCGTTACGGTTCGCATACGTGATGGCATCGGCCAGGATCAATCTGCCTTCGGCGTCCGTGTTCAATACCTCTACTGTCTTGCCCGAAAGCGTAGTCACAATGTCCCCTGGGCGCTGCGCGTTGCCACTCACCATGTTTTCCACCGTGGCGATGTATCCGGTCACCGTGATCGACGGCTTTAATTGTCCGATCGCCTTCATCGCGCCGATCACGGCCGCTGCCCCGGCCATGTCGTACTTCATCTTTTCCATCCCGTCGGATGGCTTGATGGACACGCCGCCTGTGTCGAATGTTACGCCTTTGCCCACCAGCGCTAAATGGTCGCCATCGCGCTGCACCGATGGGCGGTATTGCATCTTAATGAGGTACGGTGGATTCTCGCTGCCCTGTGCCACACCCAGGAGGGCGCCCATTCCCAGCTTCTCCATCGCCGCCTCATCCAGAACCTCGCACTGCATTCCGACCCCGGATGCCACTTCCTTGGCTGCCTCGGCCAGCGCCGCCGGAGTTAATTTGTTGGCCGGCTCATTGACTAAATCTCTTGCCAGGTTCTGTGCTTCGGCCACGATCCGGCCCCGCTCCGCTGCTTCTTGAAGTGACTTCTCATCTCCACCCGGAACAGCGATCCGAAAGGAGTCCACCCGCTTTTCGTTCTTTTGGGGATCTGACTTGTACTTGTCCGCCTCCCAGGCGCCAAGAATCATGCCTTCCACGCCTGCCATTACATACTCGCTGTGGCCCGGCTCCAGAGCCAGCGCTAGATCTCGCACGCCCTTGGGCTTCAGCGCGCGCACTAATACACCGCCGATGCGCCGCATCTCAGTCGCCGAAAACTTCTCCTTCTTCCCTCCGCCGATAACAACAAGCTGTTTCACGGCCAGGCCCTCAGGCCGGTGTCGGGTCGCCATCTCATAAAGCTTGCCCGCGAACTCGCCCGATTCGCGCAGCTCCGCCAGCCAGCCCGACTGTTGCGCGATCTCCGGATCCACGTGCACGGCCGATACGGCTGCCCGGGGATCGCCACTCTCTTTTTCCGTCTCAAAGCAGATCACTGCCAATGCGTCTGCCGTCAAGTGCTCTACTGATGATGTTTCTATCTGAACTTGCATGATTCTGCCCGTCTGATGCAATTCGGCCTCTGGAAATTCCAGAAGGCCAAGCAATCCCGTGATATTTACGTGGTTAATTATTGGCGGTTACGTCGCACCATGGCTGCCTTGGCCTCGGCTTGCATCTCCTTGGCCTTGGTTGCCTCCCGCTTGTCGTGGAACTTCTTGCCCTTGCCCACGGCAATCTCGATCTTGATGCGCCCGCCCTTCAGGTACAGCCGCGTCGGAACCAGAGATAATCCTTTTTCTCTAATCTCCACCCGCAGCTTCTCGATCTCCGACCGGTGTAGCAGCAGCTTCCGCTTCCGCACCGGCGGGTGATTCATGATGTTGCCGTGGGAGTACTCGCTGATATGCGCGTTCATCAGCCACGCCTCATTGTCCTGAACATCGGCGTAGCTCTCCTTCAGCTGAATCTTTCCACCTTTGGCTGCTTTCACTTCCGTCCCGGTCAGTACCATTCCCGCCTCGTACCGGTCAAGCAAGTGGTAGTTATGGCCCGCGGACCGGTTATCGCTCAAGACCTTTACGTCGCTTTGCTTGGGCACTTTTGTCCGCTAATCCTCACAACCATCTTAAATAAATGTTAAATCCCGGCCGCCCGTTGCGATTCCGGCTACACGGGACCAGGTGCGCCTGCGTCATTCATAACAACGAAGAGAAGAATATACCCCTGGGGGGACTAGTCTTTCTGAGAGCCGGGGCTCAGTGTGCCGGTAGTTTAACATGGGCTGGGGATACGTCTAAAGGTGAAGTTCTTATACATGGTGCGGTTCGTCGCCGCCCTCTGCTGCGTCCTCCTGGTAGGGGTTCAGGCCGATGCTCGCACAAGAAAAGGTGACAAGCTCTTCAAACTCGGCCAGAAAGCCGAGGCGGCGAAGCAATACGACGTGGCCCTCCACTACTTCGATCAGGCGCTCGATACGGATCCGCAGGATCCCGAGTATCTGCTTTACCAGCAGCGGGCCCGCAGTGAAGCCGCTCAGGCCGAGATCGCTGAAGGTCGCAAGTTACAAAGTCAGCAGAAGCTGGATGAAGCTCTAGCCCAGTTTCAAAAGGCCTTCCTGGCCGACCCCTCTTCTGAGATCGCTCTGCAGGAAATTCGTCAGACCACCGCGATGATTAAAGAGCGCACCGCTCTCCCGGCCGGCGCTCCCGTCCTCACGCCCGCTGAAAAAGCCCGCCAGGCGGTCGAGAAGCGCATCAATTCTCTCGAAGGGCCCCCCACCCTGCGGCCGCTTAACAATCAAATCACCAGCCTCAAGATGAACAACCAGCCGACGCGTGTGCTCTACGAGACCGTCAGCAAACTCGCGGGCATCAACGTTCTCTTCGATCCCTCCGGCGTGGACACTGCGGCTGGCAAAAACTTCAATCTCGATCTGAATAACGCGACATTGGAAGAAGCGCTCAACTACATCGGTCTCATTACTCATACCTTCTGGAAGCCCGTAAGCCACAACGCCATCTTCGTCACCCAGGAAACGGAGCAGAAGCGCCAGGAGTATCAGGATGAAGTAGTGAAGGTCTTCTATATTCAGAACGCCACCACTCAAAACGAGCTCTCGGAGATCTTCAATGGCGTCCGCACCGGTGCCAAACTGACCACGGGCATTTTTCAGATTCCCAGCCAGAATGCCATTGTGGTTCGCGGCGACACCGATCAGGTGGCCCTCGCCGAAAAGCTTGTTCATGACCTGGATCAGCCGAAATCCGAAGTGACGCTCGATGTCGTGATTATGTCGGTGAACCGTGACCGGACACGCACGCTTGGCGCTGCGCTGGCCGGACAAACCGGCGGGTTGAAGATCCCCATTAACTTCACCCCACGCAACCCCGTTCTATTTGGCAACACCGGAACTAACAACGGCACGACGACAAACGGAACCACGACGAATGGAACGACTACGAACGGAACGACCACGAACGGAACGACCACCAGCGGAAGCACCACCACGGGAACAACCGGCACCACTACGTCCGGCACGTCCGGTATCAACTCCGGAGTATACGGATCCGGTACGGCGACAGACAATACCGCCATTTCGTTGGCCCAACTCGGCCATGTGGCCAGCAGTGACTTCTCAACCACGTTGCCCGGCGCTTTGATTCAGGCCTTGTTATCGGACGCCTCTACTCGCATCCTGCAGCGGCCACAACTGCGCGCCACCGATGGCGGAACAGCTACGCTCACCATAGGCAGTAGGATTCCCTATGTTTCCGGGTCTTTGAATTCTGCCGTCGCTACTCCAGGATCCATTCCTTATGCCACCACCCAGTTCCAGCAAGTCGACGTAGGCGTCAAGATCGAAATCAAGCCGCGTGTGAACGCTCCGAACGATATTACTCTACACATCAAGGCGGAGATCTCAAACGTACAATCCACCACCACCATTGCTGGCGTACAGCAGCCGATCATCGGGCAGACCGTGAACGAAGCCGATGTTCGTGTGAAGGACGGGCAAGTCAGCGTGCTTGGTGGCTTAAACACCAACGAGCAGGACGACAATAATAGCGGTATCCCGGGCCTCACGAATATGCCCGTACTTGGATACCTGTTCGGCACTCGAGTAAAAACCAGGAACAGAGATAGTACGTTGATCGCGCTCATTCCGCATATCGTCCGTGCGCCCGACCGGACGGAAATCGCGGCCGATGGCGTCGATGCTGGCACTGAACGCTTTACGCGTGTTATCCGGCGCGCAGCGGGTGCGCCCGAAGGCGCTACCCCCGCCAGTACCGCGCCCTCTGGCTCTGCGACGCCGAAGCCACCGCCGCCACCCCAGCCGAATGCGCCCCATGTCGCAAATCCGCCGGTGACGCCGAATCCGAACGCGCCGTCGGCTGTTCCCGGTCCCGGCGGAGCGCCTCCTCATGCACCCGCCCAAACTCCTCCGGCAGATAGCCGTCCACCATTTAGGCCGCCGGTGCCACCACAAACCAATTCTTCCGGCCAGCCTCCGGGACGGTAAGTAGATTATTGTTTCAATGTTACGTAGCAGTAAAGAATCCGGACTTCAGCGCCGCCGCAAGACGCAGTCCGGTCTCACTCTTATCGAGCTCATAGTCGCCTTCACGATCTTGCTCATTCTGACGTCCATGGCCGTGCCGATGACCCGTTATCAAATCCGGCGCGAGCGCGAAAAAGAACTTCGCCAGGATCTCGAAGAAATGCGCAAAGCGATCGACAAATACAAAGACATGTGCGACCTCGGGAAAATCCAGCCAGCCTCGCCCGAAGCCTTCTGCTATCCGCCCTCCCTGGAAGTCCTGGTGGACGGAGTCAAAATGCAAAATCAGATCAGCTCCGGCAGCGATAGCGGGAAGATGCGCTTTCTGCGCCACATCCCGAAAGATCCCATGACCGGCGATACCGATTGGGGCAAGCGCAGTATGCAGGACGATCCCACGTCCACGTCATTTGGCGGCCAGAACGTATTCGACGTGTATTCAAAAACCCTCGACAAGGCGAGCGACGGGACACCGTACTCAGAATGGTAGTCACTCTGGAAACTACGAACATCCAATCGCGGCTCAAGCGATTGCAGAGTGGTCCCCGCCGGGGCAATCGGCTGCTGCGTGGATTTACCCTCATCGAGCTCATGATCGTAATGGCGATTATTTCCGTGCTCCTTGCCATTGCCATTCCCATTTATCAGAAATCCATTATTCGTGCGAAGGAGAGCGTGCTGCGCAACAATCTGTTTACCCTCCGCAACATGATCGACGAATACACCGCGGATAAACAAAAAGCACCGGAAACTCTGCAGGATCTTGTCTCCGAAGGTTATCTCCGCCAGATTCCTCAGGATCCCATCACCGGCTCCAGCGACACGTGGCGAGTCACCATGGAGGACACGCCTATCGGCGGCCAAAACAGCCCGCCTGGCATCTTCGACGTGCACAGCGGCTCCGACAAAACGGGCCTCGACGGTACTCCTTATGCGGATTGGTGAGCAGCCAAACCTGTTTGCTAAACTGAGGTTCGGCGTTTTCTGACGCCCTTTAATCCCCGATCGTCTAACGGTAGGACACCGGCCTTTGGCGCCGAGAATCGTGGTTCGAATCCATGTCGGGGAACCAGGCTTTTTGATTCAATAACTTACAAGGGGTTTTCGAGGCGCTGTACGGATTTTGTACAAAGTCAGCCAGACTGTAAGTTACTGATGACTGGGAACATAGCCAATCCGGCATGGATTTGGAAATCGAATCAGATAAGCGCCGATGCCGCACAAAATCAACGAGGCGAAGTCTTGCGCGCTGAATCTCCAAAACCGCATCGGCTGCGCACACACTTTTGTTGATGTCAGCCAAGATGCTTAATAGAGAGAGCCGATCTTGTGGCGATAGGAAGAAACAGATGATCGAAGCATTGAACGGCTTTCCATGTGGGGTTCTGGCCTTCGCATGCAAGGGCCACATCACCAAGGCCGATTACGAAACGGTGTTGATTCCGGCTGTAGAGAAAGCACTCCGGCAGCCGGGCAAGGTGCGTCTTTACTATCAAGTCGCCCCCGATTTTACAGGGATTGGCGTCGGCGCTATGTGGGACGATTTTAAGGTCGGGATCGAACATCTTCATCGTTGGGAACGGATCGCCGTGGTTACCGATGTGGATTGGATTCGGTACACGATACGGGCTTTCAGTTTCATCCTGCCCGGTGTGACTAAGATTTTCGGGCTGAATGAACGGGCCGATGCACAGAAATGGGTTTCGGAAGATCTCGATGCTATGAAGCCGGCTGAGTAGCGCCTTCGTGACCTGCGACCGGACGGACCAGTCGCGCAATCTGTCGCGTGCCTTAGGTTAGCATCCCAGCACTGAGCATGATCACCTCGATCTCTTCGGTGATCTCCTCTTGCCGGAGCGTGTTGCGGCGCCGCAGCAGATAGGCGGACTTTCGTTCCAGCCGCTGAACAGCGGAATCCATGTGCTGCACGCGAATCTGGTTCTCGACCATCAACGAGGTAAACAGCAACTCGTGCAAACGGGCGAATAGATACTGTTCCACCATGCCATTCGCGAAGGCAACCGGATCCAGATAGAGGCGTGGCGGATAGGTGAATCGTCTTGGTGAAGCGGCAGGTTGGCTGAAGGGTTGCAGCACCGAAGCCCGGACGTCCTCTCCTTGCGCCTGGTGATGGAACACGATTATGCGCAGCGGCCGTGTCGCACCCCGCGAATTGGCAAGGCCCGAAAGCGTATCCGTTAAGCGCACCAGCACGCCTTCGACTTCTTCAACGACGCTCGCGCTCTCAAGAAATGCAGCGATCCGGAAATCACGAGGAAGCTTGCCACGGAGTTTGCTTCCGAGCACCACCACCTCAGCCTGTTTGCCAATACCGCGCCGGCCGAACGCGCTCAAGAGCGCTTCGTTGAAGTCTCCGCAAAAACCACGTTCGCTGCCGAGCAGCAGATAGACCTCGTGCGAAGGCTCGTTTTGAGGAAACAACGCCGGATAAAATGCGACGAAGTCAGATCCCGCGGCCTCGATGCCCGCCACGACTCGCTGCTGCGTGACCAGAAAACGTCCGAGCCGGTGGACTTCCATGCGGGCCATGTTTTTCATGGCGTTCAGAATATCCCGGATCTCGCCGTAACTCCGAACGCTGGCCTCGATCTCTCGCCGCCTGCTCATCCAGGCACCGTCCTGGCCCGCGCGGTTTGGCTCAGCCAGTTACCGATCCATTCTTCCGCCGCACGCTTCCAATCATCGTGCTTGTCGTTCAAACCCAGTTCGCTGCTGGCGGCACCGGTCATCAGACTTGCGAAGGCTTCTGAAATGTCGGCTGGCGCGATCCTATCCAGCAGGCCTGTGTTATAAGCGACCAGCCACGCCATCTGACGCTCGACCGAAAGCGGCGCGAGCCGCTGCTGCTTCAGTAGTTCACGTAACACGCGGCCGCGCTTGATCTGGGCCTCCACCGAAGCTTCCAGTCGGGCGCCGAATCTGGTGAAAACCTCCAGTTCGAGAAAACGCAGATAATCGAGCTTCATGTGGCCCGCCTCTTCGGCGATACGGGGATGCTGAGCCTTTCCTCCGATGCGGGAGACTGACCTTGTAACGTCAATGGCGGGCAGAAAGCCGGCCGCGAACAAGGCTGAGTCGAAATAAATCTGGCCGTCGGTAATCGAAATCAGGTTGGTAGGAATGTAGGAAGCGATTTCGCCTTCCTTGGTTTCTACGATAGGCAAGGCTGTCATGCTGCCGCCGCCATGCCCGGGAGCCATGCGAGTGGAGCGCTCCAGTAATCGCGAGTGTAAATAAAAGATGTCGCCCGGATAAGCTTCGCGACCCGGCGGACGCCGCAGCAGCAGTGATAATTCCCGGTATGCTTCTGCGTGCGCGGTTAGGTCGTCGTAAACCACCAGGGTGTCGCGGCCCTGAGCCATCCAAGCCTCGCACACCGCGCAACCAGCGAAGGGCGCCAGATACTTAAGTCCGGGCGGCGCCGTTGCTTCGGCCACAACGATCACCGTGTAAGCGAGCGCTCCGGACGTCCGCAGGGTCTCGATGGTGCTGACCACAGTGGAGCGCTTCTGGCCGACCAGGACATAAACGCAAAAAACGTCTTTGTCCTTCTGATTGATCACAGAATCGATAGCGAGGGAGCTCTTGCCAAGACCGTTGTCGCCGATCAGCAACTGGCGTTGCCCCTTACCGACCGGTATCAACGTGTCCACGATCTTATTTCCGGTGTACAGTGGCTGGTCGACGAATTCACGCGCCACGATAGGCGGCGACAGCGATTCGAGATCTCGCCGGTCTGGACAATCCGGCGGCACGCCACCATCCAGCGGCGCACCCAGAGGGTCGATCACGCGCCCCAGTTGCGCATCTCCAACAGGAATACTGAGCCGTCGGCCAGTAAGATAGACGGACGTACCTGCAGCGAGCAGAGGGGTCTCTTGCAGCAGAATGGCGCTCAAGAAATTTTTTTCGAGCGAGTAGACCAAACCGCGGCTACCATCGGCAAAGTCGAGAAGCTCTTCCATCCCGGCAGAAGGCAGGCCGTCAATACGAGCGATTCCGTCACCCACCGATACGACCGTTCCCTGCTCAGTGACACGAAGCCCGAAGCGGTATTGCTCCAGCCAGTTCGGACGCGCTTTACTGCTGCCGAACGTCATGCTTCACCATCTCAGCAAAGAACTGGAGCTCGTCATTCAAATTCGCGCGCAGCGTGCAGGGCCCGGCGCTGATTCGCAGCCCGGCCATGAGAGAGGAGTCCTCTTCGAAAATTGCGGCAACCGTTTCGTGGGTCACTTGTTGCAGTGCCTGGACTAACTGGGAACGCTGAGCCTCGGACAGCGGAAAAGCGCTAGCGACGTTGATCCCATGCTGCGTATCACGGCAGGCCTCCTGTAGAGCCTTGAGTTGGATGGCCGGCAAGCAAGAGAAATCTTCGAGCGCTAAACCAAGCAACCGCGCTTCAAGTTCCGGACCCGCGATCCGCTCCAATAGCCGGGCCGTAAACTGTACACCTTTTGCAATTCCCTGTTCTGCCGCATGATCCTCCATCTCTGCCAAACGGCGCTTGGCTAGGATGCGCTCCTTGTCACGCTCCTGCTCAAGCGCTTTTTGGATTTCCGCCGTAAGCCGCTCGCGCTGCACGCGCAGTTCTCCGGTCAGGGCCAAACGGAGCCCTTCTTTCTCGCGGCCCCAATCGGCGAGCCGGTTCTGATACTGAAGTTCCAGAGCCTCAGCCTGCTTGTGCTTGCTTTCGGCTTCGGCAAGCGTCTTGTCAATCGCAGCTTTGCGCCGGGCGATGGTGTCAAGAACAGGTTTGTAGAGAAAGCGTTTCAAGATCCACGCAAGGATCAGGAAGTTCACAACCTCCAACAGAAATGTGGACCAGTTCAATTGCACGGCTGGCCTCTATTTCGTCAAGTACTCGATTAGGGGGTTACGGAACAGAATGATCAGCACGATCACCAAAACGTAAATTGCCAAGGATTCAATCATTGCCAACCCGATGAACAGGGTTCGCATGATCGATTTTTCCGCTTCCGGCTGACGCGCCAGGGCATCGAGCGCTTGCACGATGGCGCGTCCCATCGCGAGCGCCGGCACCATTGCGCCGATCGCAATTGCCAGCGCTGCGACGGCAGTCGAGACCACGACGAACCAGTTCATATCATGCATGTGTATTTCCTTCCTCGCGGGATTTCAATTCCAGAGTTTCGATTCCGCCAGCGATGTAGATGAGTGCCAGCATGCCGAAAATGTAAGCTTGTACCAAAGCCTCAACAATGTGCAGCATAAGCACCGGTACGGGTACCAGAAAGCCGGCCACCAGCAGTACCAGCAAAGCAGCCATTTCCAGGCTGAATATGTTGCCGAACAAGCGCACCGCGAGAGCCACTGTTCGTGAGATTTCGCTGATGATATGAAACGGCAGCATGATTGGATTCGGCTCAAGGTAGTGGCGCAAATATGCACGCAAGCCATGGATACGAATGCCATACCAGTGTACGGATAGGAACACTAGCACCGCCAACGCCGCCGTAGTCGAGAGATCTGCGGTTGGCCCGTGCAAGCCGGGGAGAATGCCGACAAGGTTGGCAACCGCCAGAAATAGCCATAATGTGCCGACAAAAGGAAGTAAGCGATTTGCATATTGCGGGGCCACTGCGCTGATGGTGTCTTCGATAGCCGATACCACGCCTTCAAGCGCTGTCTGCCAGGGACCCGGTGACTGCTGCATCCGGCGCGTCGTGAGCCAAGAGGCCAAGAAAAGGAACGCCATTACGCTCCAAGTGGTGATCACTGTTTCGCTGATGTGCATTCTCGTTCTCACTCCCGCACGAAATAGTACACATTTACGGCACCAATGACGATCCCGAGAAAGATCATGCTCACGGTCCAATGCACCGTATAACCTGCCAGCTTTTCGTCGAGCCACCGCCCGAAGTAAGCGCCTGCTATCACGGGCAGAATGAAAAGCAACCCAATCGTGCCGATGAAACGAGTCTCGGCCAGCAAGGTCGGCCGCTCGTTTTCAGCGCGCTTCAGGCGCTCGGCCTGCTTATCCACAGTCTCGGCCAGCTTGCGCCGATCTCGTTGTCCGTCGGGGGCGGGGTTCATGCGGACCTTCCGCGATTCATCTCCAGCAGCCGCTTGAACATCTCCTCCTCCAGGCGCTGGACACTCCGCTTCACCTCATGCAGCTCTGTCTCCTCCGCCATAAATTGCGTTCGCAAAGTGGCACGCACGGCTTCGTAATCTCCGCCGCGCACATAGCGCCGCGTATTTAAATAAAGCTGGTTGTCGTGAAAATAGACGAGAGCGCCAGGCACAGCAAGGTATTGCCAGTTCTCCTCGCCGACGCGGAAGCGGGCCAGGCCGAATGTCAACAGGCTCATCAGACGCTCGTGTCTCGGTAAGACGCCGAAGCTACCGGAAGCGTCCTGTCCTGCAAAGCTGGTGGTTCCCTCGATGCGCTCGTACTGTGTCCCGCTTTGCAGGTGAAGCACAAAGGTGTTCACTTCTTTTGCTCTTGCATCCGCCCGCGCATGTAGCACTGGTCTTCGGAAACCGAATCATAGTCGCCGCGCAGGAAGGCTTCACAGTCTTCGAGCGTTCCTTCCAGTGGCACCGAAACTCCGGCAATACCGGTATGCCGCGAGACGACGTAGAACGGCTGCGTGAGATAGCGCTGAAGTTTGCGCGCGCGCATCACGATGAGGCGGTCTTCCGGAGAGAGTTCCTCCATACCGAGCATTGCGATGATGTCTTCAAGCTCGCGGTAGCGCGCCAGTTGCTCTCGCACAGCATTCGCAACACGGTAGTGCCGCTCGCCCAGCACGCGCGAATCCATCATTTTGCTGGACGACTTCAGCGAGTCGACGGCCGGATAAATTCCCTTGCCCGCCTGCGCGCGGGAGAGAATGACTGTGGTGTCCAAGTGCACCAGAATGGCGCCTACAGCGGGGTCTGTCATATCGTCGGCAGGAACATACACTGCCTGAATGGATGTCACGTTGCCGCGCGCCGTGGAGCAAATGCGGTCCTCCAAACTGCCGACTTCTGTGATCAGCGTCGGCTGATAGCCGACCGTAGCGGGCATGCGCCCTAATAGTCCCGATATCTCGCTGCCGGCTTGAACGAAGCGGTACACGTTGTCCATCAGGAACAGAACTTCCTTGCCGAGTGTGTCGCGCAGATACTCCGCGTAGGTCTGCGCAGTCATGCCGACTCGGAAGCGCACGCCGGGAGATTCGTCCATCTGACCGAAGACCATGAGCGCGTGCGGCATCACGCCGGCATTCTGCATCTCGAGCCAAAGCTCATGGCCTTCGCGAATACGCTCCCCGACGCCCGCGAAAACGGACACGCCCTGGTGCAGTTTGGCCACGGCGTGCATGAATTCCATGATGAGGATCGTCTTTCCTACGCCTGCGCCTCCGAACAAGCCGGTTTTGCCGCCGCGGACAAAAGGACATAACAGGTCGATCACTTTGATGCCCGTTTCAAGAACCTCGGTCGCGGCACGTACCTCATGCAGCGGAGCGGGCTTTGAGAGGATATCCCGGTAGGTTGTGTCAGGCAGCGGTGTCCCGCCATCCAGAGGCTGCCCGAAGACGTTCAACAAACGGTTTAAACACTCAAGTGACACCGGTATGTGCAGCGACGCTCCTGTGTCGAACACCGGCATGCCCCGGCGGAGGCCCGCAGTGCGATGGAGGGTAATTGCTCGGACGTGGGCCTCATCCAAATGCTGATGGACTTCAAAGGTATAGGTCTCATGGTCCATGCGGGTGATGAGCGCCTGGTGCAAGGGCGGCAGGGCCGAGCAGGCAACATCGACGACCGGGCCGTGGACCTGAGCGATCGTACCGATCTGAATAAGCTCGCGATCAACGGCCTGAGGCATGTGCGCTTCCCATTATGATTACAGGGCATACAGGAAAGGTGGGGAGCGCAAATTGCCTGGTTGCGGATTCACCCTTCGAGGAATCTGCACTACGAACGCCCCCCTGCAGACTCAAGTTATCAAAACAACATCGCCCAAACCATAGCAAATTGGAATGGATGCGGCCAGTGGTCTAAAATGAGTGGAGGCGTCTTATGAAAAGGGTACGGCTTCGCGCGTGGCAGAAGAAGAGAAGTCGGTTGGATAGTTTTCTCCGTTCGTTCTAACGTGTTTTCGTCAATGGAACCGAAGTCGGCATGGCAGTCGTGGAAAAACTTTTGTACCAATTTTGTACCAGGAAACTGCTTTCGATGCTTTTAGCGACTTTGTAGAATCAATAAGTTGCGAGACTTCAAAACCCTGTCAAGTTCGTGGTTCGAATCCATGTCGGGCAACCGCCGTTATTGCGCCCCTTTTATCTTGTTTTCAATGATCTGTAACTCCCCCGGCGAGTCAAATTCGGCTCTCGCCGCATCACACAATTGGAAGACGTTACAGAGATCTATAAAGGAGATATTTTTACAAACTAATGCTTGGAGTAGGCCATAAGTTTCCTCATTTTTCACTGACTGCCACTGTCAGTACAGATAACAAGTCGGCATTCCGCGAAATCACCGACCGGGATTATTCCGGAAAGTGGAAGGTCTTTTTTTTCTGGCCTAAAGATTTTACTTTTGTCTGCCCGACCGAGATCGCAGCCTTCGGAAAATTGAACGGCGAGTTTCAGGATCGCGATGCGCAGATCCTGGGCGGCAGCACTGATTCTGAATATGTTCACCTGGCCTGGCGGCAGCATCACGAAGATCTGAAAGATTTGCCGTTTCCTATGCTGGCCGATATCAAGCGCGAATTGACCGGCCATCTCGGAATCATCGATCCTAACGAGGGCGTCGCGCAACGTGCCACCTATATCGTCGATCCCGACAACATCATCCGCTTCGTCTCGGTGAACGATCTTTCCGTGGGCCGCAATCCTCAGGAAGTCCTTCGCGTCCTCGATGCACTGCAAACCGACGAGCTTTGCCCCTGCAACTGGGAAAAGGGCGAGGAAACCCTCACCGCGGCACTCGCCAGCTAGGAGAGGTGATGACCGTCACTCTCGAACAACTGCAGGAGTCGATCCCGGGCTACGCCAAGGATCTGAAACTCAATCTGTCCTCGCTGCTTCGCCAAACCGAGCTCACGCCTCAGCAGACCTGGGGCACCGTGGTCGCGAGCGCCCTGGCGGCCGGCAACCAGGATGTCTACTCCGCCTTACTCGATGAGGCGCGGAAGTATCTGGCTCCGGAGGCGCTGGAAGGTGCGAAAGCGGCCGCTGCCATCATGGGAATGAACAACGTCTTTTACCGGTTCCAGCACTTGGTGGAAAAAGACAAGTACAACACCATTCCCACACGGCTTCGCATGAACATCATGCGCCAGCACGGAGCCGACCCGGTGGATTTTGAGCTCTGGTCGCTTGCTGTATCGGCTATTAATGGCTGCGGCAAATGCATCACTTCTCACGAACGCGTTCTTATCGAAAAAGGCGTAAGTGAGGAGACCATTACCGCTGCGATTCGTATAGCATCCGTTGTCTCGGCTATTGCCGCTGTACTGAACGTGGAACCCGTCGCCGTTCCGGTGGCCGGCTGAGGCTTCTTTCCCTTCAGGGCGGGGAATCGCGCATTCCTCGCCTTTTCTGTTTTTCCCTCCTGCAAGTAACCCACAAAAAACTCGGTCACAAGCCACTTTCCTAGTAGGTTCAACAACCTACAGAGAATCCCTTGGAACGCCATGCTATTGTTTCTACCGCACAAGGCTGACGGTCCCGAACGTGTGACGCTCGTTGCGCCCTGACCAGGAAGGCTGTCGGCCTTGTGCCCAATACCAAAGGGAAGACCATCTCGATGTCCACCGTTTCTCAAACCGAGGCGAACCGCGCCAACGCTCTACTCTCTACCGGACCCAAAACGCCGGAGGGCAAAGCGAAATCCGCCCTCAACGCTGTCAAAACCGGACTCACCGGTCGGACCGTTCTGCTGCACGGCGATGATGTGGATCTATATGAAGCACATCTGGAACGCTTCCGTAGCGAGCATCAGCCCATCGGTGACAAAGAAGCGATTTTGGTCCAATCCATCGCCGACGCGGAGTGGCGTCTGCTGCGAATTCCGTCCCTCGATGCGGGCATCTACGCCTTGGGTCGCCTGGAATTTGCGCCGCTGTTTGAGAACGAAAACGAAGCAGCCCGCGCCTCGCTGGCAGACGCCAAAACTTTCCTCGCCTACCAGAAACAGCTCAATAATCTCAGCGTGCAGGAAGGCCGGCTTCGGAGGCAGCGCGATGCCGATATACGCGCTCTTAAAGAGGAGCAGGCCGAGCGAGTGGCCAAAAACAAGGAACGGCTCAACAGCATCGCCCAGTCCTACTACCGCTCTCGCATCCTGAAGCAGGAGTTCAACGGCAAGGAAGTCGGCTTCGAATTTTCAGAAAAAGAATTGCAGCACGAAATCTCCACGTGGATGGAATCTGCTCGACGCAAGATTGCACGCGATGCTTTAACGGCCTCAAATTCAACGCGGTCGAATCTGCCGGAGCAACCGGGCTCCAGCCTGCCGCCCGAAAGGCAGCATCCCCTGACCTAAGCGCTGGCTCGAAAGGTTTTGGGTGTCGTCTCAGATGCGCGAGGTCTTTCCCGCGCTTCTCTCTCCCGCCTTATTCGCGCATCCGAATAAACACGCGTGAACTCTGCGCCAAAAAAGAATATCTGCGCCGAGTAATACACCCAGACAATCAGGGCCACTACCGACCCGGCTGCGCCGTAGGTGGAGCCTATGCTCGTTTTGCCTAGGTAGAGTCCGAGAAGGAACTTCCCGATCGTAAAGAGAAGGGCCGTTCCCACCGACCCCACCACTACATCCTCCCAGGGCACCTTTACGGCCGGAACGAACTTAAAAATCAGGGCAAAGAGAAACGTGATGACGGCGAACGACAGTAGGAAGTTGAAGGTTTCTAGAAGCGCCGGAGGGAACGGGACAACGGAAGCGAAGAAGGTTCCGATGAATGCCAGGGCAGTGCTCAGAATAAGTGAAACCAGTAGTAGGAAGCCGACCGAAAGCACCATGCCGAAGGAAAACAGGCGCTGCATCACCATCCCCCGCCAGCTTTTCGCGAACTTCGATTGGGCATCCCAAATCGTATTCATCGCGTCGCGCAATTCGCAGAAAACTCCCGACGCGCCGAAAAGGAGCGTGATAAAGGCGACCGTGGTAGCGAAGCCTCCAGACGACTGTTTATGCACGTTCTTCAGCAGTCCGCGCACAAAATCTCCTCCCCGGCTCCCCATTAACTGGTTCGCCTCGTGAATGAGATTAGTCTGGGCGGCTTGTTTGCTCACCACTACCGTTACTAACGCTGTAACAAAAATCAGGAGTGGCGCAATGGACAGAAGCGAATAGAATGCGACCGCGGCACTCAGTCTGGTGGTCTGATGGTCGTTCCAGTTTTGGAAGGTCTGCTCTAAAAGCGACATCCAGCTTTTTATCGCCATGAGCCTCAGTTCTCGCCTCCCATTACAGTTACGACGCGATGCTCTATAAGAGATTTTACAAAAGCCGGGCTGTCCCGGCTTTTCTTCTAAGCCTCCTCGTCCTCCTCATCCTCCAGGTCTTCATCGTCGAGATCTTCGTCGTCGAGGTCATCCTCGTCCTCTTCGTCCAGATCTTCGTCGTCTAATTCGTCTTCCAGATCTTCGTCGTCGAGATCGTCTTCCTCGTCCAAGTCGTCGTCATCCTCGTCATCGACGGGCTGAAGGTAGTAAGGGCTCGCGTCCCACCGCATTACGTATAGGTCATCACCAGTATGGTTCGGGGAGGTCATAGTTATGGCTCCTTGGTTCATTACAGACTCTGAGATGCAGATCGGGTGCTAATCTGTACTGAAATTTGTTCGGCAAAAGTACTTGATTAATATTGGTAGATCACCATGACTATCAAGGATGACGTTATCGCTGACATTTCGAGTTCTACCGGTCCCATGCGAACCTACCTTTTCCGTCCTGCGGCGGAGGGCAAGTACCCCGGAGTCGTTCTGTTCTCGGAGATTTTCCAGGTCACAGGTCCGATCCGCCGTACCGCGGCCATGATAGCCGGACATGGTTATCTAGTGGCTGTTCCCGAGGTGTACCACGAACTCGAGCCCGCTGGTGCTGTTCTCGCCTACGATCAGGCGGGAGCCGACAAGGGCAACGCCGATAAATACGAGAAGCAGCTATCCTCCTACGATGAGGACGCCCGCGCCGCGCTCGCCTATTTAAAGGAGCGTGAGGACTGTACGGGGCGCCTTGGCGTGGTCGGCATCTGTCTCGGCGGTCATCTGGCATTTCGCGCCGCTATGAATCCGGATGTTCTTGCCGCCGTCTGTTTCTATGCAACCGATATCCATTCCGGTACCCTCGGAAAGGGAAAAAAAGACAATTCACTGGAGCGCGCCGGCGAAATCAAAGGGGAGTTGCTGCACATCTGGGGCCGCCAGGATCCGCACGTTCCACTGGAAGGCCGTAATCGGATTAAAGCGCGTTTGGACGAAGTGAACGCCAACTTTACCTGGTATGAAGTAAACGGCGCCCATGCCTTCATTCGCGACGAGGGCTACCGCTATGACCCCGCTCTGGCTTATCAGTGTTACGGTTTGATGCTGGATCTCTTTCATCGCACGCTGGCATTGGGAAATCCCCTACGCTAGTTCTCTCCCCTTGCTGAAGTCGCTCGGGACGATGCCACAGGACAGGGAACTCTGGAAAGGTTCCCGTTCTCGCTTATTGCGCTTTGAATGTTGTCGAGACCGACGCGTCGCCCCAGGCAAAAGTAGCTCTGGCTGTGTTGTTCCCCTCTTTGGTCAGCGTAATTGTGAACTCCTCCACCGGCGAGTCGAGATGCTTCACTTTCAAATCGAACCGTGCCAGATCCTCGGATTGCTCATACTTGAACGCGCCCCATTGCTCGGCTACTTTGTTCACAATCATCGTCCAGTGGTCAGAGTAGGGAATTGCAAACAAGGAATAACTCCCTGGCGCCAACTCCAGTGCGTTGTTAACAACCGTTTTGCCACTGACCGTGAGCTTTGTGGCCTCGTCCGCCCCTAGTCGCCATACCTTTCCATACGGATTTTCACCGCCCAGCATTTTCCGGCCCTTCAAAGACGGACGGCCATAAGTGATGCTAATCTTCTGCCCGTTCAGGTCGACCGATACAGTTTCGTGGGGGCTGACACGTTTAGGCTCTTGCGCAAAGACCAGGGGTGAAGCAGCCACGCAGGCAAAGGCTGCTTTCAAAGCACTACGGCGGGTAAGGCAAACTTGCTGTGACATGAACTAAGAATACTTCGCTTTTCGCAGCGTGAACATCATAAAGAGAATGAGAATTCTCCTTTACAGCGGAAAGGGCGGCGTCGGCAAAACAAGCGTCGCGGCGGCTACCGCGATCCACCTCGCGGAACTGGGGAAACGAACGCTAGCCATGAGCGTCGATCCCGCCCATAGTCTGGCCGATTCTTTTGACTTGGACGAAGCGTTGTTTCATGGCCGTACCTCCGAGCCACAAAACATCGCCGATCGCCTTTTTATTCAGGAAGTGAACATCAACCATGAGATTAAGCGATATTGGCAGGCCATCTCGGCTTACATTACCTCCATTCTCCGCACCACCGGATTGACGGGAGTGGAAGCGGACGAAATGGCCATCTTCCCCGGAATGGAAGAACTCAGCGCCATGATGTACGTCAACCAGTATCGAAAGGGTACCGAGTTCGATGTAATCGTGCTTGACTGCGCCCCTACCGCCGAGTCGCTCCGCTTCGTCAGTCTCCCCACTACGCTCGACTGGTATATGAAGCATGTTTTCGGGTTCGAGCGGAGCATCATGAAGGCGGTCCGCCCGTTCGCCAATCGTCTCTCACCGGTAGAATTGCCGCCCGATACCTATTTCCAGAACGTGGCCGATCTTTTCCAAAAGATCGAGGGCATCGATTTGGTTCTGGAAGACGCCGCCACGACCAGCGTGCGTCTGGTGACGAACCCGGAAAAGATGGTGCTCCGTGAAACGCAGCGCGCCTTTGTCTACTTCTCGCTAAATGGCCTCACAGTCGATAACATCATTGTTAATCGTGTGATCCCCGACGAAGTGCACGACGAATTCTTTATAAGCTGGCGCGAGTCCCAAAGGAGAACGCTTGCGGAAATCGAACAGTACTTTGCTCCGGTGCCAATCCGAAAAGTTCCTCTCTTTCGCAACGAGGTTCTTGGCTACGCTCGGTTGCGCGAGCTCGCCCAACACCTTTATGGGCCGGCCGAAGACCCATCCGCCGTTAGCCGCAGGAGTGCGCCGTACTCATTCGTCCGCGGCGAACACGGTCACGAGGTCCATCTCGATCTGCCGTTCACAGAAAAACGCGAGGTCGGATTATTTAAGAAGAACGATGAACTTGTCGTGGAAATCGGTACAATTCGCCGCCATGTAGGGCTTCCCACCACGATGGCGTCGCTGGTTCCGGTTCGGGCACGGTTTGACGGGCGTATGCTGATAGTGGAGATGAAGGAGGCAGCAGCATGAGTGACACAGCTTCGGAACAAGCGCAGGCAAAACGAGAAACGGATTGCCTCTGCGGAACCATTCGAAAAGGTTTGGAAGAAGCTGCAGAACTGTTTTTTCCTCCCGAAACCGCGTGCAATCACTTTCGTGAGGCCCGCATCGAATTTCTGCGCGGCATTCGCGACATCGTCGATCAGCGTATCGAGCGCCTGTCGCGAAGCAAGTCTACAAGTGGCACTCGTATCGTAGTTGAATAGTCGGGTGAAGGCGTCACGAGGTGGCCCACGCATTCCAGTGCTGCACACCATCCCTCCAACCGGTACTCCCGTCTCCAGGGAGGCTGGCGCATCTAACGTGCCGAGCGATTCTCGATCCATGCAGGCCGGGAGGTACAAAGTCCGCGGAATTACATTCCCTGCCGCCATGGCTCCGGTAGAAATTACCTTATGTGATCCGCGTGTTCAGCTATACTGAACTACAATCATCCTGAGTAGGTAATTATTACATGCTCGGGCGTTCCCGAGTATGACGTGTTCGTACTAGCGGGGTCCGATCTGCTGAGAAACCCGCACGAGCCTGCCCAGCCCGGGCGTCCTGTGCGTACCAGGTGTCTCCGCTCGCCATTGCAAACGCAGTACTTCATCCCTCGACAGGGACGTCGGCGCACGGCCTGTTCCCACCTAAAAATTAGTTTGAGGATTAGCTGAGGAATACCCTGAGGATTAGCTGAGGAACGTAAGGTGTTGGGGCGTAAGAAAGGCGAATACAACAACTTACGAGAAAAACCTTGTAATTTTTCCTTGCATTCTCACACTACAAATGCGAGTATCGAGCAAGTGGATTAAAAGGGCCGAAAGTGGTTGGAAGTGGCAGATGAGAACGGTCAATCCGGCGCGGCGACGCCAGTAGAAGCCCCCCGAGGGTTCCTGAGCGCCCGCGTAGATGAAAAAGGCCGTTTGAAGTTGCCCGCTGCCATTACGCAGTACCTGAGCGCGCTTGGAGATGGAAAAGTGTTTGTCACAACGCTGAATGCCTCTACCGCAAGAATCTACCCAATCTCCGTCTGGCGGCAGACGGAGAGCATGTTGGAGGAAGCGGGCGATGACGCCGACATCCGTGAAGACGTAGCCTTTATAGCTTACCACTATGGCGCCGATTCGGAAATCGATTCGCAGGGCCGCGTGTTGGTCCCGACCGATCTGCGGCGGGCGCTGAAGCTGGAAAACGAGCAGGTTTATCTGCGCTGTTTCAAACAGCGCATCGATGTTATTGGACGCGACGTATATGAGCAGCGGCTGGCCAAGGCTAGCGAGGGAATTGGCGAGAAGCTGCAGACGCTTGAAAAGAAGGGGTTGCGATAACGCCGGCATGTATGGATGCCGCCAGCGGGACACTGCATTATCCGGTGCTGCTGAAGGAGTCGCTGGAATACCTTGCGATTCGGCCCGACGGTGTGTATGTGGACATGACCGCGGGACTCGGGGGTCATACGAGGGCAATCGCGGAGCGGCTGACAAGCGGCTTTCTGATTGCATGCGACCGGGACGCGGAATCGTTGGAAATGGCTCGCTCGAACGTAGCGGGCTGCGGGGAGCGGGTCCGGTTCTTTCATGGAGTTTTTTCGCGGCTGCCCGAAGCGCTGGCGACATACGGCGTGGGCGCCGTGGACGGGATATTGGCGGATCTGGGCGTGAGCCGCTATCAGTTGAGCAGTCCCGAACGGGGATTCTCGCTGATGGAGGACGGGCCACTCGATATGCGAATGGACCGCGGTACGGAGTTGACGGCCGCGGATCTGGTGAACGAAATGCCTGAAAAGGCGCTCGCCGATCTGATCTATCAGCTCGGTGAAGAAAGGAGGTCGAGAAGAATCTCCAGAGCAATCGTTCGCGCGCGGCCAATCCTGACGACCCGCCGCTTGGCCGACGTCATTGAGGCAGCCGTGCCGCGAACGGGGAGAATTCACCCGGCAACGCAGACCTTTATGGCTTTGCGATTGAAGGTGAACGGCGAGTTTGAGGAATTGGAGCATCTGCTCCGGTTAGCCCCGGAGCGTATCAAAACTGGCGGACGATTCGTGGTGTTGACGTTTATGTCAACCGAAGACCGAATGGTGAAACGGGCATTTCAAGCGCTGTCGCGGGACAAGCGGGCAGCCATTCTGACGAAGCACGTCGTCAGGCCAGCGGAGGAAGAGATTTTTGAAAACGCGGCATCACGCAGCGCCAAGCTGCGGGCAGTGGAGATAGTGCGGAACGAATCTGCACGTCGAGAGTTTTAGAAGGGACTGAAGAGCATGGCCTCATTTGCAACAATTGTCAATCGTTTCGTGGGTGTGGGAGAGCTGGCCGATGTGCGGCCGGCGGTTTGGACGCGGGCAGAAGGTTGCCGCTTACGTCCGATTGCAAACGAGGATGTCTACTTTTTCGTCAAGCGCATTGACAATAGCGCTGTGGTTCGTGCCGCCGATCCCGCTGCGCGGCGCGCCCGAAGCCGGACAGTAATGACCGGCTTGGTGGCCGCCATGCTGGTAATCGCCGGGCTCGTGCCGACTGCCTACAACACAATGGCCGGCTTCAACCTGCAGAACCTGCGCCAGGAGCAGGCCAAGCTGAAGCAGGAAGCCGCGCTGCTCGACCTGGAGCAAGCAAAGCTGCTCAGCCCGGTGCGCCTGGAAAAGCTCGCCAAATCGCTGAAGATGTCGGAGCCGGTTCCGCAGCAGGTGCACTTTCTGGACGGCAAGAATAAGACCGAAGCCAAGAACGTACTTCCTTTGAATACGGAGGTTGCTTCGCGCTAACCGCTTTTTCGTTTCGCGAAGTGCTGGTAGATGGCAATGAAGAGGCCGCCATTAACTCCGCTCGCAAAATCGACCGAACGATTGTTGATAATGGGGCTCATCCTCTGCGGATGGGCCTTTATTGTTGTAGTCCGTCTCCTGCAGTTGCAGGTGTTCGGGCACGACCACTACGTGAGGTTGGGCGACTCGCAGCAAGAACGGCTGGAGCCGATCGAAGCTCCACGTGGTGCCATTCTTGACCGCGACGGAAATTATCTTGCCATTAGTTCCGCTTCCCAGTTGGCGATCGTCAATCCGCAGCGCATTCCCAACAAAGAGCTGGCCTCAGCTCTCTTGGCCCGCATTCTCGGTACGGATGCGACTGTGCTTCAAAGCGATCTCGAAGCGGCAGCAGCATCGCGGCGTCACCGCGGATATTTTGTCGTCGAATCGAGCCTGACCCCGCAGCAGGCAGACACGCTTCGAGCGCTGAAGCTCGACTGGCTTGAGATTCGCCAGGGCAGTATTCGCACCTACCCCAATGGGCAACTGGCCGCGCATGTCATCGGCGACGTCAATGCTGAAGGGCAAGGCGCGGCGGGCGTCGAGTTGAAGCTCAACAAGGACCTCCGCGGTACGCCCGGAGTGAAGTTGGTGAAGATGGACGTCCAGCAGCGCCCGTATGCATCCCAAGTGGAAAAGGCCGCTGTGATGGGCAAAACGGTGGGGCTGACCATCAACAGCCAGCTGCAGCATGTTGCGGAACAGGCACTGCAGGCCGCCGTCGTGGAGAATCACGCTGACCACGGAAGCCTGGTAGCGATGGATCCAAAGACGGGAGAAGTCCTGGCCCTTGCCAATTACCCGACCTACGACCTGAGCGTCAAGCTGCATGCCGGCGAGAAGCCTCACGGCCGCGAAGACCTCGCGGTAGTTGCTCCCTATGAACCCGGCTCCGTTTTCAAGGTGATTACACTGGCCGCCGCGCTCGAAACGACACGGCTGAGGCCCGACACCATCATTCCCTGCGCTGGCGGCGTAATGAAAATCTTTGGGCGGACCGTGCACGATGCGGAGAACCACGGCGATTTGTCCATGGCGGATGTGCTGGCTATGTCGAGTAACGTGGGCGCAATCCGGATTGGAATGGAAGTGGGCGCCAAGAACCTTTACGACTACGTACGAAGATTTGGTATCGGCAGCAGAACTGGCATTGAGCTTCCTGCTGAAGCTCCGGGCATGCTTCGCCGCCTAAGTCGCTGGCAACCCACGTCGTTGCCGTCCGTTGCCTTCGGACATGAAGTCAGTGTAACCACCGTTCAATTGGCGCGCATGGGCGCCGTCATCGCGAATGGTGGATACCTGGTTCACCCCCACATAGTCGCCTGGGAGCAGGCGCCGGGCGAAGCGAAACAGTATCCAAAGTTTAACGCTCCCGTACGTGTACTGGAGCCGAGCACGGTAGGCACGATGCGGCAGATGATGGAGCGCGTGGTGACATCGCCCCACGGTACGGCTCATCACCTGCACCTGGTCGGCTATAGTCTGGCTGGGAAAACGGGTACGGCGCAGATATTCGACTTTGCGCATCACGCTTACACGCACAAGTACAATGCTTCCTTCATGGGCTTTTCACCCATTAACAATCCATCGGTGCTGATCGTAGTGACCGTGTCAGGCACGACGGGCACTGCCGGATTCGGCTCTACGGCGGCAGGTCCCGCGTTTGATTCCGTTGCTACCGAAGCATTGCGGCTGCGAGGTGTGCGGCGCGACGTGCCCGAGGAGATCGAGGCGTTGGAGCAGAAAGAACTAGCTCAGAAGGAAAAGGAAAAGAGCAGAGAAAGAGGCCGGGGACACGACGAAGCGGACGAGGACACGGTGGCCGGATTAGCGACGCCGTTGACGCCCGAAGAGGCGACGGCCGCCATGGGCAGTTCCGAGCTCACTGCACGAGCGGAGCAGAATCTCAGCGGACCGAAGGTCCCCAATTTCGTCGGCAAGACGGTGCAGAGTGTGATGGAAGAAGCGGCGCAGAACGGTATCGAAATCGACATGTTGGGGCAGGGCATGGCACGGGCGCAAAGCCCCCCGGCAGGTGCATTCATCGTGCCTGGCGAACACATACTGGTCAGGTTTGCGCGCTGATGCATTGATGAATCATGGAATTGAAGCGCGTACTGGAAGGAATTGAGATTTCGCGTGGCCTGCCGACGGAGGCCTTGAGCGCGGACGTGCGTGGCCTCGCGTACGACAGCCGCAAAGTAGAGCCGGGATACATGTTCTTTGCCTTCTCCGGTTCGAAAGTCGATGGCGCGCAGTATGCCAATGCCGCGCTCGCCAAAGGCGCTTTAGGAGTGGTGAGTGACCGGCCCCGTCCGGGCGGTTTCTCCGGTCTGTGGTTGCAGGTGCCCCATGGGCGCCACGCACTCGCATTAGCAGCGAAGAATTTCTACCGCCAGCCGGATCGCCGGGTCGCGCTGACGGGTGTCACCGGTACCAACGGGAAAACGACGACAACTTCGTTGATCGATGCGATCCTTCGCAGCTCGGGCAAGACAACCGCGCTGGTGGGAACGATCGAGTATCGGCTCGGCAACCGGGTGTTGCCGGCTGTAAATACTACACCTGAATCGCTGGACCTGTTCCGTATATTTCACGAATTGGAACAGATGGGCGGGACGCACGCCACGCTGGAAGCCTCCTCCCACGCCCTGGATCTGGGGCGTATTTACGCAATGGAGTTTCATACGGCCGCGTTTACGAACTTTACACGCGACCATCTGGATTATCACGGCACCATGGAGTCCTATTTCGCAGCAAAACAGCTGCTGTTTGCACCGCGAAGCGGTCCTCCCCCCCGCTTCGCGGTGCTGAATGCCGACGACGAATGGGCCTCGAAAATCGATGTACTGCCTGGGACGGAAATTCTCTGGTATAGCATGCATCCCCGATCCTCCAGCCCCATAGCACAGGGCCGTGAAGGTCTGTGGATTCACGCCGAAGACATCGAATCAACTTTTGAAGGTTTACGCTTCACGGTAGTGGCGGGCGAGAAACGATTCCCTGTGGAATCGCTGCTGGTTGGACATATCAATGTGTACAACATTTTGCTTGCCTGCGCTGCTGCCTTGACGTATGGACTGAGTGAGGAACAAATACAGAAAGGATTGGCAGAAATGCAGACAGTATCGGGGAGATTTGAACGGGTAGAAGAAGGACAACCGTTTACCGTAGTGGTGGATTATGCGCACACCGATGATGCTTTGCGAAATGTCATCTCCGTAGCGCGGGGCATGAGACCGAAGCGAGTCATTACGTTGTTCGGCTGTGGAGGAGATCGCGACCGCACGAAACGTCCGTTGATGGGAATGGCTGCCGCGGAGGGCAGTGATTTCGTGGTGCTGACATCGGACAATCCGCGCAGCGAAGATCCCTTGGCGATCATGAACGATGCGATGGTCGGATTGCGGCGCTTCGACACTCCGCACCTGGCCGAGCCCGATCGCGAGCGAGCCATTAAAAAGGCTCTGGAATCGGCGGCTCCCGGAGATGTCGTGATACTCGCAGGCAAGGGGCACGAGACCTACCAGATTCTGCGCGATGGCCCGGTTCCCTTTGACGATCGCGAAGTGGCGCGGCGTGTGCTTCGGTCGTTCGGCTACGCCCGCAAAAACAAAAAGCCTCCAGTGGTGCCGGAACAAGTAATGCAAGGAAGCTTGTAGCGGCAAATGGAGTTTTCGCTCGCTGAGGTTTGTGCGGCGCTTAGTGCCGCCGCCTCGGCTCCGGCCGCGGATGCGCGGATAAGAGGGTGGAGTATCGATTCGCGTACCCTCGGCGAAGGAGATCTGTTTTTCGCGATCAAAGGCGAAAACTTCGATGGGCACCGGTTTATCCAGGCGGCATTTGAGCGCGGAGCGATCGCGGCCGTTGTCAGCGAAGAGGTGAGTGCTGCCGGGCGTCCACTTTTAAAGGTGGCGGACACCCTCAATGCATTGCAGCAGCTCGCTTGTTGGGCGCGCCGCCAGTGGGGGCATAAAATTGTAGCCGTCACCGGGAGTGCCGGAAAGACGACGACGAAGGATATTATTGCGGCTGTTCTGGGTGTAAAGTACCCGGTCGGCAAGACCACAGGAAACTTCAATAACCACATAGGGCTGCCATTATCGCTGCTTCGAATGCCCGGAGATGCCGCGGTCGGGGTCATGGAAATGGGCATGAATCATGCCGGAGAGATTCGCGCGCTAGCTGCCCTGGCCAGGCCCGATATCGGCGTTGTTACAAATGTCGGCTATGCGCACGTCGAAGCCTTTCAGTCGATTGAGGAGATTGCGCTAGCCAAACGTGAATTGATTGAATCACTACCCGGGGATGGTGTGGCGGTGCTGAATGCCGATGATGAGCGCGTTCTGGCCTTTCGCGATGTACATCGGGGGCAGACGCTGACGTACGGCTTATCGCCAAACGCCGATGTGCGGGCAACGAATCTGGAAATCGGTGCCGGAGAGAGTGCGTTCCAGGTGGAGGGCGTACAATTTCGTACCGTGCTCGCGGGGCGGCACGGCATCCAAAACGTTCTGGCCGGCCTGGCGGTCGGAAGACTATTCGGTATTGAACTTCGAGAGCTAGCGCCTGCGATAGCGGCATTCGCTCCAGGCAAAATGCGCGGTGAGCGAAGCAGCCTGCGCGGCGTAACCATTCTTAACGATAGCTACAACTCGAATCCCGAAGCAGCCCGCGCGATGGTGGACGTGCTTTGTGCGGAACCGGCCCGGCGGCGGATCGCGGTGCTGGGAGAAATGCTCGAACTGGGTTTCTGGGCGGAGAGACTGCACCGCGACTTGGGTAAATATGTTGCCGGAGCAGGAATCGACGTTCTAGTTGGGGTACGCGGCATGAGCCAGCCGATGGTGGAAGAAGCCAGAAAAGCTGGGCTTTCTAATCATGCCGCGTTTTTTTTCGACCAACCCGAAGAAGCCGGAGCATTCTTGCGTGATTTTATTCGCCGGGGCGACACAATTCTATTCAAGGGCTCACGCGGAACTCACATTGAGAGGGCGCTCGCTGTCCTGGAAAATAATCAATAAGAATGCTGTATTGGCTGCTGTTTGAAGTTCTACACAATTACATTCCGTCTTTTCGCGTGTTTAGTTACATTACGACGCGAGTTGCCCTGGCGAGCCTGACCGCCTTGTTTTTGGCGTTAGTGTTGGGGCCTCCCATGATCCGAAAGCTGCGGGAAATGAGTTTCGGACAGCATATTCGGGAAGATGGGCCGCAATCGCACCAGAAAAAAGCGGGAACGCCGACCATGGGTGGTTTGCTCATCGTGCTATCGATTGTGGTGCCTACATTGCTCTGGGCAAACCTGAACAATCGTTATGTGTGGATCGCGCTGGTCGGTTTGATCGGCTTTGGGACAATTGGCTTCATTGATGACTACGCGAAGATCCGCAAGAAAAAGAATCTAGGACTCACCGCTCGCCAGAAGCTTTGGGCTCAGATTCTGTGCGCGATGCTCATCGGGTTCTTCCTGTTGCTGCTGCATGCCAATCAGGCATATTCGACTGCGGTCAACATACCTTTCTTCAAACAGTACAGACCTGACTTGCTGATCGAGCCGCTTACCAAGCATTTCTGGACGTACCCGCTGGCTTTTGTTTTGTTCTATGCCTTCATCGTTCTGGTGATGGTGGGCTCTTCCAACGCGGTGAATCTGACGGACGGCCTGGATGGACTGGCCGCTGGCCTGATGATTATCGCTTCGGGAGCAATGACTGCCCTTACGTACGTTTCCAGTAATGCGAGCTTTTCGGAGTACCTGGATCTGGCTCACTTGCCGAACTCGCAGGAGTTGACGATTGTGTGCGCATCGATGGTGGGCGCAACGTGTGGCTTCCTTTGGTATAACTGCCATCCGGCGCAGGTCTTCATGGGCGATACAGGCTCGATGGCACTGGGTGGCGGCCTCGGTATTCTGGCCGTGTTGATCAAGCAGGAGGTGCTTCTCATTTTCATCGGAGGCATTTTTGTGGTCGAAGCGTTGTCGGTCATCCTCCAGGTAGGCAGTTTCAAGCTCCGCAACGGAAAGCGCATTTTTAAGATGGCGCCGATTCACCACCACTTTGAAGCTCTGGGCTGGCCGGAATCGAAGGTAATTGTGCGCTTCTGGATTGCCGGACTCGTCATGGCTCTGTTCGCTCTGACGACGCTGAAGCTGAGATAGCAGGGCTGCGGTGGATTTTCGAGGTAAAAAGGTTGTCGTCGCCGGCATAAAGCGTTCGGGCTTAGGGGCGGCGACGTTGCTCGTACAGCAGGGCGCCGTTGTTCAGGCCATGGACTCACAGGCACCTTCGGCGGAAGAACAGGCTTCCTTTCAGGCGATAGGCGTGGAGATTGTGCCGCAGCGGCCCGAATACCTGCAGGCCGATGTGATCGTGCTGTCGCCAGGTGTTCCATCCGATATTCCGATGTGGGTGGCTGCCCGGCAACGGGGCGTTCCCGTCATCGGTGAAGTGGAACTAGCGTCCTATTTTTTGAAAGGTCCGGTGATCGGCATCACGGGATCAAATGGAAAAACGACCATCACGGCGCTGACAGGACACCTACTGCGATCGTGCGGTGTCGCCTGTCAGGTGGGCGGAAATATCGGGACAGCCGTGACGTCAATGGTCAGGACTTCACACGACCATGCCTGGAACGTGCTGGAACTGTCCAGTTTTCAACTTGAGACCATCCAGCAGTTTCGTGCCCGGATCGCTGTGTGCTCCAACGTAACCCCCGACCATCTGGATCGCCATCACACTTTCGAGAACTACGCGGATGCGAAAGCGCGGCTCTTTGAAACGCAGCAGGTGGGGGATGTGGCGATTTTGAACTATGACGACCCCACGTGCCGCGCCTTTGCCGAACGCACAAAGGCTACCGTGCACTGGTTTTCGTCATCGCAGCGCCTGGCGACCGGACTGTGGATGGCACGCGACCAGCTTTTCTACAACGACGAGCCCTTTATGATGCGTTCACAGATTCCCCTGCTTGGCCTGCACAACGTGGAGAACGTGATGGCGGCGGCTCTGGTAGCACATTTGGCCGGAGCAAGTCCCGATGCGATTCCTCCCGCCATTTCGTCGTTTCCTGGCGTGGAGCATCGGATTGAATTTGTCCGTGAACTCCGCGGCGTGAAGTATTACAACGATTCAAAAGCCACGAATGTGGACGCGACCCTGAAGGCAGTGAACGCGTTTACCGGGAACCTATGGATTATCCTGGGCGGCAAGGATAAAGGCGGCAGCTACGCGCCGTTGAAGCCCGTACTGGCAGAGAAAGGCAAAGGCGCTCTGTTGATCGGGGCAGCGGCCCCATTGATCAGGGAGACGCTCAATGGAGATCTGCCACTGGTGGGCTGCGGGACGTTGTCGCGGGCCGTGGAGTACGCGCATGGCCACGCCGAGGCGGGTGATACAGTGCTGCTGGCTCCAGCTTGCGCGAGCTTTGACCAGTTTCAGAACTACGAAGAGCGAGGCCGCACCTTCAAACATTTAGTGAAAGAATTGTCTTAAAAGCGATATGGCGCAACGACTCAAAACAGACTGGATTTTATTTCTGACCGTTCTGGCCATGGTGTGTTTTGGCTTGGTGATGGTTTACAGTTCGTCATCGATGATGGCGCAGCTTAAGTACCATGTTTCAAGTACGCATTTCTTTGTGCGGCAGTTGCTCTGGGCGGTCTTTTCGTTCGGACTCCTGCTGTACTGCACCAAGCGCGACTACCGGCGATGGAACGACCCGCGATTCGCTTTCGCCGGATTAGGCGTGGTCCTGCTCCTGCTGACGATGGTGTACGTGACCGACTCAGGGAGCCACCGCTGGCTGAAGGCGGGGCCCTTTTCACTGCAACCTTCTGAGTTAGCCAAACCGGCACTGGCGCTCTTTTTGGCATTTTTCCTGTCACGGCGGCTTCATTCTGTCAATGACAAGTACACGCTGCGGCCCGTAGTGGCTCTTATCAGCGTGCTGGCATTGGCCGTGGCGATTGCGGACCTGGGAACGGCAGTGGTGCTGGTTGCCACTACCGTGCTGGTCATCTATGTGGCCGGCCTGAATCTACGATATCTGGTTGTCGGGGCCGTTCTCGGCGCCTTGCTGGGCTTTGGCTTCATCGCTATGAAGCCTTACCGGCTGGCGCGCGCTATCGACTTCGTCGATAAGAATCATACGTTGCTGGCGAAGATTGATCCAAACGGCCGCATTCTGAAATACGCGAAGAAGACGGCGTCCACCAGCGATCCCGGATACCAACAACGGCAAGCGAAGATCGCAGTCGGCTCCGGCGGAGTTGTGGGAGCTGGATTAATGGAGAGCAAGCAGAAGCTGCTGTATTTACCGGAGGCGCACACCGACTTTATCTACGGCGTGGTCGGCGAAGAGACGGGCTTTTTGGGATCCAGCCTGCTGGTGATTGGCTTTCTTGTGGTCTTGTGGCGAGGCATGCGCACCTACATGAATGCGGCGGACAGCTTCGGGAAGTACCTGGCGCTCAGCGTTACGGTTTGCGTTGTAGTACAGGCGCTGATCAATATCAGCGTTGTGCTGGATCTGCTTCCGAACAAGGGAATTCCGCTGCCGTTCATCAGTTACGGGGGTAGCTCACTCTTGAGTACACTTCTCCTGATGGGAATGCTTTTGAGCGTTAGTGAGCATGCAGGATAGCGTTGCCTTATAGATTCATCATGACGGGGGGCGGTACCGGCGGACACGTCTTCCCGGCGCTGGCTGTGGCGCGTGTGCTTCGTGAGCGCGGGCACCGAATTTTATTTATCGGTACGCAGGAGGGGATGGAGTCCCGCCTGGTGCCTGAAGACGGCTTCGATATGGCGTTCGTGCGCAGCGGAGGCCTGAACCGGGTGGGACTGCGGAAGCAGATGCGGACCGCGCTTCAATTGCCGGGCGGCGTGGCGGCGGCTTGGCAACTGGTGAGGCAATTCCGTCCACATGCGGTCTTCAGCACGGGCGGGTTTGTGGCCGGTCCGGTGAGCCTGGCCGCACTCTTTTCCCGTGTGCCTTTGATCGTTCTGGAGCCGAATGCCATTCCAGGATTTACGAATCGGCGTGTGGCGCGTCGGGTACACAGGGCATTGTTGGCCTTTCCTTCGACAGCGGCGTGGTTTCCGCGATCGAAAAGCGAGGTGATCGGGTATCCGGTACGGCCGGAGTTTTTTGCATTACAGCCAGCCCGGAATGGCGTTTTCACTGTATTGATCACGGGTGGAAGTCGCGGGGCGCGCTCTTTGAATAGAGCTTCGCGCGAGAGTTGGCCGCTGTTCCAGAAAGTCGGCGTCCCGGTGCGGATTATTCATCAGACAGGCGCGGCGGAGCATGAATCCCTAGCGCGTGAATTCGCGACCGCTGGCATAGACGGTGAGGTGGTCCCGTTTATCCGCAATATGGCCGAAGCGTTTGCCGGAGCGGATCTGGTGGTGGGGCGTGCAGGGGCCGGAGCCGTCAGCGAAATTGCGGCGTCTGGAATGGCATCGGTGCTGGTGCCACTGCCCTTCGCCGCCGACGACCATCAGCGGCGCAATGCGGAGACCCTTGTGAACGCAGGCGCTGCCCGGATGTTGCTGGATGCCGAGTTAAACGGCAGGCGCCTTTTCGAAGAGGTGGAAATGTTGCGGCTTAACGAAGAAGATCTGCAGCGCATGCGTCAGCAGGTAAGGCAGTTTGCAAAGCCGGGCGCCGCCGAGCGCGCCGCAACCATATTAGAAGAAACAGCAGCAGGCAAAGAAAAATAGAGAGTGGACCGAACATTGACACCGATTCAGAAAGCCAAAGCAGTATTAACTAAAAATGTTTTTTAAGCCCCAGCATGTTCACTTCGTAGGAATCGGCGGCATTGGGATGAGCGGGATCGCGGAGGTCCTGCTCAGCTTGGGATACCAGGTGTCGGGGTCCGATGTCAAACTCAGCCCGATTACGGAGCGATTATCGAAGCTGGGAGCAACGATTCTGCTCGGACACGAAGCGACCAATGTAGAGGGCGCCAAGGCGATCGTGGTGACGTCGGCGCTCGATCCTTCCAATCCCGAGGTTGCTGAGGCCCGGCGCTTACAGATTCCCGTGATACCACGCGGAGAACTGCTGGCCGAGTTAATGCGCCTGAAGTTTGGCATCGCTATCGCGGGCAGTCACGGCAAGACAACGACGACGTCGATGGTGGCCTCCATTTTAAACGCCGGCAATCTCGATCCAACCGTTGTCGTGGGTGGTCGAGTGGCGGCGATGGGCGGATCGAATGCCCGAGTGGGGAAGAGCTCCATTCTGGTCGTGGAATCGGATGAGAGCGATGGATCTTTTTTGAAGCTGGCTCCGATTTTAGCCGTGGTGACGAACATCGACCGCGAGCATCTGGACCATTACGCATCGATCGAAGAGATACAAACGGCGTTCACGGATTTTGTCAACAAGGTGCCCTTTTATGGGGCGGCGGTGGTGTGCATGGAGGATGACAATGTTCAGCAGATCTTCCCTCAAATCCGCCGCCGGACCATTACCTATGGACGATCCGCGCAGGTGGACCTGGAGATTCAGGAGGTGGATCTGTCCGCGGCGGGCAGCCGTTTCGTCGTGCGTCACCGCTCCGGGGATTTAGGCAGCTTCGAATTGCACGTTCCAGGAATCCATAACGTTCTGAACGCGACTGCGGCGATCGGCGTTGGTTTAGAGATGGACGTTCCCGTGGCACAGATCCGAGAGGGACTGGCCTCCTTCACTGGCGTAGACCGGCGTTTTTCGGTGCGCGGCGTGGAACGCGGCGTGACGGTGGTGGATGACTATGGCCATCATCCCACTGAAGTAAAAGCCACTCTTGCGGCCGCCAAACTTTCACCGTACCGGCAGATTCATGTGCTGTTCCAGCCGCACCGGTTCTCGCGAACCAAACATCTGCTGGAAGAGTTTGGGACGGCATTTCATCAGGCCGACACTCTTTATCTGCTCGATATCTACGCTGCGTCAGAGCCGCGCATTGAAGGTGTATCGACTGAGGCCTTGATCGAGAAGATTCGCTCCTACGGGCACCGCTCCGCGCACTACGCACGAAGCATGGAAGAAGGCATTCAAGCGATCGCGGCGAATGCCGAGCCGGGAGATCTCATCATCACGCTAGGCGCCGGGAGTGTTTCTCAAGCGGCCGAAAAGATATTAGACACCCTGCGGGAGACTCCCTAAATGGCCCGGCGGCCTGAAATCAATGGGCAAACTGGGCGAAGCGCGCGCGAATCGAGATCGCCGGCCGCCGGAATCTTATCTCAATTGGGGTGGAACGAAATTCGGTGGGGCCGTTTCGTGCTTTGGTCACTGCTGGGCGTGGTTGCCATGGTCGCGGTGCTGTTTGCCTGGCACCAGATAGAGGAGTTCCTGATTAAGGATAACCGTTTCCGGGTGGCGGAAGCGGATGATTTTGCCGGGAAAAGTCCAAATTTAATCGTAGAAGGAGTGCATTATGCGTCGTCTTCCCAGATCCGTCATGTGTTCGCCGATGACTTTGGCCGAAGTCTATTTCTCGTCCCGGTACAAGCGCGGCGTAATCAACTGCTCCAGATCGACTGGGTGGAGGCGGCAACCGTTTCGAAGATTTGGCCGAACACGCTGAAGGTGTCGGTGCGCGAGCGCACTCCTGTGGCGTTCGTTCACTTGCCGCCGAACCGCAAGGACGGAATATCGCAGTTTGCGTTAATAGATAAAGACGGATACATTCTGCGGCCGCGGGTGGCCGCGAAGTTTACGTTGCCCGTCATCACAGGCATTCGGGAGAGCGAGCCGCTCGATACCCGGAAGGCCCGGGTGAGGCGGGTGCTGGGAATGCTGAAGGAGATTGGGCCTTTAGCGGACGGGATCTCGGAGGTGAATGTGGCGGATCCCAACAACTTGATCGTCTCGCAGCATGTCGACGATCGAGTGGTGAATCTGATGTTGGGTGATGACGATTACGCGGGGCGAATCAAAAATTTTCTGGCGAATTACAGGGAAATCGAGGCCAAACGGCCGGATGTGACGATGCTTGATTTGCGTGTGGACGGGGTGATTACGGCGGTAGGAGGCGACAGAGATGGCAAGTAAGACCAGGCTGGCAACGGGACTCGACTTGGGCAGCTCCAGCACCCGGGTAGTGATCTGTGCATTGGAAGACGAGGGGATCCGCTTTCTGGGCTACGGAGAAGCACCGGTGAATGCCTGGAGCAGGTCGCGTGTGACAGATCAGGCTGCCTTGACCGAGAGCATTCGGTTCGCGCTGCACGAGGCGGAATCGCGGGCACAGGTATCGGTCGATTCGGCGGTGATCGGGATGGGTGGCTCCGTGGCAGGCGTGAACAGCCGTGGCCTCTACGAGTTCGGTAGACGGCGAGAGATAGAACCTGATGACTTGCGCTATGCCGTCGAGCTGGGCGCTCGCGTGAGGCTGGAAGAAGACCGCCAGGTGCTGCAGATCTGCCCGCAAGATTTTACGCTTGACGGACGAGCCGGCTACCGTAATCCAAAGGGAATTTCGTGCGCGCGGCTGGAGGCCAACATTCATGTAGTGACGGCCTCGGTGCAAGAGCACCAGGCATTGGTCTCGGCTGTCCACCAGGCGCATTTGGCGGTGGAAGAGTCGATCTTCGAAGGGGTGGCGGCGGCTTACGCGGCCGTCGTGCCAGAGGATCGTGCCCGTGGCGTGGCCGTGATCGACATTGGCGCACAGTCGACGCACCTGGCCGTTTATGATGGCGACGCGCTGCTATTGGCAACATCGTTTCCGGTGGGAGGGGACCACTTTACGCGCGACCTCTCCTGGTTACTGAAAGTGAACTATGAAGACGCCGAGAACCTGAAACGCCAGTATGGATGCGCCATGACGGGCTTGGTTTCCGACCATAGCCTGATCGAGATTCCGTCGCCGGAGGGCCGCGCTATGCGGGAGGCTCCGCGGCGTCAGCTGAATGAAATTCTCGAGGCCCGCGCCGAGGAAATCTTTGAGCGGGTGTACGCGGAGATTCTTCGCGTGGGCATGGAGCAATCGTTACTGGAAGGCGGGATTCTGACCGGAGGCGGCGCGCTGCTGACAGGCATGTGCGACATGGCTGAGCGAGTGATGAATTGCCAGGTCCGGAACGGCTTGCCGACGGGCATTGATAAGTGGCCCGAGGACTTGGATACGCCGGTGTGGACCGCAGCGGCCGGACTCACCATGTACTCCGGGCGTTTAAAGCTGAAGCGTGACTGGAAAAAGGCCGCGAGCGGTTTAGCAGGCTTGGTTTCAAAGTAGGTGCGGTAGAGTTTATTAACTTAGGTATATTGCCGCCAAGAGGTAAGCAACAAGGATTGTAGATGACGGACGATTTAAAGTTCCTGATTGAAGATGAAGTGCAGATCGGCACTCGAATAAAGGTAGTCGGCGTAGGTGGCGGCGGCGGGAATGCAGTGGCCCGCATGTTGGAAGAAGGTCTAGCCGGCGTAGATTTTTATACCCTGAACACCGATAAGCAGGCCCTGGGCGCCTCGCCGGTTTCGAACAAGCTGGCGATCGGAAAAAAGCTGACGAATGGGCTGGGAGCGGGAGCCGACCCCGCAGTTGGGCGTCAGGCCGCGCTGGAGGATACCGAACGTATTATCGAGATACTGGAAGGTTCCGATATGGTGTTCGTCACGGCTGGACTGGGTGGCGGAACCGGAACCGGTGCTGCTCCGGTGGTGGCCTCTTTAGCGAAGGAACTGAATGCGCTTACGGTCGCGGTAGTCACAAAGCCCTTCGCCTTCGAAGGTCCCCGGCGAATGCGGCAAGCGGAGCGCGGTCTGGCCGAGCTGGCGGGCAGCTGCGACACGGTGATCAGCATTCCTAATGAGAAGCTCCTGGGACTTGCGCCCAAAGGGACCAGCTTCTTTGAGTCGTTCAAGTTGGCCGATGATGTGTTACGGCAAGCGGTCCAGGGAATTTCGGATATCATCACGACGCCAGGTTTGATTAACCGGGACTTCTCCGATATCCGGACCATTATGCTCGGCATGGGGTACGCCATGATGGGCACCGCTGTTGCTTCCGGAGAAAATGCGCCGGTGGAGGCTGCGCGGAGAGCGATCAACAGCCCATTGATGGAAGAGGGCGGAGTGCTGGGCGCGCGCGGGGTACTGATCAACATCACTGGATCGAGTCAGCTTGGCATCCACGATGTGAATGAAGCTTGCAACCTGATTCGCGCGGCGACCAATAACGACGACGTACAGATTAACTTCGGCGTTGTGATGGACGAGAGCATGGGCGCCAACGTGAAGATCACGGTGATCGCGACCGGCTTCCAGAGAGACTCGTTGCCGGAGATTGACCGGCGTGGTCCACACTTTCCATTTACGGCATCCAATCTTCCCGAATCGGAGACGCAGCCGGGAGCGGAGCAGGCCACCGCAGACGGGCAGGGAGAGGCTTCATCCGAGGAGCAGGAACCGGCTAACGACTACGACATGCCGGCAATTCTACGCAAGCAGAAGCGTGTTGTCCAATAACTCGCATCGGCCTGTTTAATCAGTAGAGCCGGCGTCCCCGGCTCTACTCTCCCAGCAATTGAAGAACGATGCGGCGCTGGTGAGGGTGCACGCGATGTTCAAAAACATATAGTCCCTGCCATGTTCCCAGTGCCAAGCGGCCCGACAGGACCGGTACGGAGAGACTTGTGTGCGTCAGCGTAGAGCGGATGTGCGAGGTCATGTCGTCAGGTCCTTCGATGGTATGGCGGTACCCTTCCGTCCTTTCAGGCACCAGGCGCTCGAAGTAGTCTCGTAAGTCGAGCGTCACGTCGGGATCGGCGTTTTCCTGAATGACCAAGGAACACGAAGTGTGCTGGATGAACAACGTCAACAGGCCATTGGCAACCTGCTGTTTCGCCAACCAGTGCTCCACTTCTCGTGTAAATGGGTACAGCCCTTTGCCGCGCGTGGAAACGCTAATAGTCGTGTTGGGAAATTTCAAGCTGTTCGGCCCCAATACGTATTATTGCTGCTCTCATGATGCAGAAGCTCCCTGCAGGACAGACGGGTGCTGCATTCCTAAATTTCGCTACTAATTGCGCCTGCGGCCTTTTGCCGGCATCTGTGTGTAATGTGGCACGGGTATAACGTACCTGGAGTTACTGAGACCATCTAAGGGAGAAGCAAGCATTGTCTCGTCACGTCCTCGTGGTCGGCGCCGGGCCTGGAGGGCTTACGGCTGCGGCGCTTCTGGCTAAGGCTGGTTTACGCGTTACCGTAGTGGAACGGTTGCCCCACATTGGCGGCCGTACATCTACCTTCGCCGTACAGGGATTCCGCTTCGATCACGGCCCGACATTCTTTCACTACCCCCAGGTTTTGGAAAGCATTCTGAATGGGCTTGGTTACGACTTGTGGCGTGAACTCCGTCTGGTGCAACTCGATCCACACTATCGTTTGGTGTTTGGTGGCGGGGGCGAGATGTTGTCCACTCCCAATGTGGATCGCATGGAAAAAGAAATCGCCCGGGTTTGCCCGCAGGACGCTGGACGGCTCAGGCAGTTTCTCATTGATAACCGTCACAAGCTGGAAAAGTTCAAACCGTTTCTGGAGACCCCGTTCGATAGCTGGCGAGATACTATCCATCCAAAGATGGTTCAGTTGCTGCCTGTCGTAAAACCGTGGCGCTGCCTCGATTCGGAACTGGGCCGGTACTTCTCGGACCAGCGTGTCCGGCTGGCCTTTTCGTTTCAGTCGAAGTATCTGGGAATGTCACCGTTTGAGTGCCCCAGCCTGTTTACGATCCTTGCATTCCTCGAGTATGAGTACGGTGTCTTCCACCCCATAGGTGGCTGTGGGGCCGTTACGGTGGCTTTGGCGCGTATTGCGCAGCGTCTGGGCGCTGAAATCCGTCTCGGGGAGCCGGTAAAGCAAGTGCTTTTCGACGGGCGTAAAGCGGTGGGCATCCGAACAGAACAGAAGGAGTATCAGGCTGACGCAATTGTCATCAATGCAGACTTTGCGCGCGCGATGAATCGCATGGTGCCTGATGGTCTCCGGCGCAGGTGGACAGACCGCAAGCTGGACAAGAAAACAATGTCGTGTTCCGCCTTCATGATGTATCTGGGGGTGCGCGGCATCTATGACCGCGTTGCGCACCACACTATCTATGTGGCCAAGGATTACCAACGCAACATGGACGATATTGGACATCGGCACAGGCTTTCCGATGACCCATCGTTCTATCTGCAGAATGCCTGCGTCACTGATGCGAGTCTTGCGCCGGAGGCAAGGAGCACGCTCTATGTACTCGTGCCGGTGACGCATCGCAGCCCGCATGTGTCTTGGGACCAAGAGAAGTTGCGCTATCGCAACCTGGTCCTCAAAAAACTGGCGGATGTAGGAATCGAAGACGTCGAGTCGCGGATTGTGTACGAGCGTGTTCTTACGCCCGACGATTGGGACACTGGCTTCGAGCTACATAAGGGCTCTGTATTTGGATTGGCCCATAGCTGGTCCCAGATGCTCCATTTGCGTCCACGGAATCGTTTTGAGGAGTTGGATTCTGTTTATCTGGTAGGCGGAAGTACACATCCCGGTAGTGGTCTTCCGGTTATATTTGAATCGGCGCGCATCAGTTCCCGACTGCTTTTGAACGATCTTGGCATTCCCATCCCCTGGGACCAGAAACTTACGGCTGCGGCCGCCGTGGGAGTAGCATAGCGCGTAAGGCTCCTCGAAATGGTGGAATGGAAAAGTTCGGCCGCGGAGGACGAGGTTGCGAGTGCCGCGGCACGGAATCCGGTGGACTTCAGCGCATTGTTGGAGCAGACGCGGAGGGCACAACGGGAGTGGGCGAATGTGCCTCTTGCAGAGCGCTTGCGATGGGTTCGGCGATTTCGCGATCTCCTCGCCCGCGACGCTCAGAAACTAACCCGCTGCTTTTCTCAGGA
>DATIMM010000014.1:0-9346 GCA_035475295.1 Bryobacteraceae bacterium
TCTCCGATCAGCAAAAGCACGGCTCGGGCCGGTCCTGGAGCAAGCGGTCGGCGATGGTTTACGCACCATTACTGCCCAGGACGCCAGGGGCTGGTTTCGTCATTGCCGCTATGCCCTATAAACGGCAGAAAATTGCAATAATAACACGGGTGTCGCGCTCGTACCCCAGCGTGCACACCGAAGCGGTATCCAGCGAGAAGAGACGCCCTGTCTCCGGCGGCAACCCCAGCCAGCAACATGACAGCACACGCAGAAAATGCCCATGCCCGAACAGGAGGACGTCTCCTGAACTCGCAATTGCGCGATCGAGGGGGGTTTGGGCCCTGGCGGCGACCTCTCCGAGACTTTCGCCGCCTGGAGTTCCATCACTCCACAGGGACCAGCCGGGCCGTTCCCGTTGAATCTCGAGAGTAGTATGCCCTTCATACCCTCCGTAATCCCACTCCCGAAGATTCGAGTCGACTAACGCACAGTCGCCATACCCGGCAACACGGCAGGTTTCGCGGGCTCGCCGCATCGGGCTGGTTAGCACGAGCGTGAAGCGTGGGCCCAATAAAAGTCGCCCGATTTCCTTCGCGCGCCGTTGCCCAACGGCTGTCAAGGGAAGATCCGTCGTTCCGGTGTGTTTGCCGGAAGCGCTCCATGCGGTTTCTCCGTGACGTACGAGCCACAATTGCATTTGCATGATGAGATTCGGTTCTCGTTCCGTGGATCGAGCAGATTCATTGCGGACTTACGTGCAGACCATCCATTTTCTTGCCGCAGCTCGGTAGTGACTTCACTCTTGAGAACGCAATTGGCATGCCAAGTCACGCACGTTCGACCTGTGATCAGCGTGTAAGAGCTAAAGTACGCAGCTCCTAAAAGATATTCCAGCGAATCGCCTTTTGGTGCCCGAGTCCGGTCTGACGGATCAGGGACGGATATTCGACTGTGACGGTTGCCTGTCCTAACTACAGCTTGTTGTCATTCCGGTTAGGTCTGGAGCCCCGGCCTGCGGTTGTAGAATTCCGCTTACCGGCAGAGGGTCAATTCCAGTTCTCACTGCCAAACCCGCAGAGCAACCAATGCTTTTGAGCACCAACTGAAGCCCGGGTATGCGGCGCAACTGAATAGCGCTAGCGACTAAACATTCGGGAGGCGCGCCGAAAGCAGGTACACCTCCGGTGCGAGCTTGAATCTACGCACGGTGTCTACTCTGACCTGGCATCATCAGCGATAAGCAAAGATACCCACGACATGTAACAGGGCGATGCAAAAGGACAACTATCTATGCGTCCCGCCGTTGTTTAGGGCGCCGCTGCGAACGAGCGAGTCAGGACGGTTTATCCCAAGCTTTTGCATCCGGTAAACCAGCGATGTACGCTTCATCCCTAAACGCTGCGCCGCACCATTTCGACCACCAATCACCCAATTGCTCGCTTCAAGCACTCGGAGGATGTGATCTCGTTCCACCTCTGCAAGACCGCTGATCACGCCGTCAGATTCGGGCCGAGCTTTGAATGGCTCCAACTCGGCCACTGGAGCTCGAAGTACGGAATGTGGGGAGAGAATCACCGCCCGTTCGATGAAATTCTGCAATTCACGAATGTTCCCAGGCCAGCGATATCGCACCAGTGCGTCCATGGTTTCGACTGGAATATTTTCAATTCCTTTATTCATTCGTTGTGAATAGATGCGCGTGAAGTGTCGCACGAGCTCTGGAATGTCTCCGGTACGTTGCCGCAACGCCGGAACCTGGATAGGGAAGACTCTCAGCCGATAGTAAAGATCTTCACGAAACGTACCCTGCTTCACCATATTTGGCAAATCGCGATGGGTGGCGGCGATTATACGCACATCAACCTTGTGGGTGCGATTGCTGCCGAGTCTCTCAAATTCCTGCTCTTGCAAAACTCGTAGCAACTTCGCTTGCAGTTCTAGCGGGATGTCGCCGACTTCGTCGAGGAAGAGCGTGCCCAGATTCGCCGCTTCAAAGCGTCCGACCTTTTGTGCGATCGCTCCGGTGAATGCTCCTTTTTCGTGACCGAACAGCTCGCTCTCAAGCAGACCGAGCGGAATAGCCGCGCAATTCAACTTGACAAAGACTCGTTGCCGGCGGCTGCTGAGATTGTGGATAGCGCGCGCAATAAGCTCCTTTCCAGTTCCGGTCTCACCCAGGATCAGCACGCTCGAATCGGTAGGCGCCACGACTGACGCCATTTCCAATGCGGTCTTCAAAGGAGGGCTGTCGCCGACGATCGCGCCAAATTCAGCCCGAATCTCCTCCTCGAGATATAGTCTCCGTTCTGTCTCTCTGTTTTTTTCCTCCGTCGCCCTTTCATATTCCAATGCGTTCTCAACAGCGATTGCTACCTGACGGGCTACTTGTTCGAGAAACAGGATTTCATTTTGTTTGTATGCGCTTTCTGTCCGCCTTAGCGCTGCGAGCACGCCTACTACTCCGCTTCTGCCGATGAGTGGGAGTTCGCACCCCGACATCAAGCCTTCCGCCATTAAACGTTCATAGGCGAGTCGACCTACGCTGTTGCCGAAACTTTCAGGATCGTCGCGGACCTCCTCAAAGCTGTTAGAGAATTGAGTCTTGCCGGTCCAGAAAGCCTTGCCACAAGCTGAACCGCGGATGGGTACAATCGCCCCATCGCAGAGGGAACCCCGTGGCTCAGGATTGTACAAAGTGGATAGCCGCAATTCCCCCGTCCCAGCATCCGGCAGTAGTAGAGCACAAAACTCGCATTGCATCACACTTAGCAAGTCTATGGAAAGCGCACCAAACAATTGGTGCAGATCCAGCCTTGATGTCATGCTGTTCGTAATTTCCAGGAGCAAGTGCAGCCGGTCGTGTTCACGCCGTAATGTTTCTTCATTGATGTGGCGTTCAATTGCAATTCCGGCAATGTAACTGGCGTCCTCAATGAGCTGCCGATCACTGGCAGAAGGGCTACGCACCTCGCGATAGAGTATGGCGAACGTGCCTAGCGCTTTACCTTCGCTCGTGAATAAGGGCCGCGACCAGACCGCACGAACACCATACGGTAAAAACAGATGACGGTAATCCTCCCAGATAGGGTCGTCGAGGATGTCGCTCGCATACACGGCCTCCCGCCGGTAAACAGCTGTACCGCAGGATCCGCCCTTCGGACCGATGAACATCGGACCCACGTGAGCGCCCAATCCCAGAAGGCTAGGAGCCGCTGCACAATGCAGCTTCTTTGTAGCTTCATCAGGAAGCCAAATCGTACACAGTGTGCCTTTGCGTTGAGACTCAACCAGTCGAGCAATGATCGTGAGCACTTCCGGCAAAGGAGATCCAGCAAGCATCAGTTTCAGAATGTTGAGTACAGATTCACTAGAAAGGAAACCTGACTCGTTTTGCGTATTTTCCAAACTGAATAAAACTTCTGCGGACGATTGCGTAGCGGTGCTCATGAATCTACCTTTCTCAGATTCCCTTAAAATTGCTTAAAACCATCGCAGTCACATTGAGCGACGCTACTTTCCTCAAGCACGCGGCCGGGCGTGGACGAGACCGGCGAAGTACACCTGTTGGTCTCTTCTGCCAAACTGTGCGGCTGTGTCAGTTCCAGAGTCTCCCTTCGCGCCTGATCGGTGGAACCTTACCTCGACACTTGTCAATCGCTCTCTTACAGGTTACACTCTTTTTGGAGAACACACCCAAAGGGGAGCCTTGAACCCAAAAGAGTTTCAGAAAGCTGAGGCGTTATTTTTAGCGGGCCACCCCGCCCTCGATTTTCTGAACACTCGGATGAGAGTGAATCACGACCTGCTAGACCTGTTGCAGGGCGATGAGGATGTGCTGGCTTGGCTCAAACAGGCGGGACTTCCCGTCCCACAGACTGGAGTCCAAGTGGAACCATTGTCCCTTTTGCGTTCCGCACGAAAGTTGCGGGAAAGCATTCGCAATCTTATCGAAAAGCGGAAGGCAGGGCAGCGCGGAGATCCTTCTATTCTCAATGCTTTTCTGGCGGCCAGTCAAACCCATCCCCGACTGGTCTGGAACGCGGCTCGCCCACCGAGAATTGAAGCCGTTAGACAGCAAGACACAGCTGCCTCGATTTTGGCGCCGGTGGCAGGAGCAGCGGCTGATCTGCTCGTAACAGCCGATTTCGAGCTCATAAAACGCTGTGAGGACGAGACCTGCGTGTTATGGTTTTCCGACCAGACCAAATCGCACGGCCGCCGTTGGTGCAGCATGGAGATATGTGGCAACCGCCACAAGGTATCCGCCTATCGAGCGAGACAACGAAATCGACGTGCGCCGCGCAAGTAGTGTGCATCCGCGACGCCATTTGACGGCATTTTGTTGGGCACCGCGCTGAGCAGGACCGGAAGCGGGTTGCTTCACCCCATGGAGGCTGGCTTAGAGTCTGACGATGAAAACGTTGGTCGTCCGTCAGAGTCAGAAGTCCGTCACAGGTTCCGTCACACGCAATCGCTTCGCTCGAACTCTCGAAACGCTAACACGCAAAACCACTATGCTTTAGGGCCGTTCGGCACGACAACTCGCACGAGTTGACTTTGGCATTGCGGTTGCACTTTAGGTCCTCGGAGTAATCCTGCAATGACGACCTATCACTACGCCACCGTGGGCGGGCACCGAATGTTCTATCGCGAAGCCGGCAATAGCAAGAATCCGACGCTCGTGCTTCTACACGGCTTTCCTAGCTCATCCCATATGTTTCGTGAGCTGATTCCTAAAATCGCCGAACGTTTCCATGTCATTGCGCCTGACTACATTGGTTTTGGATACAGTGACGCGCCGGATGTGACGCAGTTCAACTACAGCTTCGAGAATCTTGCAAAACACGTAGAAGAGTTGTTACTCGACGTACTCGGCCTTAGGAAACTCAGCATCTATGTACAAGACTACGGAGCTCCTGTCGGATACCGCATCGCCTCGCGGCATCCTGACCTGATCGACGGTATCGTCGTGCAAAACGGTAATGCTTATGCGGAGGGCATCGGCGATGCATTTAATCCTATGAAACCGTTCTGGAGGGAGCGAACCGCCGCGACCGAGGCGCCCGTACGAGAACTGCTGAAAAAGGAGACAACCATCTTTCAGTACACCCACGGTGTCAAGGATGTCAGGCTGATCAGTCCCGACGCATACACAATTGATCAGTTCTTCCTCGACAGGCCGGGAAACGACGCGATTCAGCTAAATCTGCTCCAGGATTATCAATCCAACGTGAAACTCTACGACGAATGGCACGAGTACTTTCGCGTGAAGCAGCCGCGCATGCTGATTGTTTGGGGAATGAACGATCCCTTCTTCACAGTGGAAGGCGCGAAGGCATATCAACGGGATTTGCCCAGTGCCGAACTGCACCTAATCGATACGGGTCATTTCGCAGTCGAAGATTCGTGTGACTTCATCGCCGAACGAATCAGACACTTCCTACTTGAGGCTCCACACGTCGCGCCTCGTTCGCCGTTCACAGATAAAAGAATGAGTAAGTAAATGACCTCTTCTGAGAACTTAACGGTAGTTGTTGTCCATGGTGCGTGGGCGGATGGTTCCAGTTGGAGTGAGGTGATCGGCCCGCTCGTTAACAAAGGACTCAAAGTCATTGCCGCGCCATTGCCGCTCACTTCGCTAACCGATGATGCGGCAGCGCTTCGGCGAAGTCTCGCTCGTACTGAAGGCCCCATCATCTTAGCCGGGCACGCCTATGCTGGTGCGGTAATTGCCACAACACGAGAGGTACGGGTGCGGGCGCTGGTGTACATAGCAGGTCTTGCTCCCGCTGAAAGTGAGACGGTCGCGGAAGTCTTCTACCGCGACGAACCTCATGCACTGGCCCCGAAGCTTGCACCCGATGAAGATGGATGGATCTGGATGCCGGAAGACGGTTTCGCAAAGGCCTTCGCCCATCATGCCAGCCCGGAGCAGATTGCAGTAGCTAAGGCAGCACAGCGGCCCATTTCCATTCAATCCATCCAGGAGAAAGCACCCGAGCCCGCCTGGACCAGCAAGCCGTCTTGGTTTCTGATTGCCGAGGAAGATCGCATGATCAACCCGAAAACCCAGTATTTCATGGCGGAGCGCATGCGAGCTCAAATCCAAGCGCTTCCGGTGGATCACACTCCGCTTCTGACCGCGTCCGATTCAGTCGTGGCGATGATTCTCGCCGCAGCACAATCGGCAATGACCTGAACGTTATCGATTGACGACGCGTTATCCGAAATTGACACACAAAGGAAACCACCAAGAACGCGTCGCTGTTGTTCACTGAAGCGAGCCGCCCGCCAGCAAGGCGGCGATTTCGAGGGCATTGAGAAAGACATCTCTGGAAGCAAACTAATGAATACAGCCAAAGATAAGTTCTTACCGGAAGCATACGATGTGGTGATTCTCGGTGGTGGCACCGGAGCCACGCTGGCCGCGTGGGCCCTTGCAGGCCAGGGGAAAAGGGTTGCAGTCATCGAGCGCAAGTACATCGGTGGATCCTGTCCGAATATTGCCTGCCTGCCGAGTAAGAATGTTCTGCACAGTGCAAAAGTGGCGTCCTACTTCCGCCACGGTGCTGAGTTCGGGATCGCTTCAAACGACTTTTGCATTGACATGTCGGCAGTACGGGGCAGAAAACGCACCATGGTGTCAGGGCTGAACGACGTATACCGCCAGACCTTCAATCAAACGGGGGCGGAATTCATTCTCGGCACGGGACGTTTCGTTGGACCGAAAACTCTGGAAGTTACTCTCCCCGATGGAATTCGCCGCCGCCTGGCGGGAGACAATGTGATTGTCAGCACTGGCACTCGCGCTACCGTGGGCGACACTCCAGGCCTGAAAGAAGCTCGCCCGCTGACGCACATTGAGGCGCTCGAAATCGATCAAGTCCCGGAACATCTCATTGTCATCGGCGGTGGATATGTGGGTGTCGAACTGTCGCAAGCAATGCGGCGATTCGGTAGCAAGGTCACTATTATTGAGCGCAACTCCCGTGTATTGCACCGCGAAGACTCCGATATCACGCAAGCGCTCGCGGAACTTCTTCGCGACGAAGGCATCGACACACTCTTAAGCGCGCGTGTAGTGCGCATCTCCGGCGCCAGCGGCGATTCCGTCCAGGTGACCGTCGATCAAGAAGGCAGGGAGAAGTCTCTGAAGGGCACACATCTGCTCGTCGCGGCAGGTAGGACGCCAAATACAGAGGACATCGGGCTGGAATTGGCAGGCATTGCCGTCACCGAGCAAGGATATATCAGGGTCAACGAACGGCTGCAAACTACGGCGCCAGGTGTTTGGGCTATCGGTGAAGTTGCCGGGAGTCCCCAGTTCACGCATGTCAGCGTCGACGACTTTCGCATCGTGCGCGACAACCTCGCCGGAGACAACCGAGTCACCACAGGCAGAATGATTCCATACACGATTTTCACGGATCCGGAAATTGCGCATGTCGGACTAGGGGAGCGCGAAGCCAAGGCAAGACACATTCCATATCGCCTGTTCAAGATTTCGATGGAGCATGTCCTCAGGGCACACACACTCGGTGAAACACGTGGATTCCTGAAGTCACTGGTAGACGTCCACAGCGATTGTATCCTCGGCTTTACCGCCTTCGCAGCGGATGCTGGAGAGCTCATGGCATCCGTCCAAACCGCGATCATGGCCGGATTGCCTTACACCGCTCTACGGGATGCGCTCTGGTCTCATCCTACTCTTGTCGAAGGGCTCATCCCACTGTTCTCCTCAGCGCCGTCCTTCTCAGAGAACATATCTCCGCAAACGGCGACCGTTTTCGCAAGCAACTCTTGTAGCGAATGAATACTGTCAGTTTCCTGGCGAAGATGCGCGTAGCGGAGGGAGACCTCTAATACCATCTTGGGCCTGTCCCCTGGGGTGAGACAAAGAGTTAAGACACTGTTGACCGTTCGATGAAAAAACATCGGCCGGCAAGACGACTTTAGCGCATACTCGGGGACGGTTGGTGAAGCGGAGGCGGGCGCTGCGGGAGCGCAACCCGCCAAGGAATAGCCAGCCGGAAACTCATCCAGACGATGAGCGAGGACGCTGGTCCTGCTGGCGTCCTCATCGGATGGGTAGATTTCCCGATGCCTGTTGAAACTCATGCAGAAAGCCGCCGCGTAGCGGCCTCCTTTTGTTGTGCCACGAGATTGGCTTCGAACTCGGCTGGCGGCACATAGCCGAGCGCGGAGTGAAGCCGTTTTTCGTTGTAGATTTTCTCCAGGAACTCGCGAATCGACAGATGGGCCTCCTGCAGATCCCGGTATTCGCTGCGAAAAACCTCTTCGTATTTGAGCGTCTTCATGAACGATTCGCAGGCCGCGTTGTCCCACGGATTGCCTTTGCGCGACATGCTCACGCCGATTCCGATTGCTTTGAGTAAGTCCGTGTAGTCGCCGCTGGCGTACTGCGAACCGCGATCCGAATGGTGAACGAGATCGGAGTGCACGCTACGCCGCGACAATGCCATCTTCAGCGCTGCCAGCGTCAACCGGTCTTCCAAGGTCCGATCCAATGCCCAACCGATTACGCGTCGTGAGAAGGCGTCGAGGATGACGGCTAAAAAGACGAACTCCTCACGCAACCGAATGTAGGTGATATCGGCCACCCAAAGCTGGTTCACGCCGGTCAGCACCATCGTGCGCGCCAGGTTCGGGTAGACCTTGCGCCCGTGATTGGAATCGGTCGTCACGACGAACTTCCGCTTGCGGATACACAGCAGATTGTCTTCCCGCAGAATGCGATAAACGCGTTTGGGATGGACCTTCCAGCCGCGCCGCCGCAGTTCCGCCGTGATTCTCGGCCGCCCGTAGCTCGGCCACTCCAAAGCAATGCGTTGGATCGCATCGCGCAGATCCATGTCCGTATCCTGGTCCGCCCGGCTCGGCTCATCGAAGCGGTAGAAGCTGGCGCGGCTGACCCGCCCCAGTTCCAGCATGCGCTCCACCGTAAGTCCCTGGCCGGCCTTCATTTCCTCTTTGACCTTCCGGTAGACGGCGGATTTCCAGTCAACGCCTGCAGCATCCGCTGTTCCTCGATGCGCTGCAAGCACCCCTTCAAAAAATCGATCTCCAGCGCCTGCTGGCCGATCTTTCTTTCCAGCTCAGCAATCCGCCCTTCGGACCAACGTTGCTTTCCATTGCCCGGAAACACGTTCCCTGGAGCCTCCCGGAACTCGCGTCGCCATCGGTGCAGCACGTTCGGGTTGACCTCAACGCCGCGTGCTACCTCCGCAATCGAGACACCCTGCTCCCACCGCCGCACGGCGGCTAACTTGAACTCTTTCGTGAACTGCCTGCGAGACAATCCCATGGACTCAATTCTCCATTCGCTGAATCTTGAGTCTTAACC
>DATIMM010000015.1:0-20091 GCA_035475295.1 Bryobacteraceae bacterium
CATTCAGGTAGCGCCGCACGGGATTTTTGACGGACTGTTTGGGGTTGCCGCGCAGGTGCATTTGGGGGCGGCGATGGGGCAGAACTATATCGGTTTCGAATATGCGAAGGGCCAGCCGGATTGGTGGTACGAGATTGTGGACGGCTTACCGAATCCGATTGTGAAGGACGGCTATATCGACGTCTGGGATAAGCCGGGTCTTGGCATCAGCTTCAACGTTCGGGCAGCCAAGGCGCACCTCCAAGACGAGGATCGCGATTTCTTCGACTGAGATGGCGCTGGGAAGCGGAAGAACTGTTTATTTCCGGATAGCTCCCGTACCGCGCGATTCGGAAGCTGAACTCATTCGCTGCATAGATCCCGAGTGATGGCGAAAGATAGCTCTATCCGTCCCAGCGACAGACGACCCTCCTGGGCAGTGCTGGCTAACCTAGGTAGAGGGGAACGAACCATGCTTGAACACAGTGACGTCGCTGCCAGGCTTCCGGCACAGGATTTGGAGCGTGCGAAAGCATTCTATGCGGAAAAGCTAGGTTTGAGACCCAGTGAAGAAAGACCGGGTGGTCTTCGTTATCGATGCGGAAATGGCTGGTTCTCGCTGTTCGCGTCGTCCGGTCTGCCTTCGGGTAATCACACTCAGTTGGGATGGGAGGTCAAAGACATTGAGGCGACAGTGGCAGAGCTGCGAGCACGCGGCGTGGTATTCGAGGAGTACGACCTGCCCGGCCTTAAGACGGTCAATGGCATCGCGCAGGTAGACGGCAACTATCCGAGTCGTGGCGGTCTCGGTGAAAGGGCCGCATGGTTCAGAGACAGCGAGGGAAACCTGCTTGGCATCGGCCAGCCGGAAACGACCAACGCACGTCTAGGACACCACTGGACCGCGGAGGATCAGCGGGTGCTATGATTCCCCGGATATGGTGAGAGTGCTTCGACCTTTGCTGTGCTTGCTGATCAGTACGACGGCGTTTGGCGCTGATCGGTCACTGACAGCCACTTGGGAAGCGGTGAAGCAGTTGCCGGACGGAACCAGCCAGAAAGCCTATCTCAACTTGAAAGAGGGGCCGAATGGGATCCGCGGTACGATTCGGGCGGGGCAGTTGCTCTACACCATCACAAACAGCACGGGCGGACCTAATGGGTTCCATCTGGATGCGGTGTTCAATTACGCGGACCGCCACTATCAGACGGTTTACGAGGGAAAGCTGGTGGGATCGGAGCTGCAGCTTAAAGTTCGTAAGCGGCCGGATTCTCCACCGGTGGACATGACTGCGCACAGAGTTCGGGCGGGGACGGGCGCACTGCCCGCGAAGATTCCGCCTCCAGCCCTGCACGAGGTTCCTGCCAACGGGCTCGCGAAGACGCCTCCCATGGGCTGGAACAGTTGGAATTATTTCGCCGACAAAGTGGACGACCGGGCGGTGCGTGCGATGGCCGAGGCCATGGTGGCGAATGGCATGAAAAACGCGGGCTACCGGTACATCAATATCGACGATACGTGGCAGGGAGAACGGGATGCAAGCGGGCATATCCAGGCCAATCGCAAGTTTCCGGACATGAAGGGACTGGTTGATTATGTGCACAGCAAGGGGCTGAAGATTGGCATTTACTCTTCGCCGGGGCCGACCACCTGCGGCGGATATGAAGGCAGCTACGGGCATGAGCGGGAAGACGCGGCAACGTATGCGGCCTGGGGGTTCGACTTCCTGAAGTACGACTGGTGTAGCGCGCGGCTAATTTATCGCGACGAGGAAATGCGGGCGGTTTATCAGAAGATGGCGGACGCTTTGCGAGCTACGGGCCGGCCGATTCTGTACAGCCTTTGCCAGTACGGGCGAGACCGGGTGTGGGAGTGGGGGCCCAAGGTGGGCGGGAACTCGTGGCGAACCACTTGGGACATTGAAGATTCCTGGGCAGTGATGTCGAAGATCGGCTTCAGCCAGAGCCGGATTGCGCAGTGGGCGGGGCCGGGGCACTGGAACGACCCGGACATGCTGGAGGTGGGCAACGGCGGCATGAGCGAGACCGAATACAAGACGCATATGAGCCTATGGGCCATGCTTGCGGCACCGCTGCTGGCCGGCAACGATCTCCGTACCGCGAGCCCGAAGACACTCGCCATTCTGATGAATAAGGATGTGATTGCGATCGATCAGGATCCCGAGGGAAAGGCCGCCAGCCGCGTTGGAAAGCACGGAAGCGTGGAGGTGTGGACGCGGCCTCTACAGGGAGGCGATAGGGCCGTGGCCTTCTTTAATCGCGGAGACAGCCCAGCGCAAATCGATGTCAGTTGGACGGAAGCCGGATTAACGAAGCAACCGGCGCAGGCGCGGGACCTGTGGACTCATCAAACCGTGCCCGTTACCGATGCCAGTTACTCGGTGAAGATACCTGCGCACGGAGTAAACATCCTGCGAGTGAAGCCGTAGAAGCAGCGCGCTACCCTACGGCTCCCAATTGCCTGGCAAGGGCGTCCATACCTTTGGCAAGCTCGACGTCCTTTAGCGTGATACCGCCGGAGTCATGCGTCGTAAGGTCGACGACAATCCGGCCGTACACGTTCAGCCATTCCGGATGATGGTTCATTTTCTCGATGAGGAGTGCCGAAGCAGTCATAAATGAGAAGGCATGAACGAAGTCGGTGAACTTGTATTCGCGATGTAATTTGTCGCGCGTTACCGTCCAGCGTGGGAGGCCTTTCAATTCCGCGCTTAGTTCCTGCTCACTAAGTTTCTGCGCTTTCATTCAGCCATTGTAATGACGCCGATGCCGCAGATTGGACGGCAGAACTACGAGGGGGCGTTACTCCTTGGTCATGCCGAAGCCCGTGACGGTGGCGTCGGTGTTGTGAGCAAAGCGAATTCCATAGACTCCGTCGGTGGACTTAAGCTTTCCGGGTGCAGTTACCGCAGCTTTGTCGTAGGTGGCAACCACGGTGCCGTTGATGGCGCACTGAACGTGATCGCCTTTCACGGAAAGAGCGATCTCCTGGGTGACGGGTTCTCCGGGACCTGCAGCCTTGTGAACGGCGGGGTTGGCTTCGCCACGTCTACCGTTCATCTGAAAGGGCTCGGGCCCGAATCCGCGCACGATGAAGTTGCCGTTGCCGTATGCGGCGCAGTACAGATAGCTCTGCTGCGGAGTTCCCATGTCGTTGCCGGCGATGAAGATGCCGTAGGGATGGGGATGGTTGTTCAGGTTCATGTACTTCGGCTCGGTGAACGTGGCTTTCACGGTGTAGTCGCCGGACGCCTTGTTGGCGGGATTCCAATAGCTCACGGCCGGGCCGGTGGTAACGTGCAGAGCGCTGCCCTCCTTCGAGAGCTTGGCATCGTTAATGGTCTGTCCCGCCTTTTCCGCGTTCGCATCGATCTTGCCGACCCAGCCTGGGACTGAGATGCCGCCGCCTGTTACGGCGCGGGAGGATTCCGACTGACCTTGAGCCTGGACCACCGCTGGAATGAGCAGGGCGGTGGCGAATGCAATCGTGACACTGTGGACGAAACGCATATAGTTCCTTTCGCTAAAAAAGATGTTGGCCAGCGACAATTATATGGTTCCGGCCAGACAGAGTGTGTTTACGGACTTCCCGAGTATACGAGGACGGTGGAACGGCATCTGCTGGCGGTGGTCTTCCTGTATCACGGGTGACTCGCAAATCTGGGCCGAATGGCATATAGAGAGGTTCTTGCCGTTATGAACAGCGTCTTTCCGTCTGTTCCAAAGACGAGTCCCAAGGGCCGCTCGGGGACGTTGATCGTATCGATCTCGCGACCCTGCGGATTATAGACGAAGATCTGCCCAGCGGCTATGTAGACGTTCCCGTTTGCATCAGTTGTGACGGCTTCGCCGCCCCGCTCCGCAAATAGCTTTAGATCGGATATGGTCCCGTCGGGAGACACGGTCATGAATCAAAACCGAATGCTGGACGCGGTTCTCGGCGGATGGCAAGCTTCCACCGTGTTTGTTCTTGAATCCGGCAGGACCTTTACACCGGTGGTTGGCACTTCGAACAACAGTGGAGCCGCGGCCGGAAACTGGTACCCCAATCTTGTGGGGGACCCGCACCTGGAGAACCCCAGCGTGGGCCAGTGGTTCAATCCGGCGGCTTTTGCGATTCCGACTCCCGGAACATTCGGCAACTCGGGGCACAATATCCTGCGTGGCCCTGGCATTGAGGACATCGACTTCTCGCTCGGTAAGAAATTTGCGATACCGCTGTTCGGTAGGGAGTCCGGCAATCTGCAGCTTCGCTTCGATGCCCTGAACGTGATAAACCACGCGAACTTCGACATTCCGAATGCAAATATCGGCACTGCCAACGCGGGCAGGATTACGGCCACAACGGGCAACTACAACTCAACGAACAATGCATTCGGGCCTCGCAGGCTTCAGCTTGGCGCTCGCTTCTCGTTCTAACGGCCGCAAGGCATCGGATTGGCTCATTCGGAGTCAATCCGACGTTGTAGTGTATCGGTAGACCCTCTTCATGATCAAAGCATCGATCATTTCCTCTGCCCTCCTTTTGGTTGTGTCCGCGCTGAGCTATTCTCAGACGGCTGCGGATCAGCAACAGGAAATACAAACGCACATCCGGCAGGCTCAAGCATATTTAAACGATAAGAAGCCCGATCTGGCAATCGCCGAATACAACGCAGTTTTGGCGAGTGATCCGAACAACCTGGATGCGAGCGCAAATCTCGGCGTCGTTTACTTCTTTAGCGGTGATTACGGCAAGGCCACCCACGAACTTCGTTCAACACTGAAGCTGCGGCCCGGGATACCGAAGCTGCAGGCACTTCTGGGAATGTCCGAAAAACGCGCCGGCGAGAACAAGAGCGCTCAAGCCGATCTGGAACAGTCATTCGACAAGTTGAAAGACGAGCGGCTCGTGTTCAGGCCGGCATGGAACTGATTGAAATCGACTACGGTTTAAGCGATCTTGGCAAGGCCGCCGAGATCGTCAACGTTTTGCGCCAGCTCCGGCCTACCGACGTTGACATCCTCTACACGGCGCATCGGATTTACTCCGATTTTTCGGACGAGACGATGCTCAGCCTGGCGATGATTGCGCCTAACTCCGCCCGTATGCATCAGTTGATGGGGCATGAGCTGGCGAGACAGGCCACCGATCGCGCGGACGCGGAAAAGGAATATAGGGCCGCGCTGGCCGAGAATCCGTTCGATGAAAAGTCTCTTTGCAAACTGGGCGATATCGCTTTGCGCCGTTCGGACCTGAATAGCGCATCGGATTATTATGTTCGCGCTTTGAAACTGGAGCCGAATGACGTCGACGCGAACCTTGGGATGGCCAGAATACTGATGAACAGACATGAGCCGACGAAGGCCGAGCCACATCTGGAGCGCGCCGTTCAACTGGAGCCGTTCAGCCCGGTTTCCCATTACCGTCTGGGTGTTTTGTATCGTGAACTCGGGCGGCCGGACGATGCTCATCGAGAGTTGGCAGAGTTTGAAAAGCTGAAGAAGATGAAGGCTCGTCTCGGGGATATCTATCAACAGATGCGTTTGCAACCTGGCAAGCAAGACCAGCCAGACACGGACCTGCCGTAGGGCCAAATGCCAGGAGATACGCTAGGCTGATCTTGTTAGCGCGATGCGCAGGTTACCCTCATGAAGACCTTTCTCAAAGTGTGCGCGGCAACTGTGGTTTACGCAGTCGTGCATAGCGCGCTGGCGAGCCGTAGAGCGAAAGACATATCGGCGACGGCGATCGGCGCTCGGTATCGAAATGCGGTGTACCGGCCCTTTTACCTGGTGCAGTCGATTGCAACGATTGCAGTGCTGATGGTCTACATCCGGCGCCTGCCGGGGAGGACGCTGTATCGGTTCCAGGGTGCGGCGGCCGCTCCGTTTCGCCTCATACAGGTGGGAGGGATTGCGTGGGCGACTTATGCCGCTTATGAGGTAGGGCTCTTGGAGATTCTGGGTCTGCGGGGCTTGTGGCAGCTACTCCGGGGAGAGGCAGAGATTGCTCCCGAACCGGAAGCGCAGGGGCCTGCATCTACCGCAGAAGGTACGCTACGCGTGAAGGGACCGTTTGTTCTGAGCCGCCATCCCCTGAACGTTGCGCCGTTGGTGATCCTGTGGTCGAATCCGCGGATGACAACGAATCTGCTGGCATTCAACGTGGTAGCAAGCCTTTATCTGGTGATCGGGTCCTGGCACGAGGAAGTTCGGCTTCAGTCTGCTTACGGGTACGAGTATCAGAATTACACGCACAGCGGAGTTCCGTTTTACGTCCCGCGCGTGCGGACTAGCTGAGCTTTGCGTTTTCTCTGAACAGAACTCCGCCCAGAACGCCGAGCGCCGCTCCGCAACCGATCAGGGCCAATCGGCTGGCCGAAACTCCGCGGGTGGACGGCGGTCCAAGGAAAGTGTCCCCGACAAGGCGATTAGCCAGTTCGGTAAGATCATCGACGACGTAATCGGGTCTGCGGGCACTTGGCCATAATGCCTTCCCGGGCCTGGACACAAATGCCGTCCGACATCCTGCACGCGATGCGCCCAGCAAATCCCAAGGATGAGCGGCCACCATCAAGATCTCGCCAGGATCAACCCCGAGCGATTGGGCGGCGAAGCGGTAGGTTTCTGCCGAGGGCTTGTACCGGTGCACGGAATGGACGGACAGGGTCTGTTCAAAGTAACGGTGGAGGCCATCGTTGCGAAGTTGAGCCTCCAGAGTGGAGGGGGAGGAGTTCGTCAATGTTGCAAGCCGGACACCGGCGTTCCGCAATTTGCGCAGGGAAGGTTTTACGTCAGGGAAAGGCGGCAAATGCTCCATGGCACTCTGAACCTTTTCAATCTGGGCCTTGCTGAGTCTGATGCCTTTGCCTGCGGCCATCATTTCGAGCACGGTAATTGCGATCTCGCTGAATTTAAAATAGTCGGCCGCCAGACTCACGGCCATCGAGTATTGAACCACTTTTGTGAACCATTCCTCGACCGATATCCGGCATCCGAAGATCCTGCGGAGTGGCCGGGCGAGAGCATGTATATCCAGTAGCGTTCCATTGACATCGAATACAACGACCAAAGACATGAGTTTCCCTCCTCGAGCTATTCCCGCGAGCATTAGACGTCTTTCTAAGGTATCGGTGACCCTAGTAATGGCCGTAGGGCGTCGCGGTCACCCGATGACCGGTCGCTTCGATCCAAAGACGCGGAATCGATTTTCCGGCTGGCCCGGCACATCGGTTTGCAGAGCGAACAGGCCGCCCGACAACCGGTGGCCAGGAGCCGCGCACCCGGCGGCTGTGGTTATATAGAGCGTCCGATAATCCTTGCCGCCGAACGTGCAGGTGGTGATGTTCGTTACCGGCATCTCGATGACGCGATCGACGGTTCCGTCCGGCGCCACGCGTACGATGCAGCTACCACCATAGCGGCAGTTCCAGAGAAAGCCTTCGCTGTCCATCGCAGAGCCGTCGGGCAGGCCGCGTGGAAAGTCTGTCAGAAAAGGGCGCTCGTTTTCTATGGAACCGGTGGTCTTGTCGTACTCGTACATCCACAACTTGTTATCGAGCGTGTCTGCAAAGTAAAAGCGGCTTTGGTCCGGGCTCCACGCGAGCGTGTTCGAGATGCCGACGTCGCGCTTCCATTCGGTTACGGCGCCCTCCTCGTCGATCCGATAAAGAATGCCGTCGGTGCCGCAGGCGTCGCCGCTTGAACCGTCAGAATTGACGTTGTTGCGCATGGAGCCAGCCCACAGGCATCCCCGGGGATCGGCTCGAGCATCGTTGAGTCGAACAGCGGGCCATCCTGGAAGATGGAAGCCCTGGTCCCGGCGCGCATCGGACTGGGGGCTCCAGAGAATGACACGAGATCCCAGGGTCACGGCAAGTGTGTCGTCGCGATCGGTGAGCACGACTGCGGTCACGGGCTCATCGAAGAACCATGACTTCACACAACCATTACTCGGGTTGAAGCGATGGATCAGGAAGCGGTTGATATCGGTCCAGTAGACGGCCTCCTCCGCGGGATGCCAAACCGCACCTTCTCCGCATCGGTCGCCCGTCGGCGCAACACAAACAGGTTTGCTTATCGACATTCTGAAGTCACCTTTCATTCCGGCCCAAGCACGACCACCGGCTTGTTATCCACAAATGGGATTCGCCAACGCAGAAATCTATTCCATCAGTAGTGTCGCAAAGAGCAGTACGGAGTGGTAAGTTAAGCGGAGCACCAAAGGACGATAGAGAAATGTTTCGAGATGTGATTTCCCAGGCAGCCTGCACGATGGTGGCGGCATTACTGGTCGCCTTGGGACAGGCGAACGCAAGTACGCAAGTGAAGGTGTGGGAGGGCACGATCACGCTACCTTCATCGGAAGAAGGAGCCCCCGATGAGAACCCGCCGTTCGATCTGTTCGCGACGAGGTCCTTCAACTACCCGTATACGCTCCGGCAAAATATCAAGAACGAACGCCCGCCAAAGACATGGCGCGCGATCTATCTCGAGAATGAGTATTTGAAATGTAGTATCTTGCCGGACCTTGGCGGCCATGTATACACGTGCGTGGATAAGATCAGCGGACAGCCAATGTTCTATGCCAATCCGTCCATCAAAGAACAGTTAGTGAGTTATCGGGGTGCCTGGGCAGCATTTGGAGTCGAGTACAATTTTCCGGTCTCGCATAATTGGGTGTCGGTCTCGCCGGTGGATTTCTCGTACAGCACGCATGGGGACGGGAGCGCGTCCGTCACGGTGGGGAATATCGATCGGGTGTACGGAATGGAGTGGACCGTTGAACTGGTGCTGCGTCCGGGAGTGACCAGGCTGGAAACGCACGCCACGCTGGCAAACCGGGACAGCGTGCGACACCGGTTCTACTGGTGGACGAACGCGGGGGTGCAGGTCTGGGACGATTCGAGGCTCTACTATCCGATGCAGTATTCGGCCGCACACGGCTTTAAGGATGTGGATACGTGGCCGGTGAATTCGAAAGGGATGGATCTGAGTGTGATTCGGAATCACACGGCAGGACCTGTTTCCCGGTTTATCTATGCAAGCCGCGAGCCGTTCATGGGCATCTATCACCCGCACACGAACACCGGTGTCGTTCACTACTCCGATTATGCGGAATTGCCTGGCAAGAAAATCTGGACGTGGGGCGTAGATCCCGATGGGCTGCAGTGGCGCAAGGCTTTGTCCGACAACAACAGCGCGTATGCGGAGGTACAGGCAGGGCTTTATCGGAATCAGGAAACGTTTGCCTTTTTAGAGCCGCAACAGGTGATTCGGTTTCAGGAGTATTGGATGCCTGTGCGGGACATTGGAGGCATTACTCGCGCGAACCCTCACGGCGTGCTGTTTTTAAAGCGCGGTAATGAGAGTAGCGGGACAGTGACGCTCCATGTCGGATTCAACGCGAATGAGAAGCTTCCAGGCGCAACGGTTTCGATGCTTGATGGGGCGAAAGTAATTTCTAAGGAAAAGACCGATTTAAGTCCCGCAAAAGCCTGGACAAAGGATTTCATGACTCTGCCGGCGGGCGATAAATATACATTCCGTTTGCAAGATTCGACCGGCGCGGTGCTGCTGGAGCATACCGAAGACAAATGGGACTGGTGGCCCAAAGACCAAGTGCATGTAGGGCCTCAGCCGCAGTTTCATCCAAAGACTGAGACGGAGTGGAGCGATGGAGACTTTGTCGAGACTGGACGCGACCAGGAGCAGAATGGGGCGGTTCTCAAGGCGTGGCAGACGTATGAAAACGGCCTTCAGCGTTATCCGTCAAGCTATCTGCTACTGAAAGCCGCTGGACGGCTAGCGGTTGGGCTGCTCCGTTATGAAGAGGCTCAGCGAATGCTGACGCAAGCATGCGAGCGTGACACGACTGACGCGGAGGTTCATTACTACTTGGGATTGACACTCGAGGCATTGGGTCAGGAGTATCGAGCTCGAGGTGAGTACGAAGCGGCGACCCGGATGCCGGAGTGGCGAGCGGCTGGTTCCTTGAAGCTCGCTGAACTTCTTGAGCGGGAACGCGACAGCAAAGGGGCCGAGAGATGGATTAAAACTGCTGAACTGTCGTCGCATGACGACGAGCGAGTGGCCGAGGTGAATGCCGTGCTGGCGAGGCTGGCGGGAAGGCCCGACGCTCAGGGGATTGCAGAAGCGGCGTTAAAGCGGTTCCCTACGAGCACGATTTTACGGGTCGAGTGCGGGCGGGGCCGTTCCGAAAACCAGGCGCTGTGGCTTCACCTGGCGGCGGACCCGGTACGTGTTCTTCATGCCGCGACCGAATACATGAAGCTGGGTGATTACCGGGATGCACTGCTGATTCTCAGCCGCGACTACCCAGATGTACCGGCAGGCCAAGCCGAACCTGGTACCGTGCTGCCCCAGCAGCATCCACTGGTTGTTTATTATCGGGGTTACTGCCGGGAAAAGCTTGGTCAGCCGTCCTCGCCAGATTACAGGAAAGCGGCAGAGTTGAGCGTTCGCTACGTATTCCCAAACCGGGCCGAAAGTGAACCGGTTCTGCGGAGCGCCATGAAAGCAGACGAGAACGACGCCAATGCTCATTGGCTTCTGGGTGCTCTGCTGTTTTCGCGCGGGCAGTCCGATAGAGCCGTGGTGGAGTGGCAGACGGCGCGCAGGTTGAACCCGCGAATTCCTGCGTTGGACGCCAGTTTAGGCCGTGAACTACTCGCGCGGGGTAACGCGCAAGAAGCGGCGCAAGTTCTGGAAGAGGGAACCAAGGGCGATGCCAGGAATCCAGAGGTTTATACAACCCTTGATGAAGTACTCAGCAAACTAGGTCGATCACCAAAAGAACGCGCGGAGATGCTCCAGCGCTTTCCGGATGCGGCCGCCATGCCGTCGAAGCTAGTTCTGCTGCTGGCGCGGAACCTGGCGGATGCCGGAGAGTTCCCGGCGGCAGCAGCGCTGTTTCGAAATCGATATTTCGAACGGGCAGAACAAGGAGCGGACGTGCGAAAAGTGTATCTGGAGGTCAGGTTGAAGCAGGCTCGGGAAGTTGCACAGAACGGCAACTGTGCGGGGGCATTGGCGGCGGAGCAAGAGGCGGTAAAGCCAGTAGCAGATATTCCTTTTACAAGCCAGAACTTGAAGGATGTTGTCGATAAAACCCCGAGCTTGCGAGCCCTACGAACCGAAATCCAGAGTGCTTGTTCTTCCGCAGCTACGAAACCGTAAGGGCGGGGGCGCCGGACGCTTCCGCACGAACTTCGGTTGGGTCCGGTTACGAGGGCTGGCCACTCAGCTTCTCAGCGAACTGAATCGCGCGCATCAGGCTGTGCGTCGAGGCAACACCTTTGCCGGCGATGTCAAAAGCAGTGCCGTGATCCACGGAAGTACGAATGATCGGGAGACCGAGGGCGATGTTCACACCGCCCTCAAAGTCGAGCAGCTTGGAAGGTACATGCCCCTGATCGTGATACATGCACACAACCGCATCGAACTTCTTTCGCCTCACTGCCAAATAGAACAGCGTGTCCGGAGGCAACGGGCCTTCCACCGGGAAGCCTTGGGCCTGCGCCCACTCGACTGCGGGTATGATCTCTTTGATCTCCTCATCGCCGAAGAGGCCATGCTCTCCGGCGTGCGGATTCAATCCGGCTACGGCGATGCGTGGATTGGGTTTCAGCTTACGCACTGCTTCCACGGTCAGACGAATGATGGTTTGAATGCGCGGCTGCTTTGCGCGTCGAATTGCGTTCAGCAGCGATACATGCGTGCTCACGTGAGTGACGATCAGTTCGTCAGAGGCAAGCATAATGGTGACGTCCTCGGAACCGCACAGGGCGCCGATCAACTCGGTGTGTCCCGTGAAACCCGGGTCGGAAAGGCAGGTTGCTTCCTTGTTCATCGGGAGGGTAACCATAGCGCTTACTTCGCCAGCAAGTGCAGCCTTGGTTGCTGAGACGACATATTCCCGCGCCGCCTGACCGGCCGCGCGGCTCAGCTTGCCGGGTGTAATGTCAGCTGCACGCAGTAGCTGATGATTAAGAACATTCAGCGCCCCAGGCTGGTACTGTTGCGGACTTTGGACTTCCCGCAGCATCACATGGTATCCGAGCAGCTCGTTATAAAACTGCAGCGCTTCGATGTCGCCATACGCGACGATTGGCCACTTCAGATCCCCCGCAGTGTAGGCCTTGAGCAGGATTTCGGGCCCGACGCCGCTGGCATCGCCGGTGGTGATTGCGAATACTTGATTATTTTGCATTGGGATTCAACTCGCGGTGAATGCGGCGGATTACATCCGGTTCGCCGTACCCGCCCGCCTTCGTGATCAGGAAAAGATCGCGGTTCCGCCCGGGTAGCACGTCGTGAAGGTCCGCATGCCTGATTCGTGTAATTGGAATACCGGGAACTACGTCGCGAAGGGGCCAGAGAGGTGGGAGGCCAAGTGCCGCGATGGCAGCGAATGCCGTGTCGCCCCCCATTACAAATACGCCGTCCGGATCCTGAGTGGTTATCTGTTCGACTAAATACCGGCCATTCGCGGTTGCAACGCTGGCTGGGTCTGAACCCGGTGCCTGCGAGGTTTGTAAAAGCAGCCAGCCGAGGTCACCAGCATCACGCATTTGCATGGTTGAGCGCTCGTGCAGACTGCCGTTCAATACCAGGCAGCTTTGAACAACAGGCAAGGGCGGTGGCGTACTGCGCGGAACTTCGATCTGGTTTGCCAGCACTTCCGCCAATCCTCCAGGACCTGCTATGATCCGCATCGCGTCGTCCGCAAGGATTGCACGTGCTGCTTCCTCCAGGTGAAGATCGTGTTCCGCATCGAAGATCGTAGCTGCCACGGAAGTTTCTAATACGGCGGCGATTGAACTCACGCGAACGGGATTGAGGGCATCCGTTGCAAACGCGGTTTCTGAAACTGGAACTCCATCGACGTAGAGAACGCCGTGTTTCACCGTACGCCCCAATGCGGGATATGCCGGAGCGAAGCCGATGCGCCAAGCAGGAAACAACTCGGACAGGGCGCCGAGTTCAGCTGAGATGTTCCCACGCAACGTAGAGTCGGTCTTTTTATAGATCAAATGCGGACATAAGCAAGGAGACGTCCGGATGAAGTGCTTCACCCGCTCTGCCGCAGCACCCGGAGCGAGATGTCTCGTCTCCGTGTCATAGATAAGGGCTGCCACATTGACGTCCGCCATCGGCCCTGCGGATACCAGGCTCTGGATACCAGCGGCGCTGAACTTAGCGGCCACTTCGAGAGCGCCAGTCATATCGTCTGCAAGCCCGAGGATGAACATGCGATGCTCGTCCATCACTATAAAACGAAGTCGAACTGGCTTTGGCCTGGCGCTCTTCCCGTTCTATCTCCTGGCCGCCATCAGATTCTCTGACCGGCTGCCTACGCTCGTCAACACGGACGGATCGGCTCCGAGAGTTCCCACCAGTTCGGAGAGGTAAGCATCGCTCTTCACCCGCTTCAGTTTTTCCTGTGCTTGAGTGTAGCGGGAACGCCAATCGACCTCAGGAGTTGACATGCCGGTTGCCGAAAAACCGTCCAGTGCCGTGGTGTGACGGGTCCACAGCGCAATGTCGATGGTTTGCTTTGTCCGAAGACGATCCTGGTACCAATCGCTCGCCAGCAATGATTCGCGAGTGAACATCTTCAAAAGACGCGGATCGGTCTCACGGATGCCCTCATATTCTCCATAAGCCATTACGTGCAGCAATGCTCTGATGGGCGGGCAGGCGGCTTCGATGCTCCCATCTTTGAAGTAGTTCAGCGCCACGGAACGCTGTGCTTCCGTAATGGCCCGTACGCCAATTGCAAACATGGCCAAGTCCTGTTTTTCCGGCCGTAAAATCTCTTCGGGGAATACCGCACCAGGCATCTCGAAGATTCTTCCGAGAAAACGATCTACGAATAGCTCCGTGATGCGATACCCAAGCCTGCTCGCCAGGATCGTTTCGCCGTTAAACTCAAAGTCTTTTACCTTTTCGAGAAAACCGTTTTCGATCAGGAACCGCGGATCCCGTTCCGAAACTCTCATGCGGCACCATAGCTCCGGCACAAGCATGCTGTTATCGTGATCCACCCGATATTTCGGGCCGATGTGTCCGGCAGCCGTGGTAAATCCCGGATATCCGGTTAAGATCGCGGACACCAGCGCGTTATTAACATCTACCACCGACGGCATGGCGTTGAACGGACCTTTTGTCAACGCTCCCTCGCTTCCGAATCCGGTAGTTGAGGGTGACTTTCCAGTCAGGCTGCAGATGAAATCCATGAATAACTGCGGCAGTTCCTGATAGTGGATCGGGTTGTACACTGCGAGCGGCGGCACGCCGGTTTTGGGATCCGGCGGATTATTGCGGCGGCCCGCCAGAACAGCGTTTACGGGGAAGTGCACGGGCTTATCCGCAGGGATCTCACGGGCCAGACGCGTGCCAATTTCCGCCACATACAAGTCGCGAGGATTTACAAGATCCGGTCGCTTCTGCAAGTAGCGCGGATTTTTCGAAGGTTGTCCGTCGACGAGGCGGGGATGGGCAGACGAAACAACAAACTCGGTTGCCGGATGTTCGACGAAGTCCCGCAGGAGGCGCTTCATCGGTTCGGTGTACTGATCAAACTCCACGACGTGATCGACGATAGTCTGCGCCTGCCTGTGATCAAGCGGCTCAAAGTTCGAGAGGAAAGTGCCCGGAAGGGAAATGTCTCTTTCCGCATCTTTATCGAAGCCCCGGTGAATCGCATCATCGGGCCGCTGGAATAGAAGGTTTTCGCAGTTGTTGACCAGCTTCACGCTTTCGTTCTGATACTCGGCATCCAGATACTCCAGGGTCTTGCTCGGGAGCACGACGGAGGCGGTGATGTCATCTTCCATCTGGACCTTGTCTGCCGGATTGAAGTCGGGCCGCAGCTTATAAATGCGCCAGGAGCCGTTCGGATCGTATCCCATGCGGAGATAATTACCCACCAGCTTTTGGTTTTCGAATTTCAGTTCATGGCCAAGAAAACCGTTGATGCGGTCCACTCCGAAGTGCTCACGCCAATGCTCGCCCCAATCCGGCCGGTAATAACGCTTTACTGTGACAAGCAGTTGGCGTACGGTTTGGGGAATGGTCGAAAGCCACTGGTTGTGCGCGTCGGTGTATTCGGGCGAAGGCGTCATCAGCTTGATGACAGAGCCGAGCGACCGCTCCGGGCTCAAGATAGGCCGCTTTGCACGATGTTCCGAGCGCACCTTCTTGTAGACGGTGGAGAAGTCCTTTTTCAAGATGTCGGCCACCTGCTGGATTTCACGCTCGAAATCGCTGACAAAGATGGGACCTCGGAGCACAATGCTTCCGATCGACTTCGAGATTTCCGACTTGCCGCCACCCGAGACGGTGCAGGGCTTGTGGCAGAGCGTTGGGTCCGCCCGAGACGCGACGAGACGCCAAGCCGTCCCTCCGGTTTGCTTTTCGAGGCGGATTTTCGTGCCCCAAGGCAATACGTATGTTTCGGATACCCGCAGAGTCAGGCTATGTGTTTGCCCGTTCTGCTGCTGCCACTTCACGCAGCCTTCGCGAACACTGAATTCCGCATTTTCGGGAACGTAGATAATATCTGAAAACCGCCGGTCCGTGGCGTAGCCTTCCGGTTGGATCTGCACACGGTCGCCGAGCCAGTGCATGGCTTCGGTGAATTTTACTTGTTTGGTGAGCACCGTACGGCCGGCATAAAACTGCTGGCCGAGCACGTAGGCCGGAAAGGCGATCGCGCCTCCGGCATGCTCTTCCTCGCACAACCCATAGAGATTAGCGGCGAAGCTGATCTGGGTTTTGACTTCCTTCTTGCAGTATCCGTAATAGTTGTCGGCGATGATCGTAACCATGACACCGCGGGAGTCCCGACATACAAGTTTGAATGCGTTGCCGTCATTGTAGTCCTCGCCTGGCTCGCGCCAACACATGCCTTCCAGGCGCTGGCGTTCGGTGGCTATGTCGTAGTGAGGCAGGCCGAGATCCTTCTTTTTCAGACCCAGGAGATGGGGGGCCAAGATGACGCAGCCGGTGTGACCGGTCCAGTGCATCACGTCGAGGGCGGCATCGTTTTCAGGAAGGTAAGGGTCGCCCCCATTGCCAAAAATACCTTCGACGAAATCGAGATTGCTAACGAGACTTGCCGGCGCAAAGAACCGCGTCTCCATTGTCTTCGCGGGATCAGATCCGGTTGCGGGGCACACCAGAGGACGTAAAAGGAGCGTCACGAACAGCCGTACCTGTTCGTCCTGATTTGCCGTAAAGGGCAGCGCCATTATGTCGGACGGGGGCGATAGAGCTGCGGATAATAACGAAGCAAACGCGCGCTTCGGGACAGCGACTTTATCCGCAGGCACCGGAAAGCCTCCCTCCGCTATATGAAAGACGCCCTTGGTCGTACGGCGGTCGCTCTTGGGGTTATGAAGGACGCCCTGCGCCACACGGTAGGATTGCAGGTACGGCGATGCCAGAGTGTCCTGGTCTGGCGGAAGCGACATCACACGAGCCAAGCCAGGCCGGTCGAGCACAAAGGTGTTGCCGGGCAGGCGAGGCGCCCCGCCCGGCATAACATCGTGTAGATACGCGTCAAGAAATGCCTGAATACGAGCATCAGCCGGGCAAAGACGGTATCCGAGCAACTGGTCCTTCTGGTAGTAGTTGCGCAAGAGGGGGCCGGCGATCTCCAGGGCGTGGCGGTCCGCCGTGCTATGACTACAGGGTTGCCCAAGGGCAGCCAATTTCAAATTAATATACCGGAAAAGTTCTTCGTTATGTTCTTCAGAACGGGTATTTTGCGATTGCAATCTCACCGAGTCTCCTGAGCCTGAGTCGAGCGGCAGGAGCATCTAGCTTCGGTATCGTCCGGGAAGGAGCATGGTTCCGGGAAGGACTCCCGCTTCGGGGCGAGAGAGGCGTTCGTAATTTCCTTGCCGCTAAAACCGTAGTTTAGCAATCATCGTTGTAGCGCCACCAATTGCCGATGCCAGGACGGCTGGTTCCGTGACGTGCCCGCCGGAAAAAGCTATTGGCTCTTCGTGCCGGACCCGTTGGCCGGCGGCTTGGAATCGGATTTTAGGGGAAAGTGGGCGGCCAGATAATCGATGATGGTATTGAACTCCTCGTCCGTACCGTTTGCTCCCTTGTCGACCATGTTGCTGACGACCTGCTCCCATCCCTGCTTCGTATCCCGACGCCCCAAGACAATCTCCGGAGCGTGACAGCCGCTACAGATTTTCTGTACGGTCACCTTGCCGGGGCCGTCGGGCAATTGTGAAGCGCCTGCTTCGGCAAAGGCTGCCTGGCCAGCTAGAAAGAGGACGGACAGGAGAAGAGTGCAATGCTTTCTGGGTAGGCTAGGCACTTCTTCATTATGCAAGCTTCCAATTCCACAGGGATGGAGCAAATCAGGACAACCGACATATGAAATAATGACGGCTATCGCAAAGTATGAAACGCCGAAACTTTGTCCGAGGCCTCCTCGCTACGCCCGTTGCGCCTGCTGTTGTCCTAGGAGGACAAACGGCACCACCGCCGACGGCTCCCCAACAGCAGCCTCCGCCTCAGCCAAATACTCCCGCACGCCAGGTTCCTCGCCAGCCTCAGAACGTTCCTCACTTGGAAGTGACAGGAGTGGACTTAGTTGGAGAACCTGCTCCCAAGTTTTTTACGGCGCTTCAATTTTCAACGCTGCGAAAATTAGGCGGCATTCTTGTGCCTCCTCTTAAGAACAATCCCGGTGCGATCGAAGCCGGTGCTCCTGAATTTTTGGACTTCCTGATTAGCGCCTCGCCCGCCGATCGACAACTCCTTTATCTTTCCGGTCTCGACCAGCTCCAAGAGCGGTCAAAGGACAAATTCCAAAAGTCGTTTTGCGATTTGGATTCGCAGCAGGCTGATGCCATCCTGCGTCCCTTGCTGGTGGCAAGGCCGTGGCCCCAGGACCTTCCGAGCGATCCGGTGCAGAGCTTCATGGCCCAGGTCCATGAAGATCTCCGGACCGCGACCATGAACTCGCGGGAGTGGACGCTGGCGTCTGAGAAATCCGGGCACCATTTTTCTCGTGGTTTTCGGACTACGGGCTATTATTGGGCTCCGATCGACCCGATCAGCGAAGGATAAGGAATGCCAATTAAGAAATATGACGTCCTGATCGTAGGTTCAGGACACTCCGGCGGGATGGCCGCGAATATTCTGACGCAGAAGGGCATTTCGTGCCTGATGCTGAATGCAGGGCCGGAAGCCGACTACGAGAAAGACCGCACGATTAAGCACGCCTACGAGCTCCCCTATCGGGGATTCAATAAGCCCGGGCGACTGCCTCATGTTTTTCAGGCGAATGAGTTCAACGCCAATCAGTGGGTGGATGAAAAGGAGGTGCCCTATACGGCCCCGCCTGACGCTCCCTACAATTGGGTCCGTGTGCGGTTGCTTGGGGGGCGTTCGCTTTTCTGGGCGCGGCAGTCGTTTCGCCTGAGCGATTACGAATTTAAGGCAGCGGAGATTGACGGCACCGGTGACAGCTGGCCGATTAGCCTGGAAGACCTGGCGCCGTTCTACTCTCGCGTGGAAAAGATCTTTCGCGTTTCCGGCCGGAAGGAGGGTTGGCCGCAGTTTCCCGATGGCGACTTCGTCGAGACAACCTATCCACCCGATACTGAAACCATCAAACGCGTCACGGAAATCGCCAATAAGCGGGGCGTGGGGGTTTCCAAGTGGCGCGCTGCTCTGGGTAAGGATGGGTTGGCCAGTTCCATAAATCTCCTCCTACCCGATGCGTTGTCCACCGGCAAACTGGACATCGTACAGAACGCCATCGTTCGTGAGATCAGTGTTGACAAGAACACTGGGCTCGCAAACGGGGCGCATTTTGTCGATCGCCACTCCGGGCGCGAAATGCACGTGAAAGCGCGGGCAGTTGTGCTCGCGGCGGGCTGCTTGGAAAGTACGCGCCTGCTGCTGAATTCTAAGATCGCCAACTCCAGCGGCGTGATGGGGCATTATCTGGTGGATCAGATGTACGGCGTGTCCGTGGTTGCCTCCGTGCCGGAGGCTCGCGACGGAAAAGCAGCGCCCGGGCTGATGGGTGGCAATGCATTCATTCCCCGTTTTCGCAATCTCAAGAAGACGGAGAAACGTAATTTCATTAAAGGCTATTGCGTAAGCATCAATAGCGGCGGAAGCGCGAGCCCGAACTTCTTCCCTCTCTACGGCGCAGAGCTACAGGCGAAACTCGACAGCTATGCAAACTCCTGCGTTTCAGGCGGCATCTTCGGCGAGCGTGTGGCACGCTACGAAAACCACGTTCGCATCAACGATAAAGTGACGGATCGCTGGGGTATTCCGGTTCTGCACATCGAGGCTCGCGATTCCGAAAACGAGCGGAACTTGACCAAGGATGCAGCCGACACGCTTGAGGAGTGGTTCCACGAAGCGGGTTGGGAAATCATTTGCAAGACCGATCGCGTCAACCCCCCTGGCTACAGTATTCATGAAGTGGGTACATGCCGGATGGGCAACGACCCGAAGAAGAGTGTGCTCAACAAATGGTCCCAGAGCCACGACGTGAAGAATTTGTTCGTCGTCGACGGCGCGAGTTTCGTGACTGCGGGCTGGCAAAACCCAACAATGACGATTCTGGCGCTCTCGATGCGGGCTTCCGAGTACCTTGCGGAGCAAATGCGTACCAACAGCATCTGACGCGACGTTTACTAGTGCGACAAGATATGAAAGGGAACGGGAAAAGATGATAGGTTCGAGACGAGATTTCGGTCGAGCTGTTCTCGCGAGTTTGCCGGCGTATGTTGCTTTAGCAAAAGCTTCTTCGACCGTGGACGGCGTGCGGCTGGGCGTGTGTACCTATAGCTTCCGGGAATTGCCTCGCCGCAATGGGGACGCTATTGGCCCGACGCTTGAGGCTTTAAAGGAGTGCAAGGCCAACATTTGCGAGCTATTTTCTCCTCAGCTTGAGCCTGAAGATACGGTCATGGCACGAGTGATGCAGGAGGCAAGAACGCCTGGGCCCGACGGGAAGATGCCCAGCCGGCAGGAGATGAGCGCGAAGTTCCGCGCTGCCAGAAACAGCCCCGAAGCCAAGAAATACCGGGAGGA
>DATIMM010000016.1:0-25706 GCA_035475295.1 Bryobacteraceae bacterium
GTGTAACGGGCCCAGGCCCGGCTTCCGTGCCGGTGCCCTTTCGTCTGGTTAGCAAAAGTGATTACCTCGTCTGTACGTCAATGGATATCTCCGGTCCGGGCCCGGTCCTGCTCCCGCAGCCCTGCCCGTTCTCCTAAACCCTGAAAGTTCCAAGTCTATCGCGCACCACCGTAGCCTTTGTCGGAGGTTCCTTGGGTTACACGGACGTCCAGGGAACGAGGACTCCGTGGTTGTCCCGGTGATGGCCGGCTACTTCAAGGCGACCGGGGACGCCTTCTCTACCAATCAGCTTCAAGCTTGCCTTGATGGCCCGTAGCGGTAGGTGCATGTACAATAACTGCCGGAGATTGGGTCCATGAATGACTTTTCCCGTAGAGGGTTCCTCAAAGCCGCCGGGTTCGGCAGTATTCCCTTACTTGCCGCTCCCTGTCTTTTCCCTCCCTCTTTCGCTCAACAGGCTGAAAAGCTTCGCCGCAAAGTGAAGATCACTGATGTGAAGTGCATGATCGTGCGCGGCACCTGGGATTGGAACCTGATCAAGATCGAAACAGATTCCGGGCTGTACGGAATTGGGGAAGCCTATTGGGGATGGGGCGTGAAAGATCTTGTCGTCAACAAGATGAAAGGCATCATTGTGGGCGAAGATCCGCTCAATGTCGACAAGCTATACGTGAAAATGCTGCGGGACAGTGCCGGCGCAGGTGCGATTGGTGGGGCGACCGTTACGGCAGCGAGCGGTATTGAAATTGCCCTTTGGGACTTGGCAGGAAGAATTCTTAATACCCCGGCCTGTAACTTGTTGGGCGGAAGATTCCGTGATCGAGTGCGTTTCTATCGAACCACTCAGGTCCCGCGCGAGCACCCGCAGGACCCGGCCTCCTGGCGTGAGTTGGTGCGAAAGACCAAGGCCGAACGATGGGGATGGACCGCCTTCAAGTTTCAGGGGGATGGGATTCCGCGTGCATTTGACCCGCAGAACGAACAACCGGGACACGACCCGTATTTGCGAAACCTGAAAACGAGCGACATCCGCCAGATCGTCAAACTGATGGAGGTTGTCAGAGAAGAACTGGGCCCCGATGGGGAGTTCGCGATGGATCTGCATTGGCACTATGACGTGCGCGATGCGATCGAACTCGCCAAAGCACTCAAAGACGTAAACCCCATGTGGATTGAAGACCCAGTCCCGCCGGAGAATCCAGAGACCATGGCCTTCGTGCGGCGCGAATCGCCGGTTCCGGTCTGCACCGGGGAAAATCTGTATGGCTTCGCCGGCTTCGAAAAGCTGATTGAATTGCAAGGATGCGATGGCGTTCACCTGGACATTCCGAAGTCGGGTGGGCTGCTCGAATCCAAGCGGATTTCAGATTTCGCTGGCAGTTATGGTATCTGGACGGCTGCCCATAACCCGGCGAGTCCGGTGGGAACGATCGCGTCGGCCCATGCCGCGTCATCGATGCGGAACTTTCGGATTCATGAGTTAGCGAATTGGATCGACTGGTGGCCGGAGCTTGTTGTGCATGAAGGGCCTATTTGGGAAAACGGCTATCTCACAATTCAAGACAAGCCGGGTTATGGTATTGAGATCAATCCCGATGTGGCCCGTGCGCATCTTGCGCCCGGTGAAACGTGGTGGGGATCTTGAAGCAACAGGAACTCTGCGTACTCGTCAGCTAAGTTGGATTCTTGCCCGAGAAACTCAGTGATATGTCCCGGCCGAACATAGCAGTTCTGTCTCACAATAGCGTGATTCCTATCTAAGAGCGGCAGCTTGCCGTGACCGTGCCGGCGAACTCCGTCGGGCAGGCACTCGCCGCGTTAATAGGCTGGCTCGAACTCTGCTGATCCATGTTACATATCTGACTTGGTCGCCGCCGTGTGCGGACTTAATTTAGATGCGGATTACCGGGTGCCGTGAACGCGTGTCTGAATGGAGTACAACGAATCGCTTGCGGTGATGAAGAGTGTGCTCCTGTCCTTGCCGCCGAAAGTGATGTTTGCGGTCCAGGGCTTTTGCACGGCGATAGTATCGATCTTTTCACCCCGGGAGTTGAACACAGTAACGCCCTTGCCGACCAAGTAAACGTTCCCCTCATCATCGATGGTCATCCCATCGGAACCCATATCGACGAAAACTTTCTTGTCGCTGAGGGTACCATCGGCGTTGATCGTGTATGTGTAGGTCTTCCGTCCTTTAATGTCGGCGACATAGAGCCGCTTCCCGTCAGGAGTACCGATGATACCGTTCGGCTGCTGCAGGTCATTGATGACCCGAATCAGCCTTTTGTGATCGTGCGATAGGTAGTAAACGTGTTGGCCGTCCTGCTCCATCGGACCTCGCGTCCAGTAGTCACGCTTGTAGAACGGATCAGTGAAATAGATGCCCCCGTTGGGATGAACCCAGACATCATTCGGCCCATTGAGCTTCTTGCCTTCGTATTCTTTCACTAGCACTGTGACCTTTCCCGAAGGAGCGATCTCCCACAATTGATTATTGAGATCGGCGCATGCATAAAGGTTGCCCGCATCATCGAAATAGAGCCCATTGGAGCGGCCGGCGTCGTCTTTGAACACTGAGAGCTTTCCGTCCACGGACCACTTGAGAATCCTGTTGTTTGGTTGATCGGTAAAGAACACATTGCCCTTGGCGTCGGCGGCGGGTCCTTCGGTGAACTTGAACCCGTCGGCAAGGAGAACCAGTTTGGCGCCGGGCGCAACAACGCCCGTTTCCGATGTCCCGGTCTGCGTCCCCGCGAATAGGCGGCAAACTCCCGGAGGCGATATCAGAACACAGAAGCAAACCAAAGCCTGCAGCGCTATCCGGACGACCGCAGGTTTCAGGGCATAAATGGATGTCATTTCTCAATAGGTCCCTTATTAGAAGAAGATATTCGTTCGCGGATTGGAGATCAGAAGTTACCTTCAGTGCCGCCGCACCGCCACTATACACCTCGCCGCAAGCCTCACCATACAACGTATACGACTTCTGGGCAGGGCAGGCGGAAGCGGTCTCGGGGCAACCGTTGCGCTCTGCGAGGCAACACGACGTAATCTGAGGATGCAGCCTAGCCTCCGATGTTATGGTGTGGCAAGGTCTGTGGAGGGCCGCACAGGAATGCAAAGCACGGGTTCAACCCGGGCAGTGAAGCCCGAGCGATATGGACCGGTACACCGATTCTTCCGGGACCTCGGACCGGGATTAATCACTGGGGCGGCGGATGATGATCCGTCCGGGATCTCTACGTATTCGGTAGCGGGCGCGGCGTATGGCTATGCAGGTTTGTGGACCGCGCTTTTCTCCTTTCCACTCATGGCGGCTGTGCAACTGATGTGCGCACGCCTCGGCTTAGTGACCGGCCGCGGACTTGCGGCAGTGATCAGAACGCGGTACCCGCCGCCGGTACTGTGGTTCGCGTGCGCGCTGCTCATCGTCGCGAATGTGTTTAACATCGGAGCGGACCTCGGGGGCATGGCGGACGCGATGCAGATGGTGACCGGAGTCCCGGCTTACGTCGGAACACCCCTTTTTGCGTTCTTGATCATCGGGCTATTATTCCGGACTTCCTACCGGACCATGGCCAGCATTTTCAAGTGGATGACGCTCGTACTGTTTTCCTATGTGATCACGGCATTTTTGGCACGGCCCGACTGGTGGCAGGTGATACGCGCAACATTTATTCCGCATTTGGTGTGGAACCGCTCATATCTTTCCGTGTTGGTCGGAATTCTAGGGACTACCATTTCGCCCTACCTGTTCTTCTGGCAGGCGGCTCAGGAAGTAGAAGAGGACCGTGAGCGCGGCAAAACGACAGTAGCCCAGCGGCGAGGCTCAACCGACCAGGAGTTGGCCGCCGCCACGAAGGACGTGGTCACGGGAATGTTGTTTTCGAACCTGGTGATGTACTTCATCATTTTGACGACGGCCGCGACACTGAACGCACACGGGGTAAAGAATATTGAATCGGCGCGAGGGGCCGCCGAGGCCTTGCGCCCTCTCGCCGGCAAGGGCGCATACTGGCTGTTTACTATAGGACTGGTCGGTACAGGAATGTTGGGTGTACCCGTATTGGCGGGTTCTTGCGCCTATGCAATAGCCGAGGCTGCGCGATGGCGGGGAGCCTCGTTGAACAAAAAATTTCATGTGGCGCGCCAGTTCTACGGTGTGATCGCAGTATCCGTACTGGTAGGGCTCGCTCTGAATTATGCAGGATTAAACGCAGTCAGAATGCTGTTCTGGTCGGCCGTCCTGAATGGCATTCTGGCGCCCCCGCTTGTAATCCTCGTCGTGCTGCTCACGAGCGATAAAAAGGTGATGGGTAAGCGCGCAAACGCGCCAGGTGCAAAGGCGTTGGGATGGACTTGCGCTGTTCTCATGAGCGCTGCGGCTCTGGCTCTCCTGGTGCTGTAGCAATCTTGGGTAGGAGAAGGTTAAGCCGTAGCTTAAGATGATGTGCTCTGGAGTCCGAGCCTCGGAAGCGTAGTGGGTTGCATTTCCCACACCCGGGGAAACTCTGCCACGAAGCGAGTTGCTCGTTCCGCTCAGTCGACGCTACGGCGAACGCACGTGCTCCCAGGTTCTGCCGCCCGGGCCGAAGATCGTCAATGGCAAAACCTTTCCGTCACAGTCACTCCGAAAGAATGGGTTCCCGCACCTCCTCGGCCGCCGGCCGAAGCTCGCTGTGACGATTGAGGAAACGAACACACGCATTCCAGCGAAGGATCGCGTCGTCGTTGCCGGACGGTCTAACGCGCTCGGCTTCTTCGAACAGGCCGAGTGCCTTGACTACCCACTCGTACACGTAGGCGCCGGATCCCTGCGCCGCGCCTGCGTAAACGGCCTTCGCACGCCGCTCCCATGCGATCCCGGAATAATAGGCGCGATCGTACGGCGTCTCAAGGCCCGAAATTTCGCTCATGGCGCTCGAAAAAGCACTGGTGTCCTGCTGAATCTGGTCAGTCAGCGCCAGGATCAGGCTGACGCGCGCCTGCCGGTTCCCAGGCGCAACGTCGAGGATGTCGCGGCAGATGCTCTCGGCTTCGTGCGGTTCGTTCAGCAAGCGGTAACGCTCGGCCTTCGCCAGCGAGCCGTCCACGCTGTCGCGAGAAATGGGTTTTAGCGTGAACATAGAATCTCCTTCCAATCAGACGATACGAAACAGTTTCTTGAGAGGATCGAAAAACCCGTCGACCACCCGTTCCTTAAGTGGAATGATCGCATTTTCGGTGATCGTAATGGACTCCGGACACACTTGCCGGCAACACGTCGTGATGTTGCAGTATCCGATATTGTGCTTGCGCCTTAGATCGGTTACGCGGTCTTCAGTGTCGAGAGGATGCATTTCGAGTGCCGCGATTTGGACAAGAAAGCGGGGACCTACAAACTCATCGTGCTTGTGGTGCTCGCGCAAGACGTGGCACACATCCTGGCAGAGATAACACTCAATGCACTTCCGAAATTCCTGTACGCGTTCGACATCAGCCTGCTGCATGCGCCATGTACCGTCCGGTGCGTCAGGTGGACGGGGCTTGAACTTCCGGATTGTCTTCTTGACTCTGTAGTTCCAGGAAACGTCGGTGACCAGATCACGGATCAGAGGAAACGTGTGCATGGGCTCGATGATGACCGGCATCTCCAGATTCAAAGTGTTGAGCCGGGTCATGCACATGAGCTTGGGGATTCCGTTGATCTCAGCCGAGCACGAGCCGCACTTGCCGGCCTTGCAGTTCCATCGCAACGCAAGATCGGGTGCCTGCTGGGCCTGAATACGGTGAACCGCGTCCAGGACCACCATACCCTCATCCACTGGAGTCAGGAAATCCTGAAACTTGCCACCAGCCGGATCTCCGCGCCAGATTCGAAACATCGCTTGCGTGGCCATTTATTTCATCTCCTCGATCACGGCCTTCAACTCTTCGGGTATCGGCTGGAGCGGACGTTTTTCAAGTTGCATTTCGCCATCCGCCCCGCGCTTGATGACGATGTTGTACTTACCCCATTCTGCATCCTTATTAGGAAAGTCATCGCGAAACTGCGCGCCACGGCTCTCCTTTCGAAGCAGCGCAGCCCGGGTGATCGCTTCCGATACGACAAGAAGATTGCCAAGATCCATGGCGGTGTGCCAGCCATTGTTGTATTGGCGGTGCCCTGAGATTCCTGCCCGGTCCGCTCGTCCATGAAGTTGCTGGATGATTCCCAACGCGTTTTGCATTTCACTCTCGGTTCGAACGATCCCGACCAGATCCTGCATCGATTCCTGTAGTTCGTGTTGAATCTGATATGGATTTTCGCCCGCGGGGCCTCGATCGAAAGGCTCGAGCGCGGCATTGGCCGCAGCCTGAAGTTGAGTTTCGTCAATCGTCGGAGTAGTGCTGCTCTTGGCGAACTCCGCCGCAAATCGTCCCGCACGTCGGCCGAACACCAGCAAGTCGGACAAGGAGTTGCCCCCGAGCCGATTGGCGCCGTGAAGCCCGGCGGCAACTTCTCCTGCCGCAAACAGACCCGGCACGGTGGACATCTGAGAATCGCCGTCCACGTTTATCCCGCCCATCATGTAGTGAGTCGTGGGTCCAACTTCCATCGGCTCCTTGGTGATGTCCAGATCTGCGAGCTGCTTGAACTGGTGATACATGCTGGGGAGCTTGCGCTTGATGTGCTCTTCCGACTTTGGAATGCGTTCCTTGATCCACGCAATATCCAGAAAAACACCACCATGAGGCGTGCCCCGGCCTGCCTTAACCTCGCGATTGATGCAGCGGGCGACGTGGTCGCGGGTAAGCAGCTCGGGAGGACGCCGTGCGTTCTTATCGCCCTGGGTGTAGCGCCATCCCTCATCTTCGTTGTCGGCGGTTTGCTCCTTATATAGATCCGGAATGTCGTCGAACATGAAGCGGCGGCCCTCGTTATTACGTAGGACGCCACCTTCCCCGCGTACCCCTTCGGTCACCAGGATGCCCCGCACGCTAATCGGCCAGATCATGCCGGTGGGGTGGAATTGAACGAATTCCATATCCTTGAGCTCAGCGCCCGCGTGATAGGCGAGAGCATGTCCGTCGCCCGTGTACTCCCAACTGTTGCTGGTGACCTTGAACGCCCGCCCGATTCCTCCGGTGGCCAGCACTACAGCCTTGGCCTGCCATACATAAAAGTGGCCCTTCTCCCGGTCATATCCGCACGCGCCCGCGATGCGGCCTGAATCCAGCAGGAGGCTGAGTACCGTGCACTCCATGTGCACCTCCATGCCGCTATGGATGCCATGGTCCTGGAGAGTGCGGATCATCTCGAGACCGGTGCGATCGCCGACGTGGGCCAGGCGGGGATAGCGATGACCGCCGAAATTACGTTGTAGAATTCGACCGTCTTTGGTGCGGTCGAACAGGGCGCCCCACGCCTCAAGTTCGCGCACGCACTCCGGAGCTTCTTTTGCGTGCAACTCCGCCATGCGCCAGCTGTTGAGATACTGGCCACCGCGCATCGTGTCTGTAAAGTGCACGCGCCAGTTGTCCCGGTCGTCTACGTTCGCCAGCGCGGCGGCAACACCGCCTTCAGCCATCACGGTGTGCGCTTTACCCAGCAGTGATTTGCAGACAACTCCCACCTTGGCGCCGCTGGCAGCCGCTTCGATTGCGGCGCGCAGCCCTGCACCCCCCGCGCCGATTACCAGCACGTCATAAGTAAGCCGCTCGAACTCCGGCATTTAGAAGAGCCTCCAGTCATGCCAGATACCCATCGAGCACAGGCGCACGTAGAGATCGGAAAATCCTACCCAGAAAAGGCTCGCCCAGGCCCACTTCTTGTGGGCGCCGTTCAGACACGTTGCGCAATCGTAAAGCTTGTGCCGCGCTGGATGTTGCGAGATCTGATCGAGACTTCCCCCCACCAGGTGGCGGAATGCGTGACAGCCAAATGTGTATCCGCCTAGCAGCACAACATTCACAAGCAAAATGATGCTTCCGATCCCGATTCCGAAGCCATCCGGAAAGAAGAACGCCCTCACCGCGTCATAGGCGAGAAAGCCCCAGATGATGTAAGACAGCCGCAGAAAGTAGCGATGGAAATTCTGTAGGATCAGTGGAAAGCTACGCTCTCCAAGGTATGTATTCCGGGGCTCGCTCACGGCGCATGCTGGAGGATCGGCCCAGAATGACTTGTAGTAGGCACCTCGATAGTAGTAGCACGTCAGCCGGAAGCCTCCCGGTATCCACAGAATGAAAAGCGCAGGAGAAAAGGGAAGAAAGCTCGGGTACCACTGCGGCTTCGGGCCGAACAGGGCGTGCGGAGAGTCGCCGAAGATCTCGGGCGAATAGAAAGGCGATAGGTAGGGGCCGTACGTGTAATAACCGTTCTGAAATGCCGCCCATGTGGCGTATATCAGAAACGCACTCAATCCCAGAAGGACAAGCAACGGTGAAAGCCACCATGCATCGCGTCGTGACGTGCTGCCGAATCTGCCGCTCTTCCAGACGACATCAGGAGATGCCATGTTCCTCCCCAGGCAGAGGGATTAAAGTGCTGAGTAGTTCCCGCTGCTCGCATCGCAGTATATAACACAGACGACAATACCCGGAGTTTCGGCTGTGAGGCGGCCCATGAAGTTTCCTCAGCGCCTTCTTACCACGTACGAATGGCCGCAGGCACCCGCTGCGGGACCATGCCTGCTTCGAATGCTGGTCCTGATTCCATGGCCTTGATGCTGTTCTCACACCGAACGCTAATTCGTATGAGATACTCTTTCGCAGACTCAACCGGAGAACGCAAAGCGAGCGTATAGCGACGATGAAGATTTCCTGGATACATACCATAGGCTTGCTATGTTGCGTGACAATCATGGTTGCCGATGCTGCAGGGCAGCAGAACCGGCCCGCGATCACGGGAATATCGCACATGTGCGTGTACTCCAGTGATGCCAATGCCAGTGATCATTTCTACGGGCACGTCCTCGGTGCAACGAAGGGGCCCGATCCTCAGAATGCAAACGGTACCCGCTATTATTTCAGCCCGACCCAGTTCGTTGAAGTTTTACCGTTGCCCGCGGACCATTCTCTCAGCAGGATGGCGTGCGTTGCGTATAACACTCGGGACGCCGGCCGCTTGATGAAGTATCTCCGCGCCCACGGTATCAATGACGTGAGCGAACTTCGTACCGGAAGCGATGGAAGTCGCTGGTTTCAGACCAAGGACCCGGAAGGCAACCGGGTTCAATTTGTCCAGCCCGGCAAGCTTGTGGCACAACCAGCTGGCGGCCGACCCATCGGAACCCGCATTATTCATGTGGGATACCTTGTTCACAGCAGATCGGCGGAAGACCGTTTCTACAAAGAGATCCTCGGATTCAGGCCGTATTGGTTTGGGGCTAAGCAGCCCGATCATGTGGACTGGGTTTCACAACAGGTGCCGGACGGGCATGACTGGCTCGAATACATGATGGTGGGAGATGGCTCAACCGTGCCTCTGTCCAAAGTTGACCAGCGCCAGTTAGGCGTCCTCAACCACTTCTCTATCGGCGTGCCGAACATGGAGCAGGCAGTCACCACATTGATTCGCGAAGACCGCCTCAGTCCCAGACACGATGGTCCGCAGATGGGGCTGGATGGCAAGTGGCAGGCCAATCTCTATGATCCCGACGGCACTCGCGTGGAACTGATGGAATTCCAACCTGTCACGAAGCCCTGCTGCTCTGCCTTCACGGCTGACAGTCCAGTCAACTGAAGTAGCCGACGGAGAAGCTATGAACATTCAGAAACAGGCAAGCTGGCGCACCCTGTGTGGATTCCTGGGAATGTTGGTTTTGAGCATACCCGGGACCGCTGCTCCGCCGCTCAAGACCTCACAAGTGCGCGTGCCCAACGGTGTCCTGGAAGGTGTGATCAGCGCCGATGATAAGGTACGGACCTTCAAGGGCATTCCGTATGCTGCCCCTCCAGTGGGACTGCTGCGTTGGAGAGAGCCGCAACCAGCTCTTTCCTGGAGCGGCGTTCGGCGTGCGTCTGAATACGGCGCCCGCTGTATGCAGGCTCCCATTTATCCGGACATGGTTTTTCATGACAATGGGCCCAGCGAGGATTGCCTGTACCTGAACTTGTGGATGCCCGCTCATCCAGCAACAAACCGACTTCCCGTCATGGTCTGGATCTATGGTGGCGGGTTTAACGCCGGATCTTCCTCTGAGCCGCGCCAGGACGGAGGCAATTTGTCGAAGCAGGGTGTGGTGGTCGTGAGCATGAATTACCGGCTCGGCATCTTCGGCTTCTTCTCACATCCCGCACTCGCCAAGGAATCCGGTCACGGTTCGTCCGGTAATTATGGATTGCTCGACCAAGTGGCAGCCCTCCGGTGGGTCCATGACAACATCGCCTTATTTGGAGGCGACCCGAACAACGTCACGATCTTTGGTCAATCGGCCGGTTCTTCGTCCGTTAGCGCGTTGGTAGCGTCGCCACTCACTAAAGGCCTGTTTCAAAAGGCCATTGGAGAAAGTGGAGCTGCTTTGAATCCGAACCGTCCGGCCCGGTCGCTCACCGAATCGGAGGGAGCCAACGTCCGCTTCGCACAAGAGGCTTTTGGGACATCCTCTATCGAGACGCTGCGTAGCAAACCGGCAGCCGACGTTTTACACGCAGCAGTGGACGCGAAGGATGCCCATTTTTCGATGATTGTAGATGGTTATTTCCTGCCTGAGAGCCCGCTCGTGATTTACTCCGGGGGCCAGCAGTCGCATGTGCCGTTGCTGGCCGGATGGAATGCAGACGAGGGCAGTGCCCGGGCAATCCTGGGCGACAAAGAAGCAACGCCTGCGAATCTCGAAGCACAACTTCGCCACTTGTATCCCGGACATGCAGAGGAGGCGATGAAGCTTTATCCCGCTCAAACTGACGAGCAAGCCAAACGCGCCGCGCAAGAACTCGCCCGAGACCGGGGCGTCGGATATGCGATGTGGAAATGGCTCGAGTTGCAGATGAGTACGGGAAATGCGGCAACGTACCGCTATGAATTCGATCGTGCCCGGCCCTCGCCGCCCGGCAGCACGGGACCGGATCGGGAGCCGAGAGCCTATCATTCTGCGGAGATCGAATATGTGTTTTCCATGCTTCCGCGCAGCGCGACCCCATGGCCTGCCGAAGACCGTTCGTTAGCTGGGTTGATGTCGTCTTATTGGGCCAACTTCGCCAGGACGGGAAGCCCGAATGGTGCCGGCTTACCGCAATGGCCAGCCTACAACAGCAGAGATGGTTTTGAAGTCATGCACTTCAATGCCGAATCAAGAGCGTCCCCAGATAAGTACCAGGCACGGTATCGGTTTATTGACAGTTTAAGCGCATCCAAGTGACTCCGACGGTCGGCCAGAGTACACGCAACTCAGCCGACGCTAATCGCCCTGCTCGAAGTCCCTAGTGTTCTCGCTAGCCCGCAACCCAAGATGTAACTTGCTGTAAACCGCGAAGTCTAGTTACAAGGTTGGATCTTGGCCATGAGCGATCGGCAGCAGGGTATACATAGGCGAAATTTCTTGCAAGGCGTTGGGATAGCGGGTGCTGCGATTCCGGCGCTGAGCGGAACCGAGCAGGGCGGCGAGCCTAGGAGTGAGACAGCCGGGGCCGTGAGCGGGAAAACACCAGAAAGCGACGGTGACCAGACCACGGCCGATATTCTCGTCGATGCCCTCATCCAGTGGGATGTCACACATGTATTCGGCATGGTGGGCGACGGTATCAATCCCATTCTCGATGCCCTCCGAAGACGCAAAGATAAAATCCGGTTCATCGGTGTGCGGCATGAAGAGGCCGCTGCTTTCATGGCAGGTGGTTGGGCGAAACATACTGGACGGTTGGGTGTTTGTCTCGCAACCACGGGCCCCGGCGCCGTGCACCTGATGAATGGGCTGTATGACGCGGCATTCGACGGAGCCCCTGTGCTGGCGATCACCGGAGAGACATTCCACGATCTGGGCGGGCTGCGGTTTGTACAGGGGCTTGATACGAAAGCCCTGATGGAGGACGTCTCAATCTATAACGTCCGAGTGTCGGGGCCGCTGCACGCGCGTACCGTGGTGAATCGAGCCTGCCGTGCGGCGCTCGGACATCGCGGAGTTGCCCATTTGACGATCGCCAAGGACACTCAGGCCATGAAGCTTTCCACCGACAAGCCGTCGATGGAAAATCACGGACTGCAGACGTCTGCATCCTGGTTGCCCGTCAAGGACGCACCATCAGTTGAGCAGCTGCACGCAGCTGCTGACCTCTTGAACGGAGGCAGAAGAATAGCAATTCTCGCCGGACAAGGCGCGCTCCACGCACGCGCCGAAGTGACGCAAGTCGCAGACGTGCTGGCCGCCCCCGTTGCGAAAGCACTGCTCGGGAAAGCCGTATTGCCCGATGACTCTCCATTCACGACGGGGGGCATCGGGCATCTCGGCACTCAACCTTCGGAATGGGCGATGCATAACTGCGACACGGTTCTGATTCTCGGATCGACGATGCCATGGATCGACTCGTATCCAAAGCCAGGGAAAGCAAGAGGCGTGCAGGTCGATCGAAATCCCGATCGCATCGGTCTGCGCTATCCGGTCGAGATCGGTCTTGTGGGCGACACGAAGGCGACATTAGCGGCCCTGCTACCGATGCTGAAGCGCAAATCAGACCGGGCGTTCGTGGAGGAAGCGAGGCGGCGCGTAAGCGAGTGGGACGGCTTGCTGGACCGGATCGCCTCCAGCACGCAGGTTCCGCTGCGGCCTCAGGTGGTGATGAAGGCTGTGAGCGATTTGATTGCTGACAATGCGGTGCTCTCGCTGGATTGCGGAGCCAATACGCATTTTGCAGCCAGACATATCCGCCTGCGTGCGAATCAGCAACTGACAAGCCCGGGCATGCTGGCAACCATGGCGCCTGGCTTGCCATTCGCGATAGCGGCTCAATTCGCGTACCCGGATCGCCAGAGCGTTGCCATTGTAGGAGATGGCGGCTTTGCGATGCTGATGGCGGAGCTGAGCACAGCCGTTCATCATCAGCTTCCGGTGAAGGTGGTTGTGCTGAAGAATAATAGTCTCTCGGAAGTGCGGTTCGAACAAGAGGACCTCGGCTATCCACAGTTCGGTTGCGACCTCTCGCCCATTGACTTTGCTGCCTTTGCAAAATCGTGCGGAGCAGATGGATTTCGTTGCACGCGGCCGGAAGAGGTTCGGCCAGCTATCACGTCCGCTTTACGCTCGAGCAAAGCAGCTTTGGTCGAAGCCGTTGTGGATGCCGACGAGAAACCGGCAAAGCCAGCCGAATTGAAAGGCTGAGTACCGATTTTCCTTTAGGACTTGAGCAGACGAACACGGTTCACAATCTCTGATGTGAACACGGCCAAGATCCGACGGACCCAAGTGTCATGTCCGGGTCGAATAAGCGCCTGCTTTATTCAAGCCGGAAGGCCGGAAGAACACGATCCAGAATATGAGACAGAGCAGCCAGGAAATCTCGGAGCAAAAACTCGCGATCTCCGCGACGCGGCGGTCCTGCAGTAGCGCCAAAATTCCCATCAGCCCTGGCGTAAGACCTACATACAAAGTCAATAACCGGCGATGAATTACCAATTCTTGCTGGAGCCGCGGAGTATCGTTGACATCCAGCACATCTTGAGCCAACAGCAGAAACAGGCAGATCCAGGCCAACCATTTTGTGACTGAAACCGAGGTCAGGAGCCACCACGGTCCCTTCGCTGTGTCGATAGGTTCATACAGAGTCACGACTGCTGAGAATGCAAGGGCGAATGGGAGGTAATAGGTAAACAACTGTCGAGTGAGCCTTCCGGGAAATTGCTTCTGTTTATAAATCAGAAAGAGCAATTCGAAAACGGCCCCAATCTGGAATATCCACAGCACCGGCTGGGTTAGCGACCAGATTCCCGCATAAAGTGGCCCGTGGTCATTGAGACCCAGAAGAATGCACGACCGAATCAACTCGGCCGAGATGAAGCAAGTGAACCAACGGTACTGGTTCATAAACTTCCATCGGAAGGCGCAGGCTACTAAAATAGCCCGCGCCAGGAGTTCCAAGTAACGAGCTACATCGGTCGAATGATGCAGCATTATGAGGGAGAGTTCGGTTGGCACTGCGTGCAAATCGGGAAGGGATCGCTGTGGGGGGTGGGATCGGTTGAATTAGCCGTAACGCTAACCAGCGGTTGATTGTGGGAGACCATGGCGGTCGGTATCAGCATCAGGAGTCCTCCTGCGAGGAGAACTGCTTTTTGGAGTGTAACTTTCATATGAGTATGGCTAGAAAGCCGTGTTTGTAGTGGAGTGGTTCTTTCAAAAATCTCACCAGTAAAAATACTAGTATTGGTTAAACTTACTTCATGGACGATCGCAGAGACAGACGATCGCTCACCGGGTGTGCAGCCGAACAGCACAGCCGCGGTATCCGATGGTGGATAGCACGGCTTCAGATTGTGCCAGGACACACGGAGCAGATGAGGCGCATATACAACAGCCAGTGAATGGCCGTTGCCCTATGGTCTATTCCATTGCCCCATACGCCAGTGTCCAGAAGTCGGTGAATACTTTTGGTGGCTCCGGCGAATCCATCATTCGCTGCGTGAACAGGATCCCGATCATTCCTTCCGCGGGATCGGTGTAAGCTGTCGTGCCAAAGCCTCCGGTCCAACCAAATCGGCCCGGGTTGTGGAAGATCTGATTGCGCCGTGTGTCTACCGCCATTCCGAAGCTCCAACTGGAATGTGTGCCGAAAAATAGCTCCGAGCCTGCGCGCTGCTCGGGTGTCAGTTGATCTGAAGTCATCAGTTCCACCGTGGCGCGGGAAAGAATTTGCTCGCGGCCGTGCCGGCCTTTGTTCAGCATCATGCGGCAAAAGGCAAAGTAGTCATCGACTGTTGAGACCAGCCCGCCTCCGCCCGATTCTAACGGCGGCTCAGACTGCCAGGCACTGTTTGCCACGTCGTCAAAAGAATCCAGCTTGTTTGTCTGGCGGTTGAAGAAGTAGAAGCCAGGTAGTCGCCCGATCTTTTCGGGAATTACATGGAAAGCGGTGTCTTTCATTCTCAGCGGATCGAAGATGCGCTCGCGCAGGAACGTGCCGAGCGATCGTCCCGACACTCGCGCGATCAAGGCCCCAAGCACATCGCCGCTCACGTGATACATCCACCGCTCGCCCGGCTGCGCCAGCAACGGCAATGAGCCAAGCTTCTGTAGCCATTCGTCCATGCCAGGGGCCTGCGAGGGCAGCATAGGACCGTCGCCGCCAATCCGATACTCGCGAATCAGCTTCTGAATCGGATAGGTACCAGGCATTGCCATCACACTGCCGAAGCCCATCCGGTACGTCAGCAAATCGCGAACCGTGATCGCACGCAGCGCAGGCACCGTGTCATCGAGCCGCGAGGACAGCGACCTCAGCACGCGACGATTGGCAAGTTCCGGCAGCCACGGCTCAATCGAATCGTCGAGCCTTAACTTGCATTCTTCCACCAGAATCATTGCCGCGACTGCGGTGACCGGCTTCGTGATCGAGGCTATCCGAAAAATCGTGTCGCGCCTCATTGGCGCGGCATCGCCGAACGCCATTGCGCCGAGCGTTTCCACGTGAACCTCGTCGTAACGGCTGACGAGCGCAACGAGCCCCGGCATTTCATTACGTTCAACGTATCCGGACAGCACCCGATGCATTCGTTCGAGCCGTGGCTTTGAAAAGTTCGTGGTGTTCATGTTCAATTCCTTCCCCTTGTCGGCTGGCGATGTAGCGCCTGTTCCAGACGACTGATCGGAATCTGCGGATTGGATTTGTCCCCACGCGGCGGCTTCACGCCAGCGCCACTAATCGGAGGCGCGCTCAGGCTTTTTCCAGGCATGTGTTTCGTAGCTCCTATCTCCTCGTCGAATGGCAAACCGTGAGATCGACAGGTGATCCGTATTTTTCTGGCTGTTTAGTCCGCGCGCCCGGTAAGAAGACATCCGCAGCCAGACTCCAACTCGAGGCGGTTACTGTGCTGGAGTGAGGCCGTAACGGAGCATCACCGCGGCGATAGCTGCGGTGTCGGGCGGTCCTCCGGCGGCGGCTTGGGCTATAGCAGCGATTTCGCGGAAGTAGCTGGAGCCGAGGATGCCCGGGGTGATGACGGCAAGTATACGGGCGCTGGCGGCGAGTGGGTTGTCAAAACGATGGACGCCTCCGCGAGGGATGAACAGCGCTTCGCCCGGGCCGACTTCGATCGGCTGACCATTGAGGGTCATAGTGAGGACGCCGTCAAGGCCGTAGATGGTCTCGTCGAATGCGTCATGACTGTGGGCAACGGGTACGTTGGCGCCGGGAGGAACGTTCATCTCGAAAATGGTAACGGAGGCTCCGGAAGCAGGGCCGTCGATGAGGAATCGTAGAGCGAGTTTCCCAATTCGGACCTCTTCCTGTGCCCCATCCCGTCCAGCAAAAAGCGGTGCCTCCTGCATTATTGGTTATCCCGTCGTTTTATTCTATTCACGAAGCGGTGTCCTGCTTAGCACGCGACCTATCAGCAGACATTCTACAAGCAGTCGTTTACGGATCCAAAACAACGCACTCTGACGCTCAGATGGATCTCCTTGAGCAGAGACATCTCCGGAGAACTATTTTTCGACGCTGCATCCCTTCCTATGACTTCATGGGCGTACCGGTGATCTGTCTGACTGCGGCAGGATGATTCCAGGCCTCCGGCTTGATTCTCATCCCGAAACCAGGTTCCTCTGGAGCCTGAATCTTTCCGTCCTTGGGAGTGATTGGATTTTCCAACATCGCCGGCCAGTCCCGTTCATAGAAGCGTTGGCAACTCTCTTGAATCCAGACGTTGGGCGAAGCTGTTGTGAGATGCGTCGAAGCATAGAAGAGCAATGGACCGCCCGCGGTATGCGGTGCGATAGGGAGTTCGAAAGCGTCCGCCATGGCGGCAATCTTATGAGCTTCGGTTAACCCTCCGCACCACGTCACGTCGAACATTACATACTTGACCGTGCGCGAGGCCAGCAGTTCTTCGAACTGCATTTTGCCGGCCATTCGCTCGCCAGCGATTAATGGCAATGAGGTCGCCGAGGCCAGTTCGTGGTATTGACGAAAGTTACCCGGCATCAGCATGTCCTCAAGCCACATGGGCCGGTAAGGCTCCAGTGCTTGCGCGATCCGGATAGCAGACGGCAAGTTCCACTGTGCGTGAAATTCGATCGCTATTTCAATCTCCGAGCCAAACCGGTCTCGCAATTTTTTTACCGGTGTCAACGCATTTTCTATGGCTTGCGCTGTAATGTACTGGTTTGCGCTGGCCTTCGCGGCCCCATCGAATGGCCAGATTTTGATGGCTCTGATCCCCCGCGTTTCGATCAATTCGCTCATTATTTTTTCCGGCTCGAGATTGAAGTCGAACTTATACGGGAAGCAGGTATTGTAAAGGCGAACCTGGGGATTGGCTCTGCCACCTATCAGGCGATAGACGGGGGCACCTAGCGATTTGCCTAACAGGTCCCACAACGCCAGGTCAATCGCGCTAAGAGCACGCATCTCTGATCCGCCAGCTACTTGGAAGTCAAACGAGCGGTACAGATCCGCCCAGATCCGCTCGATGTCTCGTGGGTCTTGTCCGACTAGCGAATTAGCCACGCCATGAATGGCGGCCGCATCATCGCGGTTGCGAGGATAGGTCTCGCCAATCCCGGATAGCCCCGCATCCGTTGTGATCTTCACCCACGTCCAGTGCGGCCAGAAGGGCGCATCGTCGCGCGACTTCCAGAACACAGTCTCCACGCTGGTGATTTTCATCCGGCTAGCCGCACTGGCTGCCTCGGCATATGCTGCCGCCAGCGGTGAAACGAACAAGCCGTGAAGGAGGGATCTCCGGGAAAGGCGCATCATTGCAAAGATAGAACACTCACCCGCCGGATCCGTTTGCCCTTCGTCCTTCTGCCCATCGCCGGTGAAGGCAAAGGCGTATCGGAAGCATGCTTCGGGGTGTATGCTCACGACAGTGGTTTAATCCTGAAACTGAGGAGATTGCTCTGAAACGCTGCCCCATGATTGCTGTACAACTGTTGTCGCTCACGTTTTTCAGTGCTGCCCTGTTCGCTCAGCAAGCGGTGCCGGAAATCGGATTTGAGTCAGTTTCCAATTTCCTGAAGCTGCCGGCAGACCTCTACTTGGGAGAAGCCGCGGGCGTTGCGGTCAACTCCAAAGGACATATCTTCGCGTTCTCGCGCGGCAACACAACCGGGCCGGCTTACGGAGCCAGCGCGGCACAACTCCTTGAGTTCGATCGCGAAGGTAAGTATGTTCGCGAGATCGGCAAAAACTTGTACGCCTGGTCCTTTGCGCACGCTGTTCGGATTGATAAGGACGACAATATCTGGGCCGTCGACAAAGGCTCGGACATGATCGTCGAATTCAATCCGGAAGGTCGCGTGGTGATGGTGTTCGGCCGGAAAAAAGAAGCGTCGGATGAAAACAGCGGCCCGTGGACGCACGTGAATCCTCCGCGCCCGGCTGTAAACGGCCAATTTCGGCAGCCGACAGACGTCGCGTGGGATCAGAAAGGCAACATTTTCATTAGCGATGGATACATCAATTCTCGCGTCGCCAAGTTCGACAAGAACGGCGATTGGGTGGGACAGTGGGGCCGGCCAGGAAACGGACCCGGTGAGTTCAACACGCCCCACAGTATTGCGACGGACGCTCATGACAACATCTACGTCGCCGATCGTGGCAATCGCCGCATCCAGGTATTCGATCACAATGGCTCGTTCATTCGCGAGATGAAGATCAATGTGCCGGCCCCGCCAGACGCACAGCCATGGATGGGCAGCCGTCCGGGTCCCGAGACGTCGGCCGCCATGCAGCCAGGCGCGCCGTGGGCAATCTGCATCACGCCCGGCCCGCAGCAGTACCTGTATGCCGCGGATGGTTTCCCAGGCCGCGTTTATAAGCTATCTCTCGACGGCAAAGTCCTTGGGATGCTTGGGCGCTCCGGCCGGCAGCTGAAGCAGTTTGGATGGATACACCAGATAGCGTGCCCGGCGGAAAACGAGATATACGTTGCGGAGCTCCTGAACTGGCGAGTACAGAAGCTAATCTTGCATCCGTAGGAATATCTCGATTTACGTAATAAGCGCCCTATGTGCTCAGCCGGCGGATCGGGTTCCGCCAGCTGAGCACATAGCATCCCTGGGCCCTCCTTTGTTGCTCACTGCATGCCACTCGTTACAGCATGCGCATGTTGACTGGGTCCCAGGAGACCATACGGCGCTCGAAATAGGAGACGTTCGACATGAGCGCGGGACCGGCGGCGCGCAGGCCAAAAACGGCATCTTCGACGACGGGTGTACGGGTGCGAATGGCGTTTTGGAAAGTCTGATGATGCGCAACCTGCTCGGAGTAGCCTTTCGGGAGCAGGAATGTTTCAGCGGTATTGAGCGGCAATGAGTCGGCGGTTTCGGGACGGGGCGGATATTTGGCGCTATGCTCGGCGAGGATTTGCTCCTGAATCTTTTTCGAGAACGTTCCGGCAGTGGTTCCCGGGTCGAGTTCGCGCGGACGTTTGGAAATCGAGAGGGAGTTGCCGACCGAGAGATTGAGGACGCCCTCGGTGCCGATGAACCGGAAGGCTTGCGAGTCCGCCCCTTCACCGCTCCCGGCTTCGAAGTTTACGCTGAAATTAATCTGGAAACCGGGATGTTCCGGAGTGTCCGGGTATTCGTACAGACCGGTCATGAGGTCCGGCACGTCGCGACCGTCTTTCCAGTAGTAAGTGCCGCCAGTCGCTGCGATACGCTGTGGACCGACGCTATCCATCACGAAGTGAATTCCAGTGAAGAGATGAACGAAGAGATCGCCGGGGATACCAGTCCCATACGCTCGATAGTTGCGCCAGCGGAAGAGCCGGACGGGTTCGAAAGGGATCTTGGGCGTGCTGCCGAGAAACTGATCCCAATCGATGGTTTCGGTCGAGGCATCCGGCGGAATCGTATATTGCCAGGCGCCGAGCGACGAGTTGCGGTTGATGAAGGCCTCGATCAGGTGGATCTGGCCGATCATGCCGCTTTTGACGAGTTCCTTGGCTTTGGCGTACAGGATTGAGCTTACGCGCTGGCTGCCGACCTGAAGAATGCGGCCGGTTTGTTTTTGCGCTTCGATGACCTTGTGGCCGTCGGGTACTTCGCGGACCATGGGCTTTTGGCAGTAGACATCTTTACCGGCGTGGAGAGCATCGCTCGCAATACGGGCGTGCCAGTGATCGGGGGTAGCAATAATGACCGCATCGACATCGGGGCGGGCCAGCAGTTCACGATAATCCCGACTCGTGAAGACGTGCTTTCCATACCGCTCCTGGGCGAGCGTGCGGCGCCCGTCGTAAACGTCGGAAACAGCGACGATTTCTACGCCGGGCAGGGACGACTCAGTAGCCATATCTCCCTGGCCCATGATGCCGAAGCCAATACAGCCAATTTGAACGCGATCATTGGCCGAGATTGGCTTGGCAGGTTCTTGCGCCGCACTAGCGGCTTCGCTCATAGCGAGGGTGGAGGCGGCCATACCGGTACTCTGCAGGAAATGGCGACGGCTGATTGACATGTTTGATCTATTCTCCGGAGCGAAGCCGCTACGATTCAGGCGAGCGGCTCGCCATCACCATTGTTAAACAGACTCGCTTTGGAACTCTTCCCGCTAGGCCAGTCGGCTGTCCGCCACTTGGAGAGCCGCACACCATCCGAGGCAGGTTCGGCCGAAGGTGCTGGGTTTTGCAGGAAGCGTGGGTCACTATGGATAGCCGTTGAAACTTCGCCCTGTTTTTCGCTCGGACCAACCTTCGATAGTGAGTATGTTGCCAAGCGAATGCTTTGGCACTGTAGAATCTCTCCAATGGGCCTGATCGCGGTTATTGGACAATTTGATATCCACCCGGAAGACACTCCGGCAGCGGGGGAGTTGATGCGGGTAATGATGAACGAGACGATAAAGGAGCCGGGTTGCCACCACTATGCCTACTCGCGCGACCTGTCCACACCCAATCGTTTTCAGCTAAGCGAGTTGTGGGAAGACGAGGGCGCGCTAGCTGCGCACTTTCGCGCTGATCACATGGCGACGTACCGTGCGGGAATGGCTAAGCTGCGCGTTCAACGGAGAACAGTAAAGCGATACGACGTGACAAACGCCAAAGACTTGTAGGAAAAACAATTTGAAGAGAGCTCACTTCCGCTGCCGTTCCGGCGGGTACCGGAAAGACTTCAACAGTCAGTATGGTCCAATCAGACTCGTCGAATCCCGGCCAACACTCCAGATGACCAATTGGTCAGGGCAAGTGACTGTCCTGGACATAAAGCCTTGGCTTGGTTTCCGGGATAAAGATCCAAAGCGCAGCAGCAACAGCGAACGATAGCGCAGCTAACCGAAAGGCCGCGCCAAAGCCATGCATCTGCGCCCACGAACCGACCGTGAACGGAGCCGCTGCACTGGCAATGCGCCCGACGTTATAGGTGAAGCCCTGAGCGGTAGCACGATTGCGACTCTCGTAAATTTCAGAGGTGACCGTGCCGAGTCCTGTGAAGTGACCGGTCCCAAAGAAGGCAACGACGGGGCCAAGCAGTAGCAAAATCGTGATCGATCGCGTGAGGCTATAGCCAATCAGCGCGCAGGCGGCAGCGGTCAAATACACGATGTAGCTGCGTTTGCGACCCCATATATCGCTAGCAATGCCGAAGCTTATGTAGCCCAGCCACATGCCGATCTGCATCACGACAACCAAGATGGTCATGGTGTGCGATGACAAGCCCACGCCTCCTTGGGCCCGAGACAACGACAAGTAAGCAGGGACCCATAGGTTGAAGCCCCACCAGGCAAAGAGCGCGCATGCATTCATAAGTGTTATCGCGGTCGTCAGCTTCGCCAGGCGTCCGCAAAACAGCTCAGCGAAGCCGCTCAACACATGTCCCCGCCGATGTTGGATGCGCTGCCATGCCTCCGGCTCTTTCACCTTTCTGCGAATCCAGATCGTTAAAAAGGCTGGTAGAACTCCAACAAAGAACACCGAGCGCCATCCGCCTATCGGCATAACGATCGCCGCGGTGAACGCAGCGAATGCATATCCAACTGCCCAGGAACTCTGCATCAGTCCAAGTGCTTTGCCGCGATCGCGAGCAGGCCAGGTCTCGGAAACCAGCGTTGCCCCACTTGCCCACTCGCCTCCCATACCGAAGCCGAGCAGGACGCGGAACACCAGAAGCTCTGCCATGCTCTGTGCGGTGCCGCACGCTGCCGTGAACACGGCGTAGATGATAATGCTCCAGCGGAGAGCTACCGTGCGTCCCCGTCGATCGCCTACAACACCAAAGAAGAGTCCGCCGGCTGCGGCAGCGAGGAGTGTGACCGAGCCAAGCAAGCCAGCGTCGGTCTTCGTCAGGCTAAGATCCTTCATCAACGCAGGCAGCACCAGCGAGTACAGCATCACATCGAATGAATCGAGCATCCAGCCGAGCGATGCGGCCAGTAGTGTGCGTCTGGCTGACGCTGGAGACCCCGTAAACCAGCCGAATGCTGACGTGTGCTGGAATGGCTGCCGTTCAGCTTCCAAACCCGCCCCCGCCCGGAGATTCAATACGCAGCCGATCACCCGCACGCAGTGTCAGGCGTGCTTTCGATGGGATCAATTCTTCGGACCCGTCGGCGTGAATTAGCGTGTTGCGGCCCGGTTGGCCCGGCTCTCCACCGCCAGCTCCGTACGGCCCTTGCTCGCGACGATCGCTCAGGACTGTTACAGTTGCCTGATCGAGCATCTCGTATTCGCGTACGATGCCTTCGCCCCCAGTGAACTTGCCGCTGCCACCACTGCCCTTGCGAAGGCGATATTGCCGGATGCGGACGGGCAAGTAGTGCTCGATCACTTCCACGGGCGTGTTGCGCGTGTTGCTCATGTGGGTGTGCACACCGCTGATGCCGTTCGCACCTGGGCCCGCACCCATGCCGCCGCCGATCGTTTCGTAGTAAGCGAACTGGCGACCGGTACGGCTGTCTCTTCCTCCCAGGGTGATGTTGTTCATCGTGCCTTGGCTGGCGGCGGGAATCAAATCGGGTCGAGCCTGCAGTAAGGCCCCGAGCACGACGTCGGTGATGCGCTGCGATGTTTCGACATTGCCGCCGGCGACAGCGGCGGGATGTAACGCGTTGACAACGGTTCCTGGCGGCGCGATGACTTTGATTGGCCGAGCGATACCAGCGTTGTAAAGGACCTCGTCGAGCACCAGGCAACGAAACACATAAAGGACCGCGGAAAGCGTGATAGCGAAGTTGGCATTAATGCCACCGGTGGTTTGGCGGTCGGTGCCGGTGAAATCAACCGTTGCCTCTTCTCCGGAGATTCGGATAGCCACCCGGATGTGCACCCGGCCCTGATTGAAACCGTCATCGTCGAGCGAGTCCTCAAATTGATACTCGCCGTCCGGGATAATCGCAATTGTGGCGCGCATCATGCGTTCCGAGTAATCCTGCACGGCCGTTGCGTACTGGGCCACACGGTGATCTCCATACCGTTTGACAATCTGAGTCAGGCGCTCTGCGCCCACTCGATTCGCTGCAATCTGGGCTGTCAAGTCGCCTTCGCGTTCGTCCGGCGTGCGTACGTTAGCAAGAATCAAGGCGGCGATGTCAGAGACAATCTCTCCACGGTGGACCAGTCTGATGGGAGGGATGATCAATCCCTCCTGAAAGATCTCGCTGGCGAGTGGCATGGAGCCAGGACTCATGCCGCCCAGGTCTGAGTGGTGCGCCCGGTTTGCGGTATAGTACGCCGGCCGATCCGATCCTGGGACGAAGACAGGCGAAACGAGTGTGATGTCGGGAAGATGTGTGCCGCCGCGAAAGGGATCGTTCAACACAACCATATCGCCCGGCTCCATCGCAACGTGATCAATAGCGGCACGAACCGAAAGCGGCATGGCTCCGAGATGGACAGGCATATGGTCCCCCTGCGCAATAGTTCCGCCAGCTGCATCATAGATGGCGCAAGAATAATCGAGCCGTTCTTTAATATTTGGTGAAAAGCTGGTTCGCCGAAGCGTAACGCCCATTTCCTCGGCCGCTGTTACGAACAGATTTCTAAATACTTCGAATTCGATGGGATTCACGCTGTCGCCTCACCGTTCGCGTAAGATTGGGAAGTTAGTACCAGTGTTCCGACGGTATCCACGAGGAATCGCCAGCCCGGCGGTATCACGGTAGTGGATTGCGCACCAGCAATAATCGCCGGTCCCCCGCCCACCGTTCCTGACTTTAGTGACTCGCGCGCAAAGAACTGCGTTGGCTGCGGGCTTCCATCGAAGATTACGTCCCGCATGGTGATGGGTGATGGCATTTCGGACGCGGTAAGCGGGTGGCACCGGATCGCAGGTTTTTGGGTTTCAGCAGTTGCTTTAACGCGTATGCTAACGATCTCCACCGTTCGCTTCTCGTTGCGATAGCCGTAGAGCTTCTGGTGCATCTGGTCGAATGTAGCTCGATACCCTGAAGAAAACGGCACAGTAATTTCATACGACTGACCCAGATACCGCAAATCGAGCGAACGATCGATTCGGATCCTATCGTCATGGAACCCTTCCGCGGAAAGTTCCGACACTGCCGCGGCGGTCAGGGCCCCAAATGAAGTTTCCAGTTCGCTCTCAGAGACCTGATCGACAGGCCGCAGAACAGTATGCGAATAATGTTTCGTGTAATCGGCAAGAAGCATGCCTAGAGCCGAAAGGACACCGGCATGCTCGGGCACCAGTACCGTCTCAATCTCGAGAGCACGGGCGAGATCGCAAGCATGCATCCCTCCCGCTCCTCCGAAGGCAAGCAGGGCAAAATCTCGGGGATCGTGTCCGCGTTGAACCGAAACCACGCGCAAGGCACGCTCCATATTTGAATTTATTACGCGAATGATGCCCGAGGCAGTTTCCATTTCGCTAAGGTTTAGCTTCGAAGACAACGCCTGCATTAAACGTCGTGGGCGATCCGTGTCGAGCCTCATGCGCCCTCCGAGAAAGGAGGATGGATCCAGCCTGCCGAGCAGCAGATTCGCATCGGTTACCGTGAGTTCGTCGCCTGAACCATAGCAAGCGGGTCCCGGTACCGCCCCCGCACTGCGGGGACCGACGCGCAGCGCACCGCCCGCATCTACTACGGCAATCGACCCTCCCCCTGCTCCTACGGTGTGAATGTCAATCATTGGCAGCCGGATAGGAAAGCCTCCGATGATCGATTCCGTTGTCATTGGCAGCCTTCCATCAAGCAAACTGACGTCGGTAGATGTACCGCCCATGTCAAACGCAATGACCCTGCGGAAGCCAGATGCTGCCGCTAAGGCGAGTGCCCCGACCGCACCCCCAGCAGGTCCCGATAGGACGGTTTGTGCGGCTTCTCGCCGCGCCTGATCGGCTGATATGAATCCGCCGGCCGATTGCGTGACACGCAGGAGCTTGCCTGGCAAGCCTTGTTCCAGGGTCGTCAGGTAGCGGGACATCATGGGACCTACATACGCGCTGATAACGGTCGTACTAGCGCGTTCGAATTCGCGGTGTTCAGAAAGAATTCTGTGCGAGATAGAAACGCAAAACCCTGCTCGTGTGAGCTCTCGGGCGAGCGTTTCTTCATGCGTTGAATTGGCGTAGGAGTGCAGGAGGCAGATGGCGACCGCTTCAGGCTTTGCCGCGCGAAGACACTGAATCAGGCGT
>DATIMM010000017.1:0-12136 GCA_035475295.1 Bryobacteraceae bacterium
AGTACCAAACGACGTTTGAACCTCCATACGCGCCCCGCCCCGCCAGCGGCTTCCTTCTAGTCTCCTTTTCGAAAGTGACTCGGCCTCTACTGGCTCGCTTTGCCTCCACTTTTGTCTCCGAGTCACTCCCGAACAAGGCTAACGACAACAGGTGAGATATTAGCTTCGGTAAGGTACTGTTACGCCTCGGTACTAGTCAGTTGGTGCATGGAAAGGAGCGCAAGCGAGAACCAGGCTCTCTCGCTCAGTACCAGCAACTTGTACAAAAATCGCAGGAATGGCATCTAACAATGTACTCTGCACCGCGCAATCGGATGCTGAAACTTCGAACGAAAGACGAGAACGATGACCCTCATTATCATAATCATCTTGATCTTGCTGCTCGGCGGGGGCGGCGGGTATTACGGATATGGTCGCTATGGCTATGGAGGGGGAGCGGGAATCGGCCTTGGGACGATCTTGCTAATAATTTTGATCGCCTACCTCCTGGGCCTTTTTCGCTAAGTACCTCAAACTGTTCAAGCTCGTAGGAAACAGCGATAGCTTATGGTGGTTGTGGTCCGTAACAATTGAATATTGCCTGGGAATCTGTTCGGTTCTTATTCGAAACCGAACGGCGCTGCCTGCCGAGAACTTGTTCCTGCGGAGCCAACCGGCTTTGTTTCGAGATCGTGAACCAGGTTGTCTCGCGTGTCCGGAATGTACACGATCTTGGTGCGACTTGTGCTCTATCAATTCAAGCTGACCCAGGTACGGATCAAGAATTCGTCGAAGGCCGCGGCCTAAGGTCGACAGTGGCCCTGGATTGCCGGAACCTCAGTTCGAAATCCGCCTCGCAAGCTCCGTACGCCCGGCCGCACGTAGCGCGTCAGTGATGTGGCTGCGATGCAGCATCCGATGTAAGGCCAACCTAAGAAAGCTGCGCGCGATGTAGCGAACTCTTGCTCCCGTCCCTTCGCACCCGCCATTCGGCGTCGGGAACGCTGTAACAGCGTCGCGCATCTTGTCAATCACGCTCAGCACGGCTCCATTCGAAGCGGTCGGTGTGAATCTAATTGCTTCTTTCGTGTGCATTGTTTCTCCTTCGCGACAATTGCATTTTCACTCTGTATTACGGCTCCGGAGCGACCGGGGATACGCGTCTTCTCGTCAGGAGGGTTCGACGACGATAAAGGTGGTCGCGCGTTGTACCAGGGGGCACTGTGCATAGTCGGCGACGCGCACAATGCCATGGTGGGTCACATCGACGCGAACGATCGAGTGAGGTATCCACGCCCCGTTTTCTTGGAGCAGAGCGAGGATGGCTTGTTGGCCGGCCTCCTCGCCTACTGCCATTCGCCACGGAATCCGTGCCAGTCGCGTCGATCGAATCGCTCGACGTAGAGATGGAGCAGGCGTGACATTTCAGGACTGGTCGCCCGCGGCGGCGTGGAGGGTTGAGGCAACGAAGCCAATTCGGATCGGCCGCGATTGAGCGCGGCGTTGACGCCACTAACAGTGGAGCCGGTGAGCTCCGCGATTTCTTCGAGTGAATAGTCGAACACGTGCTTCAGCCGCACGCAGGCGCGCTCCTTCGCGGGGGGGAGAGCCAGTACGAGGTGCTCGAATGCACGATCGAGAATGGAGCCAGGAGGATCGGCCGGCATCATGAAGTCTGGCTCCATGGCGGCTACCTCGGCCTCCTGACGAACCTCGCGCGGCGAAGGGAATCAATACAGCGACTGTGTGCGACCCGGAACAGCCAGGGGGTCAGCGGGCGGTCGTTGTCAAACGTGTCAAGCTTCCGATAGGCCTGGAACAGCGTGTCCTGAACGACATCCTCGCCGTCCAACACCGATCCGGTCATGCGGGAAAAGAAACGGTGCAGGCTGGGCCGGAGGTGAGTGATGGTCTCCGGCAACGCGAGTTAACGTGCCTCGAAGGAGCCAGAGGCGTCGATACCAGTCGGATCATCCCTATTGATGTTTACGTGACCCGTCGTGTTTGAGATACGGACGAAATAGAGCCTGGAACAGCCGCTGTTCGATTCATTCGACTTGCCTCTCTAAGCTGGTTTTGTTTTAACTTACGAACAAAAATCCAGTAAGGAGGTTTCACAACCAGACAACTAGGCCCAGCTAGAGTCTGGGCGATCAGTCCGCATCCTTGCCAGACACCGCCAAGCAGATAGAGCGACTTTGACCGAATAGTATCGGTTTCTGACCTATCGCGAAGAGTCACCGTATGAAAGCTAGTCCAGATTCGTGCCAAGGGGGAATGAAATCGCGTAAGACAACCGCGATAGGAGTAACAGTGGAACCTTAGTTCAAAAGCGTAATGAGTCCTAGTCACAACGGAAGTGAATCGTCATGGGAGGCAATCGGCAACGATACCGAGATAACCCCAGACCGAGAAAGCAGACCACGCTGTAAGCTAGCTCAAATTGCGACAGGCAGAAACTTGGGCGAATTCCGGGTAGGCGGATCTGTTACTGCGGGTCAATGCCGCTCAGCCTGTTCTAGGTGTCTCCGCCGAATTTCCGTGTGACAGGTAGTGATTTGAAGTGACAGTTCTTATGACATATTCGGCTCGCACAGTTTGTGATAACGTGTCGGCAATTATGAAGCCAACTCGGCGTGTTTTCCTGGGCGCAAGCGCAGCAGGGCCAGTCCTCGTTACCGTCATTCAGCCTGCAACTCAGGCATTACCGCAGGACACGCAAAACGCCTTAAGAACCGTGATGGATCTGATCATTCCGGCTGCGGACGGGATGCCGTCGGCGAGTGAAGCTGGAGGACTAACTTATTTGGAAAACTTGATGCAGCGTAGCAAGGACGCTGCTACCGATATCAAAAAAAGCCTGAAGGTGGCGGAGGCTTTCAGTGGGCGTTCCTTCAAGAAACCGTTTAGCCAGCTCGGAAAAAACGATCAGATCGCTGTTCTGAAAGAGATGGAGAACACAGCCCTCGGCGTCTTCGATGCGCTGCGCGCATATGTCTACGAATCCTATTACACGCAGCCGGCAGTCTGGAAGCTGCTCGGGTACGAACTCTACCCGACCGAACACATGGGGCCTCATCTCGAGCCGTTCGACGATTCGCTCGTCGCGAACGTCCGAAAGATGCCCAAGCTCTACAGGGAGGCCTAGCCATGCAGAAGATCGACATTGACATTCTGGTAATTGGCTCGGGCGCAGCCGGCGCAGTGGTAACAAAGCGCTTAACGGAACTGGGCGCAAAGGTCATGTGCCTGGAACAGGGTGGCTGGATCCAGCCCAGCGATTATCCCTCTGAGCGCCCCAATTGGGAGATTCAACTCCGTCGCGGAGCCTTTCACTTCAGCCCCAACGTTCGCCGGCGGTGGGAAGATTATCCGGTCATGGAGACAGGCGCGAATCCGCCCGCGGTGTTGATGTTCAACGCCGTTGGCGGCAGTACGCATCACTGGGCAGGCCACTTTCCACGTTTTCACCCATCCGACTTCCGAGCGCACACTCTCGACGGCGCCGCAGACGACTGGCCAATCAGTTACGAAGAGCTGAAACCCTACTACGAGCAGAACGATCTTGACTGGGGCGTTTCGGGGCTGAATGGAGACCCCGCAAATCCGGCACGATCACCACGTCCCACGCCGGTTTTGCCGATCGGAGTTCTCGGCGATACGATCGGGAGAGGCTTCAATAAGCTCGGCTGGCACTGGTGGCCGTCGGACAACGCCATCATCTCGCGCGATTACAACGATAGGCCGGCATGCGGTTTACACGGCAAGTGCATGTTCGGCTGTCCGATTGGGTCCAAAGCGTCCACGGATGTCACACATTGGCGTAAGGCGATACGGAAAGGGGCCATTCTGCAGCCATGGTCGCGCGTGCGTGAGATCACTGTTGACGCCCGTGGCGGAGCTAAATCGGCGGTGTACTACGATCGCGAAGGAAACCTGCATGAGCAAACGGCGAGAGTCATCGTCGTTTGCTGCAACGGGGTGGGAACGCCTCGGCTGCTTTTGAATTCGAAGTCGAACTTGTTCCCTGAGGGAATTGCCAATTCGACGGGACTGGTGGGAAAGAATTTCATGACTCACCCATTCCGAACGTTAGAAGGTGTTTTCGAAGCACCCATGGACGGACACTTAGGTCCGTTTGGTATCCCGGCAATGAGCCAGCAATTCTATGAGACGGATACGAATCGCGGCTTCGTTCGTGGATACACGCTTCTTCTTGAGCGCTCGTTTGGTCCTCTCCATCAGGCATGGGGCAGCTTTTCAAATCATCCGGTTTCTTGGGGAGAAAATCATCACAAGATGATGCGTCGGCGTTTCCGGCACTTGATCCGGGTAACCGTCATGGGCGAAGACTTGCCGGAAGAGCATAACCGGATTGAGATTGATCCGAATCTAAAGGACACCAGCGGCATCGCTGCCCCGCGCGTGGTCTACAGCTACGGCGAGAACAGTTTGAGAATGCTGGAGCACGGCGGAAAAATGGCGCGTCAGGCTTTGGAGGCGGCCGGCGCACTCGAGATCCTAGACAGCGGCCCTGTCACTCCTGCTTATCACCTGATGGGAACCGCACGTATGGGAACAAATCCCCGCAGGTCCGTCGTCAATGCATCGCACCGCACGCATGACGTAGAGAACTTGTATATCGTCGATGGGAGCTCATTCGCAACCTCGGCAGCCGTGAACCCGACATCCACGATCGGTGCCCTCGCGTTGAGAGCAGCCGATAAGATCTGGCACGAACAGAAAAGCTAGCTCAGGTGCTTATTCGAAGACGCTGACCGGCATCGTTCCAACGGCCGAGATTTGAGGCCGGAACTGCAGATGAACCAGAATGTCACGCTCAGCTTCCATCCCCGATCTTTTGGATCATGCTGCGGAGGGGGTGAGGGCGGTGGCCGGATGTTCTGGCCATCGGGAAACCAGCGGCTGTGATTGCATGGCGTCGAGCAGGCCTTCGATTGTATTGGCGTTGGCGATCCACGCGGAGCGGTCGGGCCCGGGGTCAACGAAGAAATTCGCATTCTCATTTGTCAGATGAGGATTGAGTATCCCGGCTGGGGAGCGCCGAGCTTAGAACAGTTTCAAGCTCGATTTGCTCTGAATATAACTGCCTCGTTTGGCTCACCAACAAATTGCGGAACACCCACTTTGAATGCCCCTGATGTCATTGCCTCAAGGCATTCCGGCGCAGGTTACTGCGTGGTAATTCCATGTGCTTGGTTCTGCTGTAAGTGTGTGCTCGCAGTGTTTTTGTCTATGATGAACGAGCCGGTATCTATAAAGGTGGGCAGCGGCGAGAATGATTGCTGTGCCAGATTTTCCGTAAGCGAGGCAGGCGGCTGATGGTGTAACTCGTCAAGTAGCTTCGTTCCGAAGTATGCCATTGTGTACGGCCGCTGGGCGATTGTCGCGGAAATCACACCTTTTTGGATCCAAGTCAGAGTCCGCTGGTCAGTGTCCATTGCGAGGATGGTAATTTTGCTGCTAGTGTGTGTCCGATTGACAATTTCGCCGATTTCAGGACAGGCTACAGCTTCTAAACAGACGAATGCATCGACTTTGGCCTTAGATTCAATTAGCTGTTGAGCAGTGTCAAATGCCACGCTAGGATCTCCCTTAATGTCGACTGCTTGCGTCACCTTAATACCTGGGTAATTATCGAGCACACTCTCATAGCCATGCTGGCGCTCACTCAGGTTGAGCTGATTCGGATATGTGAACATAACCACATTACCTTTTTCACCGAGCAGTTTGACAAGCAGTTGGCCACCTAGTCGTCCAGCATTGTAGTTGTCGGTTCCGATAAACAAAAGCCGCTTGCTTGCGGGTGCATCCGAGTCAATGGTGATTACGGGAACTCCTTGCTGTATGGCCGAGTTGATCTCGGACGTGAACAAATCGGCGCTCGCAGGAGAGATCAGGATTCCAGTGGGTTTCCGCTGAACCGCACGGACGAACTCACTTCGTTCCGCATTAGGATCGTACCGGTCAGGCCCGACCATCTCTGCTTTCACCTTCATCTCCGCGGCAGCCTGCCTTAAGCCTACAGCAGCGGCTTGCCAATAAGAGATCTGCGTGTTCGACGCAACGAGCACGTAGCTTTCATTTGCATCGTGACGGGATCCCGTGCAGCTTGTAAATACCAGGGCCGCTGCAGCGCTACATAAAACCGACCGAATTTTCACCATGGGCGTAGTCTATACCCAAATAGCGACCCTTGGGTGGACCATGATTCCGAGCCGCATTCAGATGACATCACCAGGCACCAAGAGGCAGGTTGGAGCGCGATCGAGGCGTCAAAGATCGTCGGTCATTCGCACCTGGACACGACTGGAGAGCATACAATCTACTACCTGTGAAGTTCGCTCGGACTCTTCCAAAATTTCGTCCGGGGTTTCCAGATATTCCCAGCTGGTCGATTCCTTCTTTGCACTCCAATTGCGCAGCTGTTCGAATCAGAGCAATCGGTGCACGCAGCTCGTGGGAAGCATCTGCGGTGAATTGCTTGATTCTTCTCACCCAGGTTTCCAACCTCGAAAACATCTGATTGAGTGTTTCAGTGAGACGCTGGAGCTGGTCGCCGGTTTCAGGCACGTGCAGCCTACCAGACTGGATGACGAGCCAATCGGGCGAGATGGTTCTATCCGAAAAATACCCGAATTGAGCCTCTTTCGCGATCGCCTGCACAACTCAGCTAAGGCCCGTGCTGCACAGCAGTACGCTTTAGCCGAGCATAGAAAAACGTAAAAGGGCAACCTGCAAATACCTAAGTGCGGGCATGAGGCAGGTCATTTCAGGAACGCACCATCCATCCTCACGAGTTCGGCGAGCGAGCCGGATCGAGAATTGTCCGAATGATCCGGCTTTGGCAACAGCTGAGAGATTGAGAAGCGGCGACCGATACCGACGTGTTCTCGACCTTTCTGCAAGAGGCCTTAGGACCCAGCTTGCGTCCCGGCCAAGTACTGGCAGTGGGTAATTTGCCCGCGCATAAGCATAGAAAAGTCGCCGCCTTTTAGCCGCACGCCAGTGTCGGCTCTGGTACTTGCCCGCCTACTCACCGGACTTGAACCCGATTGAGATGGCCTGGAGCAAGCTGAAAACCCTTCTCCGAGCCGCAAAGGCACGACTCAGGTCGGTCCTGGAGCAAGCGGTCGGTGATGGTTTGCGCACCATTACTGCTCAGGACGCCCAGGGCTGGTTTCGGTCACTACGGTTATGCCCTATACACGGCGGAAAACTGCAATAAATGACGCGTTGTCCTCCACTTTGTCCCGAAAACAGCCTATAGACCGCAGTAATCCCATTCCGAAATTCATGCGGCATTTTCCCAGTGGTGCTCGTGATGGAGTCCGCCCTCAATGTCGGTTCCTATGTTGGCCCAGAGGGACCCAGGATCCAACCCAATTTGCTGCTCCGCCAAGCCGTTTGGGGGAATTCTAATGAAGCGAACCGGGCCCCAACGGCTCTCGACCGAGCGTCTTTTCAATGCGCGGGTCGGGTAGGAGCCAGAGGACGGCGACCGCGACGTAGCCGACGCAGGCAATCCACGGCTGCACAAACGCCAGGGGGATTGCGGCAGTGTAGATGACGAGCGACGCCCTGCCGATCCTGTCGTTTCCAACCGATGCGGCCAGCACGGAGTCCGGTCCGTGGTGCACGACTAGTGTCTTCGTCAGAAAGAAATAGGCTATCCCGGCTAGCAAGAACACCATCCCGTAGAACGCGACGGGCCAGGGAGCAAAGTCATTCTCTCCTACCCAGGCAGTCGCGAATGGGATCAGAGACAGCCAGAACAACAAATGCAGGTTTGCCCATAGGAGGTCGCCCGTCACCCGTTGCGCTGCATGTAGCAGGTGATGATGGTTGTTCCAGTAGATGCCGACGTAAATGAAACTCAGGACATAGCTGAAGAACACAGGAAGCACGGGCCGTAAGACCGCCAGGCCAGTTCCGTGCGGAGGCTTCATTTCCAGCACCATGATCGTGATAATGACGGCGAGCACCCCGTCACTGAAGGCTTCCATGCGTCCCTTGGACATTATCCATACTCCTCGTTGGGCTTGAGTTTAAGCCCGAGCTGCCCAGGTGAACGGCTCCGACAGCGTTTCATTTGTAGTGACAGGTTAACTATACGCGGTAGCAGATACTGGTGTAGTGCCCGTTAGGGGCGATAGGCGCGATCAGTTTCCGCCAGAGATCATCGCGTATGCCTGTGGTCCACAAAAGCTAGATCGGGCAGTGAAATCAGCGGAATAGCCGTGAGACGATTGCCAGGTTCTGAGCATCTTCCGACGGCTCTCGAAGCTAATTGTCACGTTACAAAATGTCGTTTCTGACTGTGTCAACTTCTGTGTTAGCGGCTTGCGTGGCCGGACCGCCCTTGCCGCAGAAAATCTGTTCCTGCGGAAACAGCTAGCCTTATTTCAAGAGCGCGAGAAGAAAGTCAAACGGACCACAGCCGCGGATCGGTTCGTGTTATCCAAGCTGGCTCGCTTCTTCGACTGGCGCAGGGCTTTGGTCATTATCAAGCCAGCCGCATGCCGGCCGACAACCTGACCTGGGGTGAAGAGCGAATCGCAGAGGAACTCTGGCTGAAGCTCCACATTCGCCTCTCCCCGCGCATGGTCGGCCAATACAGGAAACGACTTCCCTGCCCTCGCGGACCGAACGACCAACGCGAGTCCACCTTTCTCCACCACCGTGCGCACGGGATCCTCGCCTGGGACTTCTTCGCCTCCCTTACCGTAGGTTTCCGCATCCTTTTATGTATTGGTCGCACTCGAGATCGGCTCCAGGCGGCCAGTTCACGGCAACGTCACCCAACGTCCGACTGCGGAGTGGACCATAGAACAGCTCCGGGAAGCAAAGCCCGGGGATCAGCATTACCAGTTTCTGCTGCATGATCGGCACAAGACGTTCTCCGCCGGTCTCGACGAGGAAATAGAAAGCTGGGGCATTCGAATCTTGAGAACGCCTCTTCGCATGCCGACCGCCCATGCTCATTGCGAACGACTGATTGGCACGATCCGTCGCGAATGCCTGGACTATGTTATCCCGCTCAACCGGTAGCATTTGCGACGAACTCTTCGTGAGTGGATGATTCATTACAATGCTGGCCGCCCCCGTCGAGCGCTGGGTCCCGGCATTCCTGAGCAGAGCAATTCCTGAGCAGAGCAATTCCTGAGCAGAGCAGGCGGACTACGGTCAGGCGCCAACAACCTTCCTATCCGTGCCCACCCGCACGTGTGATTGCTAAATCCATTCTCTGCGGTTTGCACCACGAATATCCTTATGCCAGTGCCGCATGAGCTTGCCGATCCATTTATTCCGGACGACAACGGAAGAGCACCGTCGAAATCGTCAACCCGGCCTGGCTGCAATTTTCATTTCCCACCTACTGGCACTACGATGCGCTGCGTGCCCGTGATCGGCTCGGAATCCAGATTTACCTGCCGATTATCGAGTTCGTACGTACGCCACGCGGTCCGCCAGTTCAGCCGACGATGGCAGTCATGTCACATTCCGAAGTCCTATCCCGTCCTAACCGTTGGAGGCTGGAGGACAGACATGATCAAATGGGCACTGCGGAAAGCAATCGACAAGTTCGAGCGCGAGTGGAACTACGATGCCGGCCATATGCGAGACATCATCGACGCGAGTCCGCGCGCGGCATGGCTGTTTTCGCGCGTCACCGCGCTCGGACGGTTTCGGCGAGACGCCCCGTTAGAAGCATGGTGCGCCGCTGGTATAACCGCCGTGCGGCATGAGGACTGCGGACCATGTACGCAGCTCGGAATCACGATGGCGGAGCGCGCCGGCATCAGTCCTGCGGTTCTGCGGGCGGTGCTCGCCGACGATCCCGATGCGATGCCGCCGGATGTCGCACTGGTGTGGAAATTCACGCGCGCCACGCTCGCGCACGATGCCGTCGCCGATAACTATCGCGAGGAGATCGTGAGGCGCTGGGGACGGCGCGCCCTTGTCAGTTTGGCTTTTGCCATTAGCGCGGGGCGAGTCTACCCAACAGTGAAGTACGCCCTCGGTCACGGTAAAACCTGCATGCGTGTCGTCGTGGGCGGTACGCCGGTGATGTTCGATCACGGCCAGATAGCGGCACGGCCAGATGTGGCGGTGCGCACGCCGTGAGCTCTGCAAGGGCGATCTCGAACGCTGCCGCGAGCTTCGAGCCGTACCGCCGGCGCCTGCTCGGCCTCGCATACCGCATGCTTGGGTCGATGGCTGACGCCGAGGATGCGGTCCAGGAAACCTACTTGCGCTGGCATGCGGCCGACCGCGACAAAGTGTCGGACTCGAGGGCATTTCTGATGACCACGACAACCCGGATTTGTCTCGACATACTCACGTCGGCACGCACGCGGCGCGAGGAATACGTCGGTCCCTGGCTGCCGGAACCGGTTGTCGACGAGGCGGCTCTCGCGCCGGACAGCGGCACGGAGCTGGCCGAAGATCTGTCGATAGCTCTGCTCTTGATGCTGGAACGGCTGTCGCCACTCGAACGGGCTGCCTTCCTGCTGCACGACGTCTTCGATTTCTCGTTCAGCGAAGTGGCTGCAACACTGGAGCGGAGCGAGGCTGCGTGCCGGCAACTCGCCGCCCGAGCCCGAGCCCACGTGCGCGCAGTACGACCGCGGGGCACGACCCCGCCGCCGGCGCATCTGGGCGAGATTGATGCAAAGCATTCACAGCTGGTATCCGCATTTCTGACCGCAACGCGCTCGGGCGATCTCAATGCGTTGATGCAGTTACTGGCAAACGACGTGCGAGTCATGACGGACGGCGGCGGCAAGGTGGCGGCGGCGCTGAATGTGCTCGAGGGTGCAGATCGTGCGGCACGCTTCCTCATAGGCGCCGCGCGCAAAGGGTGGCGCGAGGACTTCACCGTCCGCCTGGCGACGATCAATGGTCTGCCCGGCGTCATTGTGGGTGGACCCGGGGAACTGGTGCAGACTGCGGCGTTCGAGATTGAGGGTGACCTCATTCGCGCGCTATATATTGTGCGGAATCCGGACAAGTTGCGGCATTTAGCGGCAGGATCCGCGCTGCAGGCAAGCGATTTCGCATGAGCAATCCGGTGTCGATTCACCTTGTGCCAATGGGCGCGAGATTTCAAGTGAGCGCCGAGATTGTGACAATCAGGCGCGCGACCCGCACGAGCTTGAGACCGTAGCTTCTAAGAGCCGACAAACGACTCGCCGGAAACAGCCCAATGCAAACGTAGCTTCGTCTGGCGACAGCACGAAATGTCCTGATCGTCGGTAACCCTTACATTGGAACGGCAGTGGATCGGAACTCGGCAACTGCTGGTAGGCCATCAGAAGGCAATCCACGGCGAATCGCGCTACGCCGGCTAAAGCTGCCGGCCATCGTCTTGCATGGACACGGGACGACTGTCATCATGGAGCCATGCGGACTGTCTTCGGGGCGGCCGGTGGCTACGAGGGCTTGCACCGTCTTGCGGACGCCTGGCATCGTCGGGTGATGGCCGACGACGTAGTCAGCCATGCATTCAGCCACGCTTTCCATCCCCAGCATGTCGAGCGACTCGCCGCTTATTGGGCCGAGGTACTCGGTGGACCCAGAACGTATTCCGAGTCCTATGGTGACGAGACCAGTGTCGTCAGGATGCACAGCGGCAACGGGGAGCACGAGGAAATGAATCGCCGCGCGATCGCTTGCTTCGACCAGGCTCTGGTTGATGTCGGATTAGCCGACGACAGCGCGCTGCGACAAGTACAGCACGACTATTTCGCTTGGGCGACCACGACAACGATGTCCCGCTATCACCAGTCCGCTGTTGATGTGCCTAGCGGGCTCAGCATCCCACACTGGTCATGGGACGGACTCCAGGTGTAAGAGTTCACGGCTGGCCTGCACCACACCTGCCGTCCAGTTCGAACCTGTTCGGCGACTTGATATTGGCTATTGTGGTTGAACTACCCTGCCACCGCAAGGAACAACTCCTTGCGAACAGCTCAGCGTCTACGAGTGGTGTCCGAGTTGTTTGACTGTAAGTCGAGCGAGGAGTGAGGAGCGCCTGGTGTACAAAAAGCTGAACTCAACCGGGAAGGTTGATTCAGAGAACAGCCAGGGAGGCTCCTCAAGAGATATGTATTACATCGGACTCGACGTGCAC
>DATIMM010000018.1:0-3398 GCA_035475295.1 Bryobacteraceae bacterium
ATGCAATCCCCGGATGCGAGCGCCGCGCGTGTCGATCAGCATGGCCGTGCCCTCACCGCCTATCAGCAGTACGCCTGCGCGAAGTTCGGCCCCGATTGCCGGCTGGCCCTTGCCATCCAGCGCGCCGAGAATCCCAAGGGAAAATGCGAAATTTATCACTACAATACCGATGGAACGCTCGACTGGGGCTACTTTCAGATCAATACCGTTCACCTGAAGCGGCCCGGCCTGAATCTGCGTAGTCTGCTCGATTGCAAAGCGAACATCGACTTCGCTTACCAGCTTTATCGCGAAAGCCAGGGATTCACTCCCTGGAGCACATACAACAGCGGGGCCTACAAGAAATTCCTCAGCGAATACGGAGCAAGCCCCTAGGGGCGAACAGACGTGCCCTCGAAATCAGCCGCACTAAAGTAATAGAAGACGATCAAACTAGGACAGAGCATAAGTCCATCCCTATTGGGGCTAGCTTGCATCGTGAATGGATTGTAAAGGACGCCGCGCACCCCTTTGACGCTACTCGAATTACTTGAATCCCTGGAAGCTGCGGTTGCCGCCCGCCAGAGCGGAGCCGACCCCGCTGCCGCTTCTTCCTCTCTGGTTCGCCAAACAAAGATGGCGGGGGAGGTACACTGGACGTTTTCCGATGAAAATGCAAGTGCGCTGCCGCCCGGCGTTTTACGAAGTCAAATGGCCAGAGCCGGCCTCACTGAACCCGAGTTCTCCGCCATCTTTGGCATTCCGCCCGGCCTGTTGCAGGATTGGCTAGAAGGAACCAGGCCCGTCCCTTCCTGGGTCTTGCCTACTATTCAGATGCTCTACCTGCTCAGTCCCGCCGTGCGCCAGCGGCTGCTGCAAGATATGCCCCTGCAGCAGGCAAGAAAGCCGGAAGCGCAACGCAAGCAAATTAAGTCGCATCCGTTTTCCCGGATCGAGGACCTTTAACCCAAATGACTGAACCAAAACCGATGTTTGAAAAGCCGCGCCTGATCTTAACTCACGGCGAGAAAGGTGGCGTGGGCAAAACGACGGTGGCCCGCGTGATGGCCGATTACCTGCGAAGCCGCAAAACCCCATTCCGGGCCTTCGATGCCGAAGGCGAAACCGGCCAGCTTCTCCGCTTCTACCCGGCCGAAACCAACGCCGTGGACGTCTCCAGTGCCGCTAATGTAGCGCCTATTCTGGACTACCTGATGGACGGAACGGGCAAGCGCCTGGCTTTGGTCGACCTGGGAGCCCGCTCCGGCGAGGACCTGCGAAATTGGCTTTACCGCGGTGGCGCGTTGGAAGAAGCCGCCGACGGCCGGCTGGGAATTACCGTCGTATACGTGCTGGGTGGCGCCATCGACAGCGTCGGTCATCTGAAGGAGTGCTACTCGGCCCTCGGTCCGGACGTCCGGTACATCATTGTTAAGAATCTCGGCGTTGCTTCCCGTTTCGAAGTCTACGAGGGCTCCAAAATTCGTGGCGAGCTTCTCCGCGCCGGAGCCTGCGAAATCACCTTTCCTACGCTGGATCAGACCGTCTATCAGTCCGTCGACAAGGCCAGCATTGGCTTTTCTGATTTCGCGGAAAACGAGGGCGGGGAATTCTCTTACACCCAGCGCCGCTACTGCCGTACCTGGCTCCGCGACTGCTACGCCGCTCTGGAAGGAGCCGTACAGTTCCTCCGGTAAAACAAGCGAACAGTAAGCGCCTTTACGCTTCGGCATGGCAGGGCCGTTAAAGACCGTAAACCTGCAACTTTCGGTAGAGAAAATCGAAGGGCTCTCCCTACTTACGGATGTTGGTCTTTCTCCGGTGTTCGAAGCACCGGGCGAGCTATGATTCATCCCTCTACCCAAATTCGTTTCATCGATAACCAAATCGGCTACGGCGTTTTTGCTCTGGGTCATATCCCATGCGGTACAGTGGCCTGGGCCCCGGACGCCTTAGACCAGGTATTCACGCCGGTTCAGACCGAGTCTCTTCCGGAAGCGCAGCGTTCTCTGCTCGAAAAATATGGATTCGTTCGTCGAGACGGATCGCTGGTGCTCTACTGGGACGCTCGGCGGTTTATGAATCACTCGTGCTCCCCGAACACTCTCATCACGAAGCACGGTTATGAAATCGCCGTCAAAGACATCCAGCCGGGAGATCAACTCACCTGCGACTACGGCGCGTTACACATTAAACGGCGCTTTTCATGCCGCTGCCAGGATCCCGAGTGCCGCAGTGTTGTTCATCCGGAAGACTTCATGGTCTGCTCCTCCGGATGGCGTCAGGCAACGGAAAAGGCTCTTTCGCTACTCGATTCCGTCAAGCAGCCCCTAGGGCATCTCATCGACCGGGAGCGCCTCCCGCAGGACTTTGCCTCCCTGGAGCGCGAACTGTTAACTTTATCGGTTTAAAACCCGGTATTTCCTGCATTATCGGAGCCAAGCGCCAACACTGTCCCCGAGTAACCCACTTGAATGCTTGAATAGTAGACAGAGCGTCCTGACGCTCTGTCCCATCGAAAGGGCGTTCCATGTATCTGCCAACTGCATTCCGAGAAGACCGCTTGCAGACGTTACATGCGCTGATCCGCGCTCATCCCCTCGCTACTCTCATCACTGCCGGGTCTGGCGGCCTTCTTGCGAACCTCGTGCCATTCACTTTGGTAGATTCCGGCGACAAAGGAACTCTTCGCGCCCACATCGCTAAAGCAAACGACCAGGTGGACGCACTATGCCTTGGAACTGAAACTCTGGTCGTTTTCCAGGGACCAGAAGCTTACATCACGCCATCCTGGTACGTGTCGAAGAAAGAACACGGACGGGTGGTTCCCACATGGAACTATGCCGTCGTGCAAGTGCGGGGAACACCGCGAGTGATTGATGATCCAGAGTGGTTACGGGCGCAGATCGACGATTTAACGACTGGCCAAGAAAGTCAACGCTCCATACCATGGAAGGTGACCGACGCACCGGAGCATTTCATCTCCAGCCAGATTAGGGCGATCATCGGAGTCGAAATTCCCATCTTGAATATCGAAGGAAAGTGGAAGGTGAGCCAGAACCGATCTGCCGCTGATCGTCAGGGTGTCGAAGAAGGTCTCCAACGAGAAGGTGTCTGTGAAGAAATGGCTAAACTCGTAGCCCAAGGTGGTGCTGCTGTGACGCACGATAACTGAAGCTGCCGGAATCAGTTCTGCCGTTCATTAGTAGTGCCGCCGTACCGCCTCCTGAGTGCCTGTGCCGATCCCGGCGTCTCCCGCAAATTGTTCTTCAGGACAACATTAGAAAGACCACCCAAGGCAGTTGTAAGCATCGGTCCTATCGTTGGCGCCATACCAGTACCCTCTGGCCTCATTGCATCAGTCATCATCAATCCTGATGTACGATGTAAAACGGCTGTCTCGCCCCTATGCGAACTGC
>DATIMM010000019.1:0-111781 GCA_035475295.1 Bryobacteraceae bacterium
ATAGCGAGGAAAGAAATCAGCGTACTCAATAAGATCAGTGCCAGGCTAATGCCGTCTATCCCGATTAGATATTGAGCGCCGATGGACGGAATCCAAGTGGCACGTTCGACGAATTGAAAGCCGGGGGCGTTCAACTGAAAGACAGGAATGAGACACAGCGAAACAGCAAATACAACAGCGCTTGTAATGTTGGCAGACAGGCGAATGAGACGAGGGTTGCCCTCGGGAATGAGGAACAACGCCAGCATTCCGACAAGCGGGAGAAACAAGATTAGAGTAAGCAGGTGATCGGTCATTCAAAGGGTCAGCGAACGAGATAGTAGCCGAGTACGGCGATTGCGCCAACGATAAAGAGAAGCGCGTAGGTTTGCACGAAGCCTGTTTGCAGGGCGCGGGACGGCCAGGATAAGAATCGGGTGAAGGTGGAGATGAACCGTACAATTCCGTCGAGAATGCGGCTGTCGGTCCAATTGAACAGGCGCGATGTGCGGCGAGACAGCTTCACCAAACCGCCAATGGTTCGATTGATCAACGATCTGTCAAGCAATGCCGCTCCGTTAGCGGTTCGCAGTACCAGCCCGTTGAGAACGTGCTGTTCGTAGAGCGCATCGATGTACCAACGACTGCGTAGCAGACCGGTTACAGGGGCGAAGCGGCGGTCAATGGCGGCCCGTCGTTCGGGATGGGCCACATAGAAATACCAGGCGAGCCACAGTCCGAGGAGCGCGACGGCTGTAGAGCTCAACATCAGGGGCCACGCCTCCCAATGGATGGGAACAAAAATCCAGCCTACGAGAATGCAACAGGCGGCTAGCACGATTAAAGGAGCATGCATCGTTAGAGGCGGCTGATGCGGAGTCAAATGATGCCGACGCGACTCGCCGAAGAAGGCGAGCGACATGAGACGCCACGAATAACAGGCGGTGAACAACGAGGTGATTGTGCCGAGGACGGTCAGGATATTGTGACCTGACGCAAGGCTCGATTCCAGGATGAGGTCTTTGGAAAAAAACGCAGACAGGCCGGGAAGACCAGCCAGCGTAAGAGACGCAATGCACATGGTCCAGAAGGTGACGGGTAACCGGCGGCGAAGTCCGCCCATATGCTTCAGATTCTGTTCGCCATGCAAGGCGTGAATAACGGCGCCGGCACCAAGAAACAAGGGCGATTTAAAAAACGCGTGAGTGACAACGTGGAACATCGCGGCGCGGTCCGCACGCAAGCCGAGAGCTACAAACATGAAGCCGAGCTGGCTGATGGTGGAATATGCGAGTACACGCTTTATGTCGTTTTCGGCGAGAGCCACGGAAGCTGCAAACAGTGCGGTGATGGCGCCGAGAACAGCGATGCCTTCGCCCACTTCGGGCGCCAGGTTTAGAAGGAAGCTGGAACGCGCCAAAAGATAGACTCCCGCACAAACCATGGTGGCCGAATGAATCAAAGCAGAAACCGGCGTGGGGCCTTCCATGGCATCGGGAAGCCAGACGTGAAGTGGGAACTGCGCTGACTTGCCGATAGCTCCGATGACCAGAAGAGTGCAGACGAGCGTGATTGTAATGTGCGGCAGATGAGCGGCGGCCAGAGCGACATCTGCATAGTTGGTAGAGGAGCAGGTAAACGCTAGGGCGATGATTCCGAGAAGAAGTCCTCCATCGCCGATACGATTTACGATGAATGCCTTGGTAGCAGCCTGCGCTGCGCGAGGCCGCTCGAAGTGGTAGGCGATCAGCAGATAACTGGCCAGTCCCACGCCTTCCCAGCCGGCGAATAGCAACAGATAGCTGCCTGAAAGGACTAGCAGCTTCATCATGGCAACGAAGAAAAGAAGCCCGGCGAAGTAGCGGCTTTGGCTACGTTCTTCGCTCATGTAGCCGAGCGAGAAGAGGTGAACCATAAGGCCGATGATTTCGACGAGAAGGAGCAGCCAGGAACTGAGCCAATCCAGCTGCAAGCTCCAGGATGGGCCAAAGCCGGGGATCCACTCTCCAGCGCTGGCCATAAGCGTTCCGCGGTGGATGAGAGCGACGCTCCCGATCGAAAACACGAGCGAAGCCAGCATCAGGAAGGTAGCGAAGAGACCGGGCCAGCGGGCCGGGGGACGGCCCGGCGGTGTAGTTCGGAACGCGCTGAAGAACAGGAGGATGCACCCTGCCAGAGGCAGTGTGAGGGTGATTAAAAGGGCGTAGCTCGCGGACTGGTAATGCGGGTCGATCATCGGGGCGCGCCTACCATTTGAGGAGATCCAATTCGTCGGCCAGCACGGTACCGCGATTGCGGAACAGGGCGATGAGAATGCCCAATGCGACAGCTGCTTCCGCGACAGCGACGGCCATTACAAATAGCGCGAAGGCTTGCCCATCCACCTGCCGGTGTTCGTGCGAAAAGACCACGAGGTTGATGTTGACGGCATTGAGGATGAGTTCAATTGACATCAGGATGACGACGATATTACGCCGAAGAAGAACGCCAACCACGCCCGTGGTGAAGAGCAGCGCGCTCAACACCAGATAATGAAGCGGAGTGATATGCACTAGCTTTGCGTCCGCCGTTCGTGTGCTGTGAGAGCCGCCGACTTCCGTTCCTGGCCCATCCAGACCGAACCCACAATGGCTACCAGCAGCAATACCGAAGCTAGTTCGAAGGCGGCAAAGTAGCGGGAGAAAAGAACGCCGGCGATCTGCTCAGTATTGAACGAGAGGACCGAACTCGTGCTTTGGGGGACGGCTTGGCGAGGCATAGCGCCACGGCTTAGCAACAAGATCAGCTCAGCGGCGAGTCCCAGGCCAGCCAGCAGGATGAGCGGCCAAGCGCGGCGGAACTGCCGTACGTTCGCCGCAGCATCCAGATTGACGAGCATAATTACGAACAAGAACAGGAGCGTGATGCCGCCGATGTAGAGAATGATTTGGGAGACGAAGAGAAACTCCGCTCCTTGCAGCAAAAAGATCCCGGCGACGCCCAACAAAGAAACGGTCAGCCAGACAGCACTGAGCACGGCGCTGCGACGAGTAACCGTAAGGATGGCCCCGCCGAGTGTCAGAATCGCGAAGACGTAAAACAGAAAGGCTTCCAGCATGCCACTATGCGACTCCACTCAGTGCTTGAACGGCACCGGATGTGGTCCTTCTTCCAGCATTTGACGATCCCAAATGGTCCCTTCACGGGTATAGGTGGCAAGCTCAAAGTCCTGCGTGAGTTCGATCGCGTCGACCGGACAAGCGTCTTCACAGAGGCCACAGAACATACAACGTGAAAGGTCGTAGGTAAACGTGGTGAGAACTTTGTGACGAGTCTTGGGGTCCCGTTCACTGCCTACAACGATCAGGTTCTCCGGGCAGGCGACTGCGCAGAGATCGCAGGCTATGCAAAGCGATTCGCCCGTTTCCGGGTGAATGTTGAGCCGGGGCGCACCGCGGTAGCGCTCGGCTACAGCGGGACGCTCTTCTGGATACTGCTCCGTGTACAGGTTCTTGCGGCCTTGCTGGCGAAATGTGACGCGCAGGCCGGCGAGCAGGTTGAACAATGACGATTGTTTAAACTTCTTCCACATGGCTGCAGGTGGCAGGTGCGCTACGGTTATCTGGCGCACGGGGAACGGTATTCCGGGACCGCCGGTCCCGGCGTATAGAGTAATCCCCTAATCTCTATCGTAACGGTTTGGATTTATGAATACCAGGCAGCGGCGACTAGTGGTAAAACGCTGTCCTCAAAGGGCATTACAGCGGGCCGAGAAGAAGCGGCGTTTAACGCCCAATCTTACCGGTCTACCTCGCCGAGTACGATGTCGAGAGTGCCGATGATCGCGACAACGTCGGCCACGAGCGCGCCTTTAGCCATTTGGGCAAGCGACTGGAGATTTATGAAGGAGGGCGGCCGGACCCGTATGCGATAGGGGTACACGCTACCATCGCTGACGATGTAATAACCGAGTTCACCTTTCGGCGCCTCAATAGAGACGTAGGCCTCGCCGGGGGGCGGCTTCAAAACCTTCGGTACTTTTGCGAGGATTGGCCCAGTCGGTATTTGGCCGACCGCCTGTTCAATAATGCGGACGGATTGCCGCATCTCCTCCATACGAACGACGTACCGGTCAAAACTGTCGCCTTGCACACCCACCGGTACATCAAATTCATACTGTTCATAACCGGAGTACGGCTGGGCTTTGCGCAGATCCCAGGCAAGGCCGGCGGCCCGAATCAGCGGGCCGGTAACGCTGTAGGCCTTGCAGTCCTCTACGTTGAGGATTCCCACCCCGCGGAGGCGCGATGTCCAGATGGGATTGCCTGTGAGGAGTTCATGGTACTCCTGAAGCCGTGGCCTGAAGTCTTTGCAAAAACGTAAGACCTCCTCTTCAAATCCGGCGTAGAGTTCGTATTGCAGGCCTCCGATGCGGAAGGCGTGAGTCGTGAGCCGCGCGCCACAGTAGTTTTCGAAGATTTTGAGGATTTCTTCCCGCTCGCGGAAGGTGTAAAACATGGGCGAGATGGCGCCGATGTCGAGGGCGTGGGTGCCGAGCCAAAGGAGATGGCTCGCAATGCGGTTTAGCTCGGTCAGCATCACGCGGACGGTTTGAGCACGGGGCGGCGCGACGACGTTGATCAACTTTTCAACGGCCAGGCAATAGCCAAGTCCATTCGAGACCGCCGCGATGTAATCCATGCGGTCCACATAGGGAACAAACATGGTGTAGGTGCGGTTCTCCGCTATTTTTTCTACTCCTCGGTGGAGATAACCGATAACGCATTCCACGTCGCGGACACGCTCGCCGTCGAGCTTCAGAATTACTCGCAGAACTCCGTGCGTGGAGGGATGCTGCGGGCCCATGTTGAGCACAAGCTCGCTGGTATCGAGATAGTGGCCTTCTTGTTCGATAAGCAGGTCAGACATTATTGGCCGCTTTCGATACCGAGGTTCTGGCGAACCCAATCATTGTCCATTCCCACGATGGACATGTCCTTGCGCAGAGGGAAACCATGCCATTCCTCCGGCATCAGAATGCGGGTCAAATTGGGATGACCGGCAAAGTGGACCCCGAACATATCGAATACCTCGCGTTCCATCCAGTTAGCTGCAGGATAGAGTGAGACCGCCGTTGGGACATTCTGATCTAACCCCGCGCGCGTTTTCACCCGTACCCGTTCGTTTCTGGGAAAGCTGTAAAGAATATAGATGATTTCAAAGCGCTGCGCATCACTGGGATGATCGACAGCCGTGAGATCCGTAAGAGTATCGAACTGCTCTTGCTCGTTTAACCGGGTGAGCACGTCAAGCCCGGCGGTAAGAGGAACCTCAATGAAGTTTTGACCCAAATAGGTGCGGCAATTTATGTCGACGGAGGGAAAGGCTGCGTGCAGGCGCGAGGGAAGTTCACCTTCCCACTCCACCGCCTGCATTGGTTGCGGAGTAACGGTTTGGCGATGGGGCAGATTCTCGGACATAAGGGGACCTCTCCCCAGTGTCCCCTACTGGCGCTGCTGCCCGGCGACGTCCAGACGAGCCTGTGCTCTTTTCACGGTTGTCATGGCCGCTTCTACCTCATGGGGAGTCTGCGCCTTGCGGAGTGCTTCGTTACCCTCGTTGAGCTGCTGCTGCGCGTTGCCGACCCGTACATTTTGTTTCGGTTCGGCGTGATCGGCCAATACACGCACATGATTCTCAAAAACCTCTACGAATCCGCCATCCACAAAGAACTCACGGTCACTGCTGCCGCCACCTTCGAAGGTTAAAACGCCTGGATCCAGAGCGCTCAGCAGAGGAGCATGGCCAGCGAGGACACCGAAGTAGCCGCTCCGGCCCGGTATTTCCACAGTCGTTACCTGTTCATCTACCAAGACGCGCTCCGGCGTAACAAGCTGGAGTTGAAAAGTATCCGCCATGAATGAACCTAGCCGGGTCTTTACTGTTTCGCCTGCATCTTTTCAGCAGCTTCCACTACTTCGTCGATGGTGCCCTTCATGTAGAAGGCCTGCTCGGGAAGGCTATCGTGTTTGCCATCCACGATTGCCTTGAAGCTGCGGATCGTGTCTTCCAGCTTTACGTACTTGCCAGGCGCGCCGGTGAACTGCTCGGCGACATGGAAGGGCTGTGACAGAAAGCGTTGGATACGGCGGGCGCGACCCACGATTTGCTTATCATCTTCGCTCAGCTCGTCGATTCCCAGAATCGCGATGATATCCTGCAGATCCTTGTAGCGCTGCAATGTCGATTTCACGCGCTGGGCAACGTCGTAGTGTTCACGTCCGAGAATATTGGGATCAAGGATGCGCGAGGTGGAAGCCAACGGATCTACAGCAGGATAGATGCCCATTTCAGAGATGGCGCGCGAAAGATTCGTGGTGGCATCCAGATGGGCGAAGGTGGTTGCGGGAGCCGGATCGGTGTAGTCGTCCGCTGGAACGTAGATGGCCTGCACGGACGTGATGGAACCGCGCTTGGTGGAAGTAATGCGCTCCTGAAGGTCGCCCATTTCGGAGGCGAGATTGGGCTGGTAACCTACGGCCGAGGGCATGCGGCCCAACAGCGCGGAGACTTCCGAACCGGCCTGGGTAAAGCGAAAAATATTGTCGATGAAGAGCAGAACGTCCTGCCCTTCCTCATCGCGGAAGTATTCGGCAACGGTCAAACCCGTGAGGCCCACACGAAGGCGCGCGCCAGGCGGCTCGGTCATCTGGCCGTAGACCATCGTGACCTTCGACTTGTGCCAATCGTGCGGATCAACGATGCCGGCTTCCTGCATTTCGCGCCAAAGGTCGTTGCCCTCACGAGTTCGTTCGCCTACGCCCGCAAACACCGAAACACCACCATGCTTCATGGCGATGTTGTTGATCAATTCCTGGATGATGACGGTTTTGCCGACACCGGCGCCGCCGAACAGTCCGATTTTGCCGCCGCGAACGTAAGGCTCCAGAAGATCGATGACCTTGATGCCGGTTTCGAACATCTCAAGCTGCGTAGACTGTTCTTCGAACGTGGGGGCCGCGCGATGGATAGGCAGTTCCTTGTCGCTCTGAATAGGCCCCTCGTTATCGATCGGATGGCCTAAGACGTTCATGACGCGGCCGAGCGTCGGTTTGCCCACAGGAATTGTAATCGGCGCGCCAGTATCGTAGGCTTTCATGCCGCGAACCAAGCCGTCGGTGGGCTCCATCGAAATAGTGCGTACCCGTCCCTCGCCAATGTGCTGCGCCACTTCGGCCGTGATATCGATTTTGACCGGAGTATCGAAGCCTTCGCTGGTTACGTGGATCGCATTAAAGATTTTCGGAATGTGACCTTCCGGAAATTGAATTTCGATGGTAGGACCACCTACCTGAATGACGTGGCCTTCTACTACACCTTCTGTTGCCATAAAATCTCCAAGTACCTACAGAGCGGCGGCGCCGCTCACAATTTCAATGATTTCACGCGTGATGGCCGCTTGCCGGACGCGATTGAGGTTCAGTGTCAACTCCTGGATTACATCGCCCGCATTCTTGCTGGCGGCATCCATCGCGGTCATGCGCGCGGCCTGGAATGCCGAATTGGATTCCATCATGGCGCGATACACGGCGATTTCGACGTAGCGGGGGAGAAGCGCTTCCAGCAACTCCTCGACCGGCTGCTCATAGATGTAATCGACCGTTTCCTTCACTTCGGGAATATCGACCGGCAGAATTTTTCGGAATACGAGGTTCGGCGCCATCACGCTTTTAAATTCGTTGACGGCCAAATACACGGAATCGATTTCGGCTTTCGCGTAGAACTCGATCATCTTGTCCGCGATTTCGGCGGCGCGGTCGTAGTTCGGCTTGTCGACTACCCCGATGTGCTCACCGGTGATCTCAACCCGCTGCCGACGGAAGTAGTCCCGCCCTTTCCTTCCGAGTACTTCCACCCGAATTTCAGCGCCACGATGATCGTTGATAAATCCCTGGACCACGCGAAACAGGTTCGCGTTGAATCCGCCCGCGAGGCCGCTATCGCTGCTGACAACTAGCAACTGGATGCGCTTCTCCTCCCGCGTTTGGAGCAGCGGAAGACCGGCCACTTCGGCGTTCCCCGCCGCGGCAGCAGCAGCGTTGCAGAGAATACGTTCCAGCATGCTGGCGTACGGGCGCGAGGCCAACGCAAGCTCCTGTGCCCGGCGCAGCTTGGCAGCCGAAACCATCTTCATGGCCTTCGTGATCTGCTGCGTATTCTTGACGCTACGAATGCGGCGCCGGAGGTCGATCAAACTCGGCATCGTCTAAAGTTCAGCGACTTCCTCTCGTGGGTTGACCATAGCGTCTTCCCGCTCCAGGTCGCCATTGTTGCGCTGGCCGACTGGCGTCTGCCGCCCGTCCCTAGGCTGAGGTTCGCCGTTCGTTCGGGCACTCTTCTGGTTAGCTTCGTGCTCTTCGGCGGTTCCGCCGCGCTGGAAGTCTTGCTTGAACTCCTTCAGCGCGTCTTCGATCTGCCTTCTGAAGTCGTCGGTGAGCTCGCGTTTTTCGTGAATCGCTCTCAGTAAATCCGTTCTTGAGGCGTCCAGAAACTTGTAAAGCTCCTGCTCGAAGCGGCGGACATCTTCAACGGCAATGTCATCGAGATAGCCTTTACCGCCCGCATAGAGGATGATGGTTTGTTTTTCGAAGCGAATCGGCGAGTAGGGATTCTGTTTAAGAACCTCGATCCAGCGTCTGCCGCGGTTCAACTGATCCTGAGAAGCTTTGTCGAGATCGGAACCAAACTGCGCAAAAGCTTCGAGTGACCGGTATTGCGCCAACTCCAGCCGCAAGCTTCCGGCGACGGCCTTCATCGCCTTGGTTTGGGCGCTCCCGCCGACGCGGCTCACCGAGAGTCCGACATTGATCGCGGGGCGAACGTTGGAGTTGAACAGATCTGTTTCCAGATAGATCTGGCCATCGGTAATGGAGATTACGTTGGTCGGGATGTAAGCCGAAACGTCACCCGCCTGCGTCTCGATGAAAGGCAAGGCGGTAAGAGATCCGCCGCCCTTCTCATCGGATAGCTTTGCAGCCCGTTCAAGAAGACGGCTGTGAAGATAAAAAACGTCGCCGGGGAACGCTTCGCGTCCAGGAGGACGGCGCAAGAGCAAAGAGATTTCCCGGTACGCAGCGGCATGCTTTGAGAGGTCATCGTAGACGCACAAAGCGTGGCGATTCGTATCGCGGAAATACTCGCCGATGCAGCAGCCTGCATACGGGGCGATGTACTGCATGGGAGCCGGATCAGACGCGGTAGCGGCCACAACGATGGAGTAATCCATGGCGCCGTGCTCTTCCAGTACCTTCACGACCTGGGCTACGGTGGATCGCTTTTGGCCGATCGCCACGTAGATGCAGATCATGTTGTTGCCGTGCTGGTTGATGATCGCATCGAGCGCGATGGTGGTTTTGCCAGTCTGGCGGTCACCAATAATGAGCTCGCGCTGACCGCGGCCGATCGGCACCATGGCGTCGATGGCCTTAATACCGGTCTGCACCGGTTCCTTGACCGGCTGGCGATCGACCACTCCGGGAGCCAAACGCTCCAGTGGATTGAACTCCGTTGTGTTGATAGGTCCCTTGCCGTCGATTGGCTTTCCAAGGGCATCGACGACGCGACCGATCATCGCCTCACCGACCGGAATTGACATCAGGCGACCCGTTCGCCTTACCTGGCCACCTTCTCTTACGGCCCCGACGTCGCCCAGCAACACCACGCCGACCTGATCTTCTTCCAAGTTCAGGGCCAAGCCGACCGTGTCCGGTCCAAAATCCAACAATTCGCCGGCCATGACGTTTTGCAGGCCATAAACACGCGCGATTCCATCGCCGACACTAATGACCGAGCCGGTCTCCGAAACGTTTGTCACCGCGTCGAAGTTTTCAATCTCCGACCGAAGTACACGCGAGATTTCGTCTGCTCTGATTTGAGCCATACTTTCCCTTAAATACCTTCTGTTACTGAGCCACCAAGCGCTGGCGGAGCGCTTGCAATTTACCTTGGAGGGTGGCGTCGTACTCACGAGACGCAACCCGCGCCCGCACGCCTCCGAGCAACGAGGGGTTCACCCTGTAGTTGGCACGAATACTCTTGCCGAGCTTCTGGCCAAGAGCATGCTCCACCTGCTTCCGCTCCTGCCCGGTTAGTTCCTTGGCCGAAGCGATTTCAGCGGAGACTATGCCGAGTTTTTCGTCCACGATCTGGCCGAACTCACGGAATATGGCCGGAAGTTCCCGGATTCTTCGATGCGTTACTACGACGGACAAGAAGTTTCGAATGATTCGATGTGCTCCGAGGAGTTCTGCCAAATCCGAAACCACTTTAATTTTTTTGCCTTTGTTGATCGCAGGAGAAAGCAAAGCTTCCTGCAACTCCTTCGACCCCTCAACCGCCGAGACAGCATCACCCAACTGGGCGAGGGCCTGTTCCGGCTTCAGTCCGGAGTCGGAGGTAAATACAGTGTCGGCTAACGCGTGCGCGTAGTGAACGGCCAAGGCTCCGGTCATTAGTTCGCCGCCTGCTTCCGGTCGCGTTCAACGGCCTGGAGGAAATCGGGTACGAAATTGTCCGGTTCGGATACCAACCGGTCGCGCAGGCGACGCTCTGCCAACGCAATCGCCGACTCCGCCGTATGCCGCCGGAGGCGCTGCGCGCCTTCCAGCCGTAGAGCAGAGATTTCAGCGGCAATATTCGCGTGAATGTGCTGGATTTCGGCCTCGGTTTCGCGCAGAACGCGTTCGTGTTCGCGGGCCAGACTTTCCTCGTTCTGGCGGCGAACTTTCTCGATCTCCGCTGGAAGCGTGGCCATCTTTTTATCCGCCTCGGACCGGCGGAAGTCGCCCTGCAGCTTCAGGCCTGTGGCTTCCTGAATGGCCTTCTGGATGTCAGCGGAACGGGCATTGAAAAACGGCGGTCCATAGCGGTAGATTAGATAACCCAAGCCGGCCGCAAAAATCAGCCAATTGGCCCACCGTAATGGAGTGAGCCGGTCGATGGCACTGTATTCTTGTGAACTTTGCGCATTAGCGGAACGAACGTTCCCAAACAGCAGGAGCGCACATCCGAATGCTAGGGATAAAACAAAACGGCGCACTAAGCAGCTCTCCGCCGCAATAACGAGTGTACGATTTCTTCGCTGAGCGGCTCGACAACGGTTTGGAGCTCGCCTTCAGCTTGTCTAAACTCTTCATCGATGAGCCGCCTGGCACTGGCCAGTTTCTCCGCAGCTTCGGCGCGAGCCTTCTCAAGGGCGACCATCTGCTCCTCAGACCACTGCTTCCGCAACTCATCGTTATTCTTGTAAATCTCGTGGCGCGCCTGGTGAAGCGCCCGCTCAAATTCAGATAGCTCCTGATCGGCGACAGCATTGGCTTTTTCCGCTAGCTCCCGAATGCCCTCGGTGGCCCTCCGGCGCTCGTCCAGAATTCGCTGGATTGGGCGAAAGAAGATGTACTTCAGGTAGTAAGTGAGAACGATGAAAAAAACAATAGTGGGGACCGACTGGATGAGAAGCGTAATCAGACCCTGTAATGTCGAATTCATTCGGTTCGAAGAGGCGGGAGACGCGGCGTAAAACGTGGCCACTGTGAAATCGACGCACCACGGACACCAGCGGCAATCCCTATAGCATTTACGCTAGCATATGCAGCGGGATAGGGTCAATTCAGGCTCCCGCGCGAAGCTCGTGCATCCGACTTGCATGGCGATGTATGTACGTTTTGTGGCATTTTGCGAGCCTCCGAGCAATAAAACAGGTGCAAAAGCGCCTTTCGGGTGTAAACTTGATAAAGGTAATTGCATTTGATTTTTTTCTTTACCCGTCCCCAAGCGCTAATCAGCGCAGTTTGCTAGTCCGGCATGTACCCACCAAGAAATTTTCCGCCACGCCGGCCCAGAATCCGAGAAAACGTCAATGAGGCGATCCGAGCAAGGGAGGTCCGTGCTGTATTTCCAGACGGATCTGTCGAGATCATGCCCACTCCTGCCGCAGTGCGCCGAGCGCAGGATCTGGGGCTGGATCTGATCGTCATTGCCCCAACTGCCGAGCCGCCGGTAGCCAAGGCCATGGACTACGGCCAGTGGCAGTACGAAAACAAGAAAAAGCAGCATGAAGCCAAGAAGAAGCAGCACGTTATTCAGGTAAAGGAACTGAAGTTCCGGCCGAATACGGACGACCACGACTACGATTTCAAAAAGAACCACGCAATGCGCTTCTTGAAAGAAGGCAACCGGGTCAAGGCTGTCGTGCAGTTCCGCGGCCGTGAAATCGCGCATACTGAGTTGGGCAAGAAGCTGCTATTGCGTTTTGCGGAAGACCTAAACGGAGTAGGTGCCATTGAGGGGCAACCTCGCCTGGAGGGCCGCAACGCGCACGTGATTATCAGCCCCGTCAAGGTAACTGCTCCACCGAAAGAAAAGTCGGAGAAGCCGCCGAAAAGTAACCCTCCGGCAGCACCACCGCCCCAAGCGTAGGCTTGCGGGGTTCGGGGTGCTCGCTCCCACAGATATCAGTCGACGTAAAACAGATACTTGCGCCATTGATCGTCGCTGCGCCCCAGTAGCCTCATCAGATGGCGGCTGGTATGCAAGCTGAACGGACGCGGAGGGCGGGAAAGCTTCATTCCGGCTTCTTCGGGAGTGCGGCTGCCCTTTTTGTTGTTACAGGGATGACAACAGGCCACCAGGTTTTCCCAGGTGGTTTCACCGGCGCGCGACCGGGGGATCACATGATCCAGTGTCATCTCGCCGGAAGGCAGGATGCGGTGGCAGTACTGGCACATGTAGCGGTCCCGCATAAGGATGTTCTTTCGGGACAGAGCCCGCGTCTGATGGGGGATACGCCTGTATTCGAGCAGCCTGATAACCGACGGCACGTTGACCGTCCGGCGGGCGGAGTGGATCTGCGAGGGCGCAAGCTCTTCGGCAGACGCCACACCCTTCAAAATAAGGACGACGGCCCGGCGAGCCGCGCATATATTGATTGGCTCGTAGCTTGCGTTTAGGACAAGAACCGGCCTATGAAGTCGATCCGGACTGGGCATTTCAGACACGCTCCCCTTCGAATTAGCGTTAGTTCAAACCTCCCCGTGCGGCGAATGGCTGGTCAAGCGCATCCGGCCGCGGCGGAGGCTTGAAACTTGTGAGAATGGGCCGGCGATCCACGCGAGCCAGAACCAGAGCCGATACGTGGCGGGCACCGTTAGCCTTTAATAGGTCCGTGGCGGCCCTCAGTGTTGCGCCCGTGGTGAACACATCGTCGACCAACAATATCCGCTTACCACGAATCTGCCCGGCATTTTTCACGCGAAATGAACCTTTTAGATTGTCACGGCGTTGTGCTTCCGAAAGTCCGGCCTGGGCTTTTGTGCGCTTTGGCCGGCTAAGTTCCCTGGAGAGCGGTCGGCCCAAGCGGCGGGCGACTGGCCCCGCGAGCAAATCTGCCTGGTTGAAACCTCTCTGCCAGTGCTTCTGCCAATGCATGGGCATCCCTATCACGAGGTCGAAGTTCGAATCGATCGGCAAGGCGCGGAGCAGGAGTTTGCTCAGAGGAGCCGCCAGGGTTTCCACTTTGGAGTACTTGAAAAGATGAATCAGTTCCCGCAAAACGCCTTCGTAGTCGCCGAAGGCATGTACGGCATCGAAGTTCACGGCGCCGTCGCAACAAACAGAACAAAGGCCGTGCTCGTTCAAGGAATTGCGACTCAGGTACGGGGTCCGACAGGAGCGGCAGAAAAATTCTGCAGTTAACGGGGCGGGCAGCTCAAGGCACTCCAGGCATACCGGAACGCGGGATACCCGTCGCAAAGGCCGTTCGCAAATCCTGCAATCGTCAGGAAAAACCAGATTGAACGCAGAAGAAAGAAATAAGTGTGTCCGCTCTGACAGCGTTTTGGCTAGTGGACGATTACTTGGAATGACGGTGCTATCCGTGAGACTAGGGAAGGCACACCCCCACTAATTCAGCAGTATACAACATACAAGGAAAGTAGAAAATGCGCGGCCAAAGTCGCAGAGGAACAGCTATGCATTTGCACTATCCAATTCGAAACCTATACGTTCCTTTGAACGTTGTGTACAGTACGAGGGCCGGTTCAGCAATGCTGAATGTTAATTAAGTGAAAAAGCTCAGATTCTTGCTGGTGGACGCTGATCCCAAACGCATGGAACGCGTGACATCCGTGCTGGCTGCGGCAGGTCACAGCGTTGTCTCCGTATCGTCACCGGAAGAAGCCGAAGAAGCTCTCGAAATCGTGAAGGTGGACGTAGTGGTTTTTGGCTCCCCCCATCCCGAACCGGTGTCGTTCGTCCACAGACTACGGGAACTCGAAAAAGCACAAAAGCATGCATTCCGCGCTCCCGTTCTCGCCTTATCACATGAAGTGCCGGTTTCTCCAGGGTGGTCTTCACCTGGCCCGGGCGTAATTGACGGTTACCTTGCGGAAGGATTCGGTCCGGAGGCGCTGCTCAGGGTCTGCGACTTCATCGCGCGATCGACGGCTGCCCAGAGCAAGACCACAGAATCCGCCGGTCAGGCGTCGCTCCCGGTGTTTGAACCTGAGAAGTTCCGGCAGCAAGTTGCTTACGATCCGGCACTGGCGGCGGAGATTATTGATCTATTTCTGGAAGAGAGAAGCATAGAGCTTCCGGAGATGCAGACGGCCCTGGAGCAAGGTGACTTCCGGCAGCTTTCTCAGATCGCACACACCATCAAGGGGTCTTTAAGCAGCCTGCATGCCATGCTCGCGCGCCATCACGCCCAGGAACTGGAGACTGCGGCAATGGCGAAAGATGGCGAGTCATGTGGGCGAATACTCTCGCAATTGGCGTCGGATTTGGAGACGCTGGAACCGTTGCTGTTGAATCTGCGGGATCAAGTCGAGCCTTAGGCCGCCTTTGCTAAACTGAGGGTGCTTTCCCTTCGAAGCACGTTCTTATGAGTTCCCCCCTCGCCACGGAGATTGTTTGCGCGCATAGCCCTGATTCTGATGATGCGTTTATGTTTTACGGGCTGGCGACCAAGAAGATCCGCTCGCGCATCTTAACATTTCGTCATGTTCTGGAAGACATTGAATCGCTGAATCGCAAGGCGACGGAAGGGGTATACGAACTCACCGCGATTTCTTATCACGCCTATCCTTATGTCGCGGACAAGTATGTGCTGATGGCCAGCGGCTCCAGTGTAGGCGATGCCTACGGTCCGATGGTGGTAAGTTCGCGTCCGATGAGCCCGGAAGACCTGAAAGGCAAAAAGATTGCCATTCCGGGAACGATGACCACGGCGTTTCTCTCGTTGAAGCTCTTTCAGCCCGATTTCGAGCACGTCGTTGTCCCGTTCGACAAGATCCTGGATGCGGTGAAGGACCATCAGGTTGACGGGGGCCTTATCATTCACGAAGGCCAGCTTACGTATGGGCACGGCGGCTTGCACAACGTGATCGATCTGGGAAAGTGGTTTAAGTCCAAGTATGGACTTCCTCTGCCATTGGGTGCCAACGCGCTGCGGCGAGATCTGTCCCCGGAAATTCAAGCGGAGTGTTGCCGCCTCATGCGTGAGAGCATCCAGTATGCGCTCGACAATCATGAGGAGGCATTGAATTACGCCATGCAATTTGCGCGTGACCTGGATTCCTCGCTGGCTGAGCAGTTCATCGGCATGTACGTCAATCACCACACGCTGGATGCGGGCGAGATTATTCCGCAGGCGGCGCAAAAGCTTCTGGACCTAGGTTACGAAGCAGGGCTTATTCCCCATAAAATTTCCGTTGAATTCGTGCGCTAATTCACCGGTTTTTCAAACACCGCGATAGACTATTCACTTGCACCGAATACTTGCTGTTTGCTTCCTAGCTTTTGCAATTCAGGCCTTTGGGCAAAGCGCGGGCAATTTTAGCCCTAAACAGCGCATCGAGCGCATCCGCCACCTGGGTAAGACGAACTCGGCCCAGGCCATTCCGGCGCTGGCGCAGAGCTTGAAGGATCCTGACCGCGACGTGCGCGTCGAGGCAGTGAGAGCAATCGTCAAGATCGGCACAGAAGCCAGCCTCGATCCCCTAATCGAAGCAGCGCACGATAGGGATTCCGAGGTGGAGATTCTTGCCACCGACGGTTTAGTGAATTTCTATTTGCCGGGATACGTAGTAAAGGGTGGCTTAACTGGCCCTTTAACACATGGAGTGCGGCAGGTTAAATCGTTCTTCTCTTCTCGCAACGATCAAGTAATCGGCCCGGACGTGACGGTGCGACAAGACGTCGCCAGCGCGATCGGTGATGTGGTTCGAAGTGGATCTGGCATTGATGCCCGATCCAATGCGGCGCGTGCAGCAGGAATTCTGCGAGCCAGCGGGGCAGTGCCGGCTATTTTGGATGGGCTTCGCTCAAAAAACAGCGAGCTGATCTTCGAGTGTCTGGTGGCCTTACAGAAGATCAAAGATCCCGCAGCCGGTCCGCGAGTTTCTTTCCTTGCGCGGGACCTGGATCCGCGTATCCAGATGGAGGCGCTTCAAACGATCGGGGTCTTGAAGAGCGTGGAGTCGGCGCCCGATGTGCGTTCGGCGTTAGCCAACGGCTCCAATGAGAAAATTCGGCGAAAGGCGCTGGAAACCCTTGCCATGCTGGGCCAGACCGAAGATCGCGCGACGTTTAAACGATTTGTAGACAGCAGTGATCCGCGATCGCGTGTTGCGGCGCTGGAAGGTTTAGGCCGGCTTCGCGAACCGGAGGATTATCCCATCGCCAACCACGCCTATAACGAGAAGGACGCGGGTCCGGCGGTACATCTTGCGGCTGCCTTCGCGATGGTAGAGGAGGGCAACGTCTCAACGGCGGAGTTTAGCCCCCTTCAGTATCTATTTGAAAACCTTAATAGCCAAGACTTGGGCGACACGGCCCAGGCATACATGACTGAAGTGTTTAGAAATGCTGCTGTCCGCAACGCGGTGATTCCGCTGGCCACTGGCGCGACCAGGGATCAAAAGATCAGACTATGCGCGGCCTTTGGCGCCAGCCAGAGCGAAGACGTAGTCCCGGTGCTCACAAAGCTTTCGAGCGACATCGATCCCCAAGTCTCGCTGGCCGCCTCCACGGCCCTCCAGAAAGTAAAAACCCGCAAAACCTCTGACTGAAGAGGCTTGCGGGTTTTTGAAAGGCGATTAAGCGCCGTATCGGTGTCTGGTTTACTTCGCTTTCTTCTGTTTCTGCTGACCGACACGAATCTTGAATTGTTGCTGTTTGGCTTCTTGGTAGGCCTTATGGTCGTGACGCGCGACAGCGTCGGCTAAAAAAGCATCTACATTGGCGTCCTTCGGCAGGACGGCCATCAGCGTGTAACTCTCGTTGCAAGTCGGGCAAAAAGGCCGAAAACGCTTTACATTCGGAATTGCCATGGTCTTAGTAGGATAACACGAACGATCCTTCAAGATACTGCTTCCTTGAGTGCGGGGCCCAGTTCCGGGAACTGGAATTCAAAGCCAGCTTTCGTGGTCTCTTCCGGCAGAACCCGGGCGCTGCTCAGGAGGGCGTCCGACATTTCACCGAATGCCGCTTTCAAGGCAAATCTAGGAACGGTGAAAAGGCTCGGCCGATTGAGTGCACGTCCTAGTTCACGTGTAAATACCTGATTCGTGACCGACTGGCGGACGCCATTGAGCGGGGATTCGATCTCTGCATGTTCGGCGGCGAACACGAATAGACGGGCAAGGTCATGCAAGTGAATCCACGGCATCCACTGCTTGCCGCTTCCGAGTTTGCCGCCCAGGCCGAGACGGAATATAGGAAGCATCTGTTTCAAGGCGCCGCCGTTACGGCCCAACACGATACCGACCCGTATCGGTACGACCCTGACGTTGAATTCGCGCGCGCGGCTTGCTTCCCTTTCCCAGTCCCGGCAAACTTCGGCTAGAAAATCGCTGCCCGGGCTACTCTGCTCGGTCAGTAACTCGTCGCCCCGACTTCCGTAGTAACCGGTGGCCGAAGCTGACACCAGAACGGAAGGCTTGTACTCCAAGCGGCCAATGGCTGAAACCAGACTGCGCGTTCCCATAATCCGGCTGTTGTAAATACGACGCTTCACTTCGGGGCTCCAGTGTTGGGCTACCGGCTCACCTGCAAGATGAACGACGGCATCCAGACGGGGAATGCTGTCGAGCGGAGGGGGCTCACTCGTATTCCAATGATGAAACGCAGCTCGGGAATCCAGCTGCTGGCTGCGCTTCCGTCCCAGGTAGTTTACCGAGTGACCTTGCGAAAGCAACAGTTCCACGATCTTGCTACCGATAAAACCGGATGCGCCGGTCAGGAGATAGTTCATATCCTAATCAGAAGTGTAAATCGCGTGATGCCATCCGACGGAAGCACCAGGGGCGTTGATCAAGGCCAAAGTTTTTAAAATACACGAGAACTGCGCCACGTCCCTTCCTGGCGGTTCGACCCCATGGGGTGGCCCGGCAGCGAATTCGCCACCGCTCAATCAGTCCTTCGGCGCAATGCCTAGCGTCTTCATCTTGCGGTATAGATTGCTGCGTTCTAATCCGAGGAGTTCCGACGCACGGCTGACATTGCCCCCGGTCTCTTCCAGCTTTCGCAGGATGTATTCACGTTCTGCGGCTTCTTTCACCTCATGGAGGCTGCTAGCCCCGTCATTTCCCTTAGTGGATGCGGCCTTACGGATCCCCTCTAAAGGCAGATGCCGCGCCTCGATCCGTCGCTGGCCGTGGAGAATAACAATCCGCTCCATCAGGTTTCGGAGTTCCCGAATGTTACCTGGCCAGTGATAGCTTTTCAAGGCCGTAATTGCATCTTCGGAGAGTTCTTTCGGTGTTCGTCCGTAAGCGGTTGAGTATTCCTGGAGAAAATGCGCCGCCAGCATGGGTATATCCTCTGCACGCTCGCGCAGGGGCGGAACGGTAAAGGGAATCACGTTCAAACGGTAAAAGAGGTCCTCACGAAAATTGCCGCGCTCGATCTCCTTTTCTAAATTTTTGTTGGTTGCCGCGATGACCCGCGCATCCACCTGAATCCATTGCGGCGCACCGACGGGCTCAAAGCGGTGCTCATCGAGTGCGCGCAGGACCTTGGCTTGCGTCTTCAAGCTCATGTCGCCTACTTCATCGAGAAAAAACGTTCCGCCATGAGCCTTCTGCAGCTTGCCCATCTTGTAGTCGACGGTTCCGTTGCTGTTGGTCCGGCGGTGGCCGAAGAGTTCGCTTTCAATGAGGTCTTCCGGCAGGGCGGCGCAATTTACTTCTACGAAGGGATTGTTGGCTCGCTGACTGAGGGTGTGGATGGCGCGGGCCACGAGTTCCTTGCCTGTTCCGCTTTCTCCGTAGATAAGTACCCGGCCGTTCGTTCCCGCCATTAGAGCAAGTTGTTGGCGCAAAGCCTTTACCGGTACGCTGTCACCGATGATGCTGGGAGCCGATGTCTCCTCCCGAAGCCGCTGCAACTCCAGGTTCATCCGGCGCTGTTGGACGGCGTTTTTTACAACAACGGTTACCTTTTCGAGGGTGAGGGGTTTTTCGATGAAATCGAAGGCGCCCAGCTTGGTGGCCTTAACGGCGGTTTCAATGTTGCCATGGCCGGAAATCATCACGACCGCCGGGCGAGAGCTTGCTGGCAGTTCCTGAATGCGTGAAAGCGTAAGGAGGCCGTCAATTCCAGGCATCCAGATATCGAGCAGCACTACTTCGTAGGCTTCCCGAGACAACTCTGACAGGCACGTTTCACCGCTTTCAACCGCAGTGCACTGGTAGCCCTCATCGCCTAAAACGCCGCGGAGAGATTGGCGGATACTCGCCTCATCATCGACGATAAGAACTTTGGGTCCCTTTTCTGGCATTGAACTCTATTTACACTCTCAGCGTAGCTGGCTCTGCCGCGTCGTCCTCGGAGGAAGCGCTGGCGTCGAAGACGGGGAAGGTGTTTAGTTCGACGACGAACCTTGCGCCAACCGGCACATTATCCTCAATTCTGACGAAGCCGTGGTGGTCTTTGACGATATGGCTCACAATGGCCAGACCGAGTCCCGTGCCACGGTTCTTCGTAGAAAAATAGGGTAGAAACAGCTTCTCTTTGTCGACCGGAGAAACGCCCGTGCCTGTATCAGTGACGGATAGTTCCACCACATCGGCCGAGACATGCGCCGTCTTTACCAAAAGTTGGCGTACGGGTGACTCCTGCATCGCCTCCGCCGCATTATCGACGAGGTTGACGATCACGCGCTTGAACTGTTCCTTGTCGAGCAGCAGTAGGGGAATCGTCGGGTCGAGTTCTAATTGGACCTCGATATTTTCCAGCCGGCCAGCGAAGACCGACATCGCCCCTTCTACGACCTCGTTTAAATTCGCGGGCATGAGTTGCGCGCTGGGAAACCTGGAAAACTGAGAAAATTCATCCACGAGCGTCTTTACGGTTTGAACTTCTCGCTGGATGATCTGTGTACATTCCTCAAAAATTTCGCGCTGTTCGTTCTTCAGCGAAGCCTGCCTGAGCTGCCGTGCAATTCGGTCGGCGCACAGAGAAATGGGAGTGAGCGGATTCTTGATTTCATGGGCAATACGCCGGGCGACTTCCTGCCAGGCGGCGGCCTTCTGCGCCCGAAGCAGGTCACTGGTATCTTCTATCACCAGGACCCAGCCCTGTTGCTCTTCCAGAGATGCCACCGTTACTGCGAGATGTAGCACGGAGGTGCGGCCGGGAATCTCGAGTTGGCAAGCAGCCGCGCCAGTCCGGCGTGCCCGTTTCAAAAGGTAGCGAATTTCAGCCAGGTCGTCGGGCGAGAATAAGTCTTCGAGATATTGAGCCGACGACGTGACTTCGGGTGGGAAGATGCCTTGGAGAGCTCGATTGACACGACCTATGCGCTCATTCGCCGCGACCGAGATGACGCCGGTGGGAATGCTTTGCAGGATCGCCTCCGTAAAGCGCCGCCGGGCCTCGAGTTCATGCGCGTTGCCCTCCAGTTCGCTTGTCATCTCGTTGAAAGCTCGAACTAAGCTTGCCATTTCATCCATGGCCTGGACGCGCAGGCGATACGCAAGATTGCCACGCCGGACTTCCTGGGCCGCTCCCAGCAAAGCCGAGATGGGTACGCTGATCTGCCGCGCCAGAATATGAGCCGACCACGTCGCAAGAAAGAGTACGAAAAGCGTCAGAAGGCAGATGAGTAGGAAGTAAGTATCGCGATAATATTGCCTGCGCCCCGATTGTTGATCCTGCTCACTCATAAAACGGGCGATCTCGCTATCGATACGCGAAGGGTTTGGCCGGATCTCGGCCGACATTACCACATGGCCGAGCCTAGCGGAGCCATTTTCGACGCTGGCTTTAGCGTGAAGCATTTCCTCATTGGACTGATTGGGCCTTTGGTAGAGCAGTAGAGGCGGGCCGCCATCGCGCACCAGAGTCAGCCTCACGATCGAACGGGGCTGGCAGATGCTCCGAAAGAAGTCAGTATCGGCGATTCCGGTCTTAGCCGCTTTGACGGTCTGTGGCAGGAGGGCGATCCAATCGGCTTCTGCCTGCGTGCGGCGTTGTGCCTCTGTCTGGTAAGCCTTCTCGAGGTCACTGATGTTTGACTGAATGCTGCGTGCAGGCTTGCTAAACCATTTGTCGAGCGTTCTATTCAATACATAAACGCTGAAGAGCACAGAAAAAAGAGCAGGAACCACAGTCAGTGTCAGCGCTCCGAACAAGAGCTTCGACCGTATCCGGGAGCCTTCCCGATTGCGCTGGCGATCGAGATAAAGCTTGACGCCCGACCGGAAGAGCATGAAGGCGAGCGTTACGGTTAATAAAAAAATGACTGTGGAAACTGCCCATAGCACCACCACTTCGCCGCGGTCGGAGGGCGAATAGGTGATCCGGAACGAACCCTGCCAGATGACAAGTGCCAGGAGTATTACGAAGCAAAGTGCGGCGGCGGCGAAAGCACTACGTCTGCGCACAACACTGCCATATTAACTTAAGGACGATAGCGGCCATTAGGGCCCACGCTGCTTTGGAGGCCAGATGGCCAGTTTTCAAGTTGGTCCGCGGCTACGCTACAGGGCCGTTTGCCCCTGGCGCCCGGCTCTGGGTTCTGAACTCATACTGTTGAATCTGCAAAGCCAGTTGGCCTTTGTTGTGTCTGGTCACGCGTCCACGTGCGACCAGATTCAGAAGGCACCGTTCGTTGAGTTGAGCGGGCCAACTGATGGAAACCTCCAGGCGAGTGCCCACAGGCAAATCGTGATCAGCCGTAAACAACACGCCAGAACTGCTGATGTTTAATGTCTTGCCATTGCCATTCAAGATCTCTGTTCGCTGATTCAGAGTTTTGTAACGAACTTCACGTTCGATAGGAAACCGGCTCGACCGCCTTCGCTCCGAGGTGCCGACGTCCGAACTTTCAGGACGCTTACCCGAGATAAGCATGTTTTCGGACATGGTATTACACTCCGGTTCCCAAATTTGAAAAGGTAATGTGCATTTTCGATATTACTCCGTTGATTGTTCTGATTTGTTTCGTCTTGCAGCGAGCCAGAGCAGGCGTTCGCGCAACCTCTGCTCGTAGCCCCGCTCTGTAGGCGCATAAAACTGGGCGCCAACCAGCGAATCGGGAAGACACGGCATGTCTGTGACAGCATCAGTCTCATGATGCGCGTGCCTGTAGCCCTTGGAAAATCCCATTTCCTTCATTAACTTCGTAGGCGCGTTTCTAAGATGTAAGGGGACCGGTTCGGCCCTGGTAGACTCGATCGTCGCATTTGCTTTGTTCAATGCCTGATAGGCGGCGTCCGACTTCGGCGCCAGCGCTAGATAGATAGTCAACTGAGCGAGGGCTTGATCTCCCTCCGGAATTCCTAAAAAATGAACTGTCTGCATGCAGGCGATCGCCTGCTCCACCGCTCTGGGATCTGCCAGTCCGATATCTTCTATAGCCATCCTGATTAGCCGTCTTGCCAAGTACAACCGGTCTTCGCCCGCCTTCATCATGCGCGCCAGCCAGTAAACGGCGGCATCCGCATCGCTGGAGCGTACTGACTTATGTAGTGCGGAAATCAGGTTGAAATGCTCATCTCCAGATTTGTCGTACAGGAGAACTTTTTTTTGTAGCGCATCTGCCACTGTTTCCCGATTGACCGTTCCTCCCTGCGCCAAGTCAGCAACCAATTCCAACGTATTCAGGGCCGTCCGGGCGTCGCCACCCGACGCAATCGCGATTTGCTCCAGCAACTCGTCGGAAATTTTTACTGGTAGACTTCCCAGGCCTCGATCAGTATCGCAGAGCGCACGTTTCAGCAGGAGAACGATCTCGGGTGTTTCCAGCCCTCGCAGGGCGTACACTCTCGTTCGCGATAAGAGGGCCGATACGACTTCAAACGAAGGATTCTCGGTCGTGGCTCCAATCAGTACGACGTCTCCCCGTTCTACATAAGGTAGGAACGCATCCTGCTGGGCCTTGTTGAAGCGATGAATCTCATCAATAAATAAGACCGTCTGACGTCCAAGGCGCTTAGCTTTCTCGGCTTCTGCCATTACGCCCTTAATTTCCTTGATGCCACTTAATACTGCGCTAAAAGGAATGAAGTCGGAGTTGCTTTGTTGTGCAATTAAAGCCGCCAGTGTCGTTTTTCCGGAGCCCGGGGGGCCCCACAGAATTAACGAGCTCAAGTGCCCGCTTTCTACCTGCATCCGCAGCGGCTTTCCTGGACCAAGGATATGCTCCTGGCCGACGTACTCCTCCAGTGTTGCCGGCCTCATCCGGTCGGCCAGAGGCCGCCGGGAACCCGGTCCGCCTGGATCTCCTTTCGGAAGCGGAGCAATATCGAACAGGCTCATTGTGAAGCCCTTTGCTGCTGTATCGCGTACAACGCAATAGAGCATGCAACGGCGGCGTTAAGCGATTCCACCCTTTGCGTGGGGATGGTGACCGGGCTCGAGGCCTCCAGCAGCCCCGCCGAAACTCCCGCTCCTTCGCTTCCCACCACCAGCGCACACCCGTCACTCAGGCGTATCGTTGATAGATGGGAATTGCTGTCAGGCATTAGCGCATATATTGGGACTCCGAAGTCGTGAGCATGTCTGATAAATGTAGCAGCTTCAACATCGCCCAAGAACGGCACACGGAAGATAGACCCAGCGCTCGCTCTGGTAAATTTCCCGTTCGAAGGACGCACCGTCCCTTTTAGGAACACTATGCCGGACGCTCCGAACGCTTCCGCCGAACGCACCATTGTTCCCGCGTTGCCAGGATCTCCAATCCCATCCAGTACCAGAATAAGAGGCGGACGGACGAGCAGGTCCTCCCATGACCACTTCCGCGGACGGACTAAACTGATAACCTCCTGCGTTGTTTCAGTGGACCCGATCGATGCGATTGCCCGGCGGGATAGCTCTGTACACGGAACGTCTACCTTATCCATTATTGTTGCGTAGTGTGCCCGGGCTTCGGATGTAAGGAATATCTCCTCGATGGTCCACTTACCGTCCAAAGCCTCCTGAAGAAGGTGGGGACCCTCCACCACCACCAAGCCCTCCTCGGTGGGCCGTCCCAGCATGGCGGCTCGGCGAACTGCTTGCAAGCGAGGATTTTTGGTGCTGGTCAATTGCATGGATGGGAGCGCGCGTGCTGCATTGCTAATTTTTATAAGTGATTAGTGGCTCCAATATACACCGTCGGCGTAGACTAGAGTTCAAAGCCAAATCAGAATGCGAGCGCCAAATCCAGCTTCATGAAGCGCGTTATAGCAGGCGTGTTCGCCCTGCTCTCGATCCTGTTCCTAGCCTACCTGTTCTATGTTGCCAAACAAATCGAGAGGCAATCCACGATTGAAGAAGCCCGCCCGGCCGATGTGATCATCGTGCTCGGGGCAGCCGAGTATAATGGGCGGCCCTCGCCCGTCTTAAAGCTTCGGCTCGATCATGCTCTCGAGCTTTACGCTGCAGGAATGGCTCCCTATATTCTTACAACGGGAGGCTCAGGAGGCGATCCGGTATACACGGAGGGCGAGGTGGGGCGCGCCTATCTGTCGCGCCATGGCGTACCCTCGGAGGCCATTCTGGTGGAGCCCGAAGGGGCAACCACCGCCCAAAGCCTGAATGCGGCGGCAGAAATTATGCACGCCCAGAACATGGACTCCTGTATTGTGGTGAGCGACGGGTACCATATCTATCGGGTAAAACGCCTGTTGCAGGCACAGGGACTGAAGGTGTACGGGTCGCCTCGCTTGTCCAGCGGATCGCTGACGGCTATACAGCGACGCTGGCTCTATCTAAGACAGTCAGTAGGGTTTGTGCTGTGGCAGGTAGGCGTTAACGTGTAGCTTCCGAGAGCTTCGCATATTTGAGGCGAGACTGTACGGCTTTGGAACTGAGCCAGGCATTGCGGAATCGCACGATGTCCTCGGTCACCCGCATTCCTGCGTCCTCGTAAGGGACTACTTCGAGCTCCGGCGATTGCCGTAACAGCACATCGATCTTCTTTTCTCCGGAACGGGTTTCCACTTCGAGACTGGCATGTTCCCCGGGTTTACGTTTGTCCAGCCACGCGTTGAGTTCGCTCTGCGTTTTCAATGAATCGCCGTCCCATTTGAGGATTCGGTCGCCACGGTCCAGGCCTGCATTGTACAGAGGCGAACCCTTTAGCGTTCCATTCGCAATCTCCGTCGCTGGGTCGGAGAACTGGAAAGGCTCTTTGCCGGTGGCTCCAAGCCAGACCCTTCCAGGATGTTTCGTTCGCAGCAAAAGTCCGGCGTGGGCAAGCAACTCTTCATAAGGCATAGCTTCCTTGCCGTAAATGTAGCGGCGAAACACCTCATCCGCAAAGCTCTTGCTGCCGGTGCTTTCGGCTAAAGTGTTCTGCAGGTCCTCCAGAGTATATGGTTTTCCGATGTCGGGGTGTTCACGCCACATGGTTCGCATCCAATCGTCGAGTGTTTTGCCGGGAAAGCGTGTACGGATGGATAGATCGATTCCAAGCGCGAGGGCTTCGCCGTAGACGTAGTAGGAAATGAACGTATTAGAAAAGTTCGTGGGATCGATGGACGTCGCTGCGTCCACAAACGGCGCTAGCTCGCTCATGCCCACGGCATTATGCACCGTGTGTCCCGGAGCCGTCAGCACGATGCTGACCGCGTTTCCCACGGTAGCAGCAAACTCCTTCAAGTCAGTGAGCCCGGCGCGTTCCAATACTAGCGGCCCGTAATAGTTGGTGAAGCCCTCGGCGAACCAGAGCTCTCCCGACATGTTGGCTCGCTGGAAGTCAAAGGGCTGCAGTGCGGCGGGCCGGATGCGCCGAACATTCCACGAATGGAAGAATTCATGCGCGATGGTCCCTATAAGCTGACTGGCGGAATCCGACAGGTCACGCGGGCTGGTGATTACGGTGGAATCCCGATGTTCCATTCCATCGCTGGAAACGTACGGCAGGTAATCGACGAGAAAGGTGTAAGTCCCGCCATCGTATCTAGGAAAAGTCCCAAATACGCCCTCTTCCTCTAACACGACTTGCTTGCACATATGCGCATAGTTGTTGGCCTCCTTGCCCGTTCCGCGGTGATGAATGGAGAGGCGAAAGGTCTGGCCCTCGATCGTCCACTCAGGCATGGAATGGTCGCTGAGCTCTACCGGCCCATCCATCAATCCGTCCAGATTTGCTGCGGTCCATGCGCCATGGCCATCTGGTATCAATTCCGTCGCTACTTTCCAACGGGAATGTGGCGGAACATCGAACTTTACGGATGCCGGGCATTCTTCAAAACCATGAGCCCAGGCCAGTGTGGCGGGCATATTCAAATGCGCGTGCGTCTCGTCGATCTGGCTGTATGTGCCATCGCCGAGGTCGCCGTAAAGCGTATATTCGACGACGACGGTTCCATGATGGCCGGACACATTCCATTGAGAGGGGCTCGCCCTGCTGACTCGAAGTGGGTGCCCTTCCGCATCCGACGCGCGAAAGTGATAAACATTCTTTGCAAATTCGTGGAGTGCATAACGGCCGGGTGAGGAGCTGCTCATCACAACTTCCAAAACCGGCTGGCGCACGCCGGTAAAGGTGGCACGGACCTCCGCCTCGTGATGAACAGCATTGGGAAATTGAAGCTGGTAACGAACAGATTTCTGCGCAAGGGACGGGACGGCCAGAAGAATGAAAAGCAGAAAATTCTTCAGCATCGGATGGTTTTGCTGCTATGGTACATTCCCGAATTCCATTCCTTTATGTTCGCGGCCCAGCGCGGTAATAAGGGCCGCGCCCGCAAAAACAGAGCCCGCCGTTAACGCCATAGCCGTGGCGTAACTGACATGTTCGGCAAACACGGCTTCGATATAGCCCACCGAACCTGCCAGCAGCACACCGCACTGATATGCGAATCCGGGCATGAACCCGCGTATTTCATTTGGACAAAGTTCGCTTAAATGCGCTGGAATGACGCCCCACGCGCCTTGCACAAAGAATTGCATCAAGAAGGCGCCTAAAATCAACAACGTCACCTGCGGAGCGTAAGCCCAAAGAGGCGTGACCACAATGGCGAGCAGAAGGGAAATGACGATGGCCTTCCTGCGTCCAATTCGATCCGACACGGAGCCGATGATAATACCACCAAAGATAGCGCCCACCATCGAAATCGCGGAAATAGTCGAGCGTTCCACCGTGCCGAAGTTCCAAAAGCGCTGTAGGAAAGTCGGATACATATCCTGCGTACCGTGAGAAGCGAGGTTCATGCCGGTCATCAGCAGCGCCATATAGATGAACAGCTTCCATTGTTTGGTTAGGGCGCCCCCCAGTTGGCCCCAACTCTCCCCTTTCGACTTCTCCCACACCTCCGATTCCTTCACCCGGAATCGCACAAATAACGCGAGTAGTGCGGGCAGACCGCCCAGGAAAAACAGTGGCCGCCAGCCCCATCTCTGAAAGAGGAAAAGATAGCAGAGTGCGGCGAGTAAGTTGCCGAGGGCGTAGCCTTGTTGCAGCAGCCCCGACAGGAAGCCGCGCCATTTTGCCGGAACCTTTTCCATCGCCAGCGAGGCCCCCACTCCCCACTCGCCTCCCATGCCGATGCCAAATAGCGCGCGCAGGATCAGAAACGTTGTGAAGTTCGGGGCGAATCCCGTTGCGACCTCCACGACGGAATAGAAGATCAGATCAATCATCAGGGGCAACCGCCGCCCGTAGCGGTCCGCCATTAGACCAAATAAGAAGGCGCCCACCGGCCGAAAAGCTAACGTCAACGTGATCGACAGTGCGACGGCCTTATCGGGCTGATGAAACTCCTTGGCGATTGCGGTCAGGGAGAAGACAACCAGAAAAAAATCAAAGGCATCGAGAGTCCAGCCTAAAAAGCTGGCCGTCAGCGCCGCCCAATGGTCGTTCCCCGTCGTGTGTGCCGGCTGTCTTGATTTCATGGCCTAACGTCTACGCTACAAGACAGAGCACTTCATTCCTGGGGAGACGTTCCGAATGACCTCCGCCATCGATCCGGGTGCTATTGAAATTCCATGCCCCGCAATATGCCCCCTCCGCCCGTGCCCGCTGCATAATCGAACTTTACGTGTCGGGCCTTCTGTGGGCCACAGCTGAACTCCGGAGGGCCATTTCTCATCAGGACGTGTGTCGGATCGGGAACCGTAAGGGTGAGCGGTTCATGCGCGGTCTCGACTACAAAGCCGGTCAACCTGCCACCTTCGCATTGGACACCACGCAGCAGACCTTCTCCGTGCTGAATGTGATCTCCTTGCTCAATAAACGGATTCCAGTCAGCGGTTCCGTGCGGGGCTCGCGTGGTTACCAACTGTAGATTTCCGTTTGCATCTCGTGCGTATTGGACATGGAGGTCAGTCCTGGCTACGTAGGCAAGTTGCGCAGCGTGAGCGCGATCGGAGTCTGTCGCAGCATACTTCATCGCTTGCCGCGCTGCGTTCTCCGCCTCTTCCCGCTGGCCAAGCTCCGAAAGCGCATAAGCCAGCGTGCTCCAGTAACCAAAGGCCCGCCCCGGTGCCGGGTTTGTAATCTGCTTCAACTGGGCGGCAACCTGTTCGAATTCCCCGGCATTGCTCTCAAGAATCGCCAGTCGGTAACGCGCATCGGCGAAGTCTGGCCGCAAGGCGATAGCCCGCTCGAGGGCGCGCTTAATCTCCGCCACTGGCAGCCCGGATCCATCCGCCAGGACAGCATAGCGGTAACACAAGGTGGGGTCACGTTCGCCGTGATCCATGGCTTTACGCCACCACTCGGCGGCTCCCCGGATGTCCCCTTTACGAAGCGCAACGACTCCAAGGCCAGCCAGAATGTCTGGATGATCTGGCGACTGCCGGAGCAGATCCAGATATCTTGCCTGCGCCCGATTCCACTCTCCGCTTGCGAGTACGAGCTCCGCCATCAGCATACTCGACTGAAGGCTGGACAGGTCCGTAACTGTCACGTCGAATTTGGCGGGAAGAGTCCAGAGATGGGTTTTTCGCTGCGACATTCCCTGGCGGACCCAGTCTCGAAGGTTACTGAGAACGGTCGCTAACGGGTTTCCATAGACTCTTACAAACGCCTGCGAACTGGAAAGCCCGCCATTCAAGGCCCCAATCAGATTGTTGGAATGCAGAGCGTATTCTGGCGATGACATGAGCATGTCCGTAAGAGCCCAGCTCTCTGCGTAAAAGATAGCTGTTCCATCGCGCGTCTGGCGCAGAGCCGAGTCCGGTTGTGCGGCAAAGAGTTTCTCGAGCGGTAGCCAGGCATGCCGGCGGAGCGTATCCATGCGCATCGGCAGCGGGCCGCCGAACTCGCAGCTTCGGTTAGTAATCCGCACCGTGGAAAACACCTCCGCCAGTCCTTCTTCCAGCCAGGCGGGAAGCTGCAGACCACTGGCGTGCAGGACCGAGTGGGCATATTCGTGTGCCGCTACACCAAACTTCTCGGGCTCCAACGCCGGCATCACGATGTAGTCTCCGTCCTCAGCCCCAAGGTAATAGGCATCCGCAGTCGCGCGGAGCCGGTACAGGTTGTACTCCCTTTGAGAGCTGAAGCCAATGACCCGGATGAGATGCCGGCCTTTGAGATGAGCGCTGCCTTTAACCACGGCTGTTTGGTCAAAGAAGGACTTCAGATCCTCAAACCACGCAAGTGCCGCCCGAGCACGTGCCGCTCCGGCCTCCGAGTAAACCTCGAAATCTGAGCTTTTCGCAACCGCCCAAGTGCCCGATGCGCTCATGGCGGCATAGCAGCAGAGCACGCTACCAACTACGAGCCGTGTAAACCTGCCCAAGAACAATCCTCAATGCCAAAATACCAGCCCAGATTTGTCTCTTCTGACCGCCTATAGACTAGGAGTGTCAAGCGGACGCACACTGCCATGATCGAAGCAATTCAAAACTTAACGGGGAAGCCGCAGCAACTCCGAAAGGAGCTGCAAGAAGGACGCTCCGGGGACCTCCGCCGAAGACGCGCCATCATCGGCTGCTCGCTTTTTGGAATGGCCAGCATGGCCGTAGTCTCTTTGTTGCAGACCGGCATCGTGAAGCATTTGCCCGACCCTCCTCTCGATAGCTTTGATTCCGATAAGGTGAATTCGTCGGATACCGCTTATTCTCTCGGCGCTCCTGACGGAACGTTGAGCTTGGCCACGTTAGGCGTAAACGTGCCGCTGGCCGCTTTCGGGGGTGAGAACCGTGCCGAACAGATGCCCGTTATTCCCGTTATCGCGGCAGCCAAAGCCGGTGTCGAAGCCATCGCGGCTGGTTGGTACTTTTATCAGATGCCCACCAAAGAAAAGAAGTGGTGCGCTTACTGCATCGCGGGTGCACTTGCAAATGCGGCGGTGTTCGCTCTCACGTTGCCCGAAGCAACAAGAGCTGTTGCGAACCTTCGTTCCAAGTGAATTCAGGACCTTCAGCCCTTGCTTGCGCCACTGGCCGCCGCGTTTGGCTCCCAAAGGGTCTCGGAGGCCTTCAGTACGTGGTTCACCCAACGGCTCCATACAAACAGTGCGTCGCTCAGGCGGTTCAGATACTGCACCGCCTCGTCAGGCACGCTCTCTTCCCGTGCTAATGACACGAGCAGCCGCTCCGCTCTCCGGCAAACAGTCCGGCAAACATGCAGCTCCGCATCTAAGCGGCTTCCACCCGGCAGCACAAAGGACCGCAATCGCGGGAGTTCCTCGTTTGCTTCGTCTATCTCCCGTTCAAGTTGCTCCACATCTGCATGGGTAACGCGCGGTTGTTTGGGATGTACATCGCCCGGCAGCGTAGCGAGAATTGAACCTAAATTAAACAGTTCGTGCTGGACCCGTCTCAAGATAGCGCTGAATCTCCCGAGTCGCTCCGTTCCTTTTGCCAGGTGCTCCGCTGTAGTGCGCGCCAGGCCGATGAAGGAATTCAGTTCGTCTACCGTCCCGTAGCTTTCGATGCGAAGGTGATCCTTCGCAACCCGCTGGCCGCCTACCAAGCCAGTCTGTCCTTTGTCGCCGGACCGCGTGTAAATCCTGTTCAATGCTAGCCGCGGTTCGTTAAATACCTCGCTCATCTCCTGCTCCTCGGTTTATAATCTGGACAGTGTTAGTATGACCCTTCCGATCCGTGTGCTCGTCGCCAAACCTGGCCTCGATGGACACGACCGTGGCGCAAAAGTCATTGCACGTGCTCTTCGCGATGCTGGAATGGAAGTCATTTACACGGGTCTCCGGCAAACACCGGAAATGATTGTAAACGCTGCCTTGCAGGAGGATGTTCAAGTGATCGGCTTGTCTATCCTGTCTGGCGCGCATAATGTCATTGTGCCTCGCATCATGGAACTGCTGCGTGAAAAGGAGATGACTGATGTTCTTGTCATCGCCGGAGGAATTATCCCCGACGACGACGCTTCGAATCTTAAGAAGATGGGAGTTGCGCAAGTTTTTCAACCGGGCGCTTCTCTTGAAGGCATCATTGAATTCATTCGCGCTTCGGTGAAACAGATCGCGTGAGCCATGGCTCGATAGAAAAATGGACCGTCGTGCCCAAAGGCCTCTGCAAAGGTTTGAGCATGATGGACAGAAAAGGAAAGTAATGCAAGACAGACCGAACATAGCTGTGTTCGTCGACTACGACAATATCGAAATTGGCGTAAAGTCCACCCTACGGCGCGAGTTCGACGTATCGGTTGCCCTGAGTGCACTGAAGGAGCGCGGTGATATTGTCGCGAAATTCGCTTACGCAAATTGGGGCCGCCAGGAAGGTGCCACGCGGCAAATGGCGGAGAACGCGGTGCAAATGGTGCAACGCATTCCCTCGCCGCGCGGTGATAAGAATGGGGCTGACATTAATCTCGCTCTCGATGCTCTGGAAATGGCGTTTACCCACGCCCACGTAAATGCCTTTGCCATCGTGAGCGGCGATAGCGACTTTATTCCACTCGTCAACAAACTGAAGGAGTACGGCAAGACCGTATTCGTCCTGGGTGGCAAGGCGTTCACGAGTACAATTCTGCAGCAGAATTGCCACGAGTTCGTCAGTTACGAATCATTGCTGGAAGATGGCGATCGGATTGTGGCGACACCCATGCCGGACCGCCGCGATCGGGATCGCTTTGAGCGGGCCGATCGGCCTGACCGCAAAGACAAGCGCGAAGGTGAAAAGCGGGAGCGAGGGCCTCGGCCTGCCCCACTGGATCTGTCGCAGGCCTTTCCGCTGGTCGAGCGTGCCCTGCAAGTCTTAGAGCGCCGCGCCGTCCAGCCACAACTCGGGCTCCTGAAAAGCACGATGCTGCAACTTGACCCCGCGTTCAGCGAACGCGCCTACGGTGCAGGGAGCTTCTCTGATTTCGTCGACCGGTTGAAAAAGGCCGACTTTATTAACGTGACTGGCTCTGGGGGCCGTTATGTGATTGAACGGCGAGGCGGGCATGTGCCTGAAAAGGCCGCTCCCAGGCCCGAGGAAGCGTTGCCGCTGCTGCGTGATGTGCTGGAAACGCACCGCATGGAGCTTGAAAACGGTGCCAGCGCGGACGAATTAGAACAGTGGGTCTCCGAAGAAAACCCGGATTTCAGTTTGGCGAAATACGGGTTTCAACAGTTCTCGGAGTTCCTGAACTACGCCCAGGACAAGACCGTCGTACGTACGGATCCCGATGAAGAGCGCGGGTTGATTGTCCATCTTGGTGCCGAGTTTTATCCGCCGGCATTGCCCGAGCGGGGACCGGAACCAATTCCCGAAGAAGAAGAATATGAGCCCCAGCCCATCGTAGAGGGCCAGCCCACCATTTTCGAGCCGAATCCCCCGCCGCCGAAGCCGAAAAAGACGGTGACACGCAAGCGCGCCGCAACCGGTACCAGAACGCCGCGCCCGCGGAAGAGAAAACCAGAACAGCAATAGCATCCGTAAAGGGGGCGCGAACCGAAGCGCCCTTATTTAGGCTCGGCCGGCGTTGAGTCCACCAATTCTTTTGCGTCTCCTCCACGGGAGCTCTTCTGCCAGTTGTCCCTGCTTTGACTCAAGTTCCACCGTCCGAGAGGCAATAGCAAGTGCTTCGATAAGGCCGTTATGAACGGATCATAGGTGGCTCGCAGAGCGGCCAACTTCGATTCAGCGGACTCTTCCTCGCTGAAGAACAGACCTGCTTCGGAAAGTATGTCCCGGAGAAGCTGAAAATCGAAGCCGCTAACCCGGGTGGCTTCAGGGCTCTTGACTCGCAGCCCGAATATCTGGCAAAGCTCTACCACCGCAAGTCTCGCCATAGCAAATGTCATGCGGGCTTGAAACGTGCGCACTCCCTTCAGGCCGGTTAAAATGAGCGCACAGCTGTCCAGGACGGTCGCCAGCGCGGCCAGCCAACTCTGGTTATCGTGCTGCGACCGGTAGTAGCTCAACATAGGATACGACAGGTGGCTTTCCGTCAGCTCTGCGCACCATTGTTCCCATTCCTTCAAGAATTCTGCGAGTTCCGGCAGCGCTTCTTGTTCACAGTGGCGGCACAGAAGCGCAACTCCTGTCGGCGGGGAGCCTGCCCGGGCGTCCAGTAAAATCACCCGCGATTCACGCCGGGAGAACAACTGATACAGGACAGGTAAATAGCCGATCGTGACCGCAATAAAAGCAAGGCCGACGCCCGCTTCGAAAACAGCTATGCCTCGCCCTGCTCTCGTGCCGGGGAGTACGTCGCCATATCCAAGCGTAAAAAATGTTGATCCACTCAGGTAAAACTGATGCAGCAGGCTGGTGGGCGCGCCCAGGAATGTTTCTAGCGCCCACTGCAGCAGTCCAAACCCAACGATGAGCCCGGAGGCCCAGCAGGATAGCAGCAATACCATGGAAAGAGGGCCAAACACACTGAGAAACGCATCTCTTGTTCGGCCCGCGGTAAAACGCCGGGCGATCCACACCCATGCCGACCAGCTGCCCTGAAAGAAGAACCTTACGAAACGAAGCCTGCGCCGCACCCGCCGCGGCAGAAGCATTACCTCGAATGCATCGCCAGTAACCGTGAGGAGGAGAAGCAGGCCGATGATACCGAGGAACGCTGTCATTGCCTGGACGAAGGCTCTGCAGAAAGGTCGTCAGGTACTTACGTGATGCTCTTTGTAATGAGAACTCCAAGGCCCACAGCAATGCCATCTTCTAATACGCCGACGGCGGGATTGGGCAGTTCCAGGGACTCTGTAACCAGCTTGCGCAAGTGATAGGCGGCAAATGTGCCTCCGGCAGCGCCAAGTGCTCCGGCACAAGCTCCCATGACGGCTGATCGCTTCTTCGAAGCGCAAAGCACCGCACCACATAGCGCGCCTGAGAGAATTCGTGGAATTAACGCCACGGCCTTCGTCCGTTTTGGCACCTTCGGGAGCTTATCTCCAATCAATTCGCCAACGGATACCAAAGTCGTAATCGCTGCAGTCGTGGGGTGACCAATTCTTCCCAGCGGGGAATGGCTGAGTTCCAAGCCGCCTCTTCGCGCGATTTGGCCGAGGATCGAGGGTCCCAGGAATGCTCGCATCCCCGCTACTAATCCGATGGCCGATGCGGCCGTGAATACTTGTACATCGGTAGGGTTCTTCATGAGAGATTTCCGTCCTCTTTGATGGCGCCAGGAAGCCATTTGTCTAGCAGGTCTTCCGGCTTTCCGGCTAAATCGAGTGGCTCGGTGCGTGATGTCCCATCCTCTTCGACCATAGACGCTGTGATGCCGTCCGGAGTAGGCTGCAACTCCAGCCTGCGCCCCTTGGCTTCCAGCCGTAGAGTGGAATCGATCCACGCCATGTAAATTTTTGTACGGATCCGGTGTCCGGCAATCGCTGCCTTTTCGAACAGTTGCTGAGTGTACGGCGAGGTCTTCAATTGTTCGGCCCAAGGTGCCGCCGCTCTGGCCCGTGACCGTTCGTCCTCTTTGCGCCGTTGTTCGCCGGGATCGCGCTCCTCCCGGGATTCGAGGCTCTTTAGCGAATTCTCCAGATTGTCAAGAAAGCTCATGCACTTAAGCTATTGGACGGCGATTTCGGCGAAATCCATACACTTGGTATCCGCTGCTCCATCGAGCCGGTCGATCTGCCACAATGGCCATTAATGAACGTCCCGCTCGATAGCTACGCAATTGAGGATACAACTCGCATTCTGACCCCGGCGCTCCTTGTTTATCCCGACCTGGTGGATGCCAATATCCTGACCACTTTGCGCATCTTGGGGAATGATGCGAGCCGCTGGCGGCCTCACATCAAAACAGCCAAGCTCGGAGCTGTTCTCCGGAAACTGATCGACCACGGCGTGACAAGGTTCAAGGCTTCCACTACGTTGGAGGTGCTATCTGCCTGCGAGGCCGGAGCCACGGACGTACTGCTCGCATTCCCTGTGGCGGGGGCAAATGCACGGCGAATCATAGAGATTGCAAGCCGGTTCACCGCTGTTCGCCTATCGGTACTGGTGGAAACGGCGGCGCAAGCTTCCTTTTGGAGCCAAACGAATGTCGACTGCTTTATCGACATCAACCCCGGTATGAATCGTACCGGAATTGCAGAAAACCGAGTGGCGGAGATAGAGCAAATAGCACGGCAAGCCGGGGACAGATTTCGGGGTCTCCATTACTACGACGGACACATGTCCGCGTACCCCCTACGCGAGCGAGAACGGCCCGCTCATCAGGGGTACGATCGCCTGATGAAAGTCGTCGATGCGCTGGAGTCATCCGGCTTGAAGATTGGAGAGGTTATTACGTCGGGAACGCCGGCTTTTCCCTTCGCATTGACCTACCACGGCTTTAAAGGGAGATCTTTTCACCACAGCATTTCTCCAGGCACCGTAGTCTTCAATGACTTCACGAGTCTTGCGCAACTACCGCGTGAGTATGGCTACGCGCCCGCTGTGCTCGTTCTTTCGACGATCGTCAGCGAACCTGCGCCCCACGTGGTTACCTGCGATGCCGGCCACAAGAGTGTCTCGGCGGATGCGGGTGTCCCCACCTGTGTCGTGGTTGGGCACCCCGACTGGACGCCCTCCAAGCCCAGTGAGGAGCACCTGCCGATAGAGGTAGGACACCATGTAGCATCCTTGCTGGGAAGTCAACTTTATTTACTTCCCCGGCACGTTTGCCCTACGGTAAACAACTTTGATCACGCCCTCTTTATCAAAAAAGGGCGTGTAATTGCGGTGGAGGAAGTGACGGCTCGTGGCCATGAAACTCAACTCGTCATGGAAAAGCCGGCTGGCGTCCCACAGCAGCCGTCGGACGTGCTGACGGTGCTTTGAAGTCAGCTACTTCCGGCTGGCTGGCGGTATGACGTCGTTCATGCGCGCATACACGACCGACTGGCCGTAGTGATCAAAACTGTGAGCCACGGCCAGCTCAGCAAGCGATCCTTTCGGCATCTTATTATTTCCGCCAAACGGGCTCGGCACCATCTCCGTAAAGTTCTGATCGGTCAAGGTGCCCATAGCTTTATGCGCGTAAGCAAAGGCACCTTTCAGGTAGTTAACGAAGTCATCCTTGGTCTTGAAGCTGCTCGGTCCGTTTTCTCCGCTCCCCGCTGCACTGGGAGCCTTTTCGCCGATTATGCCGGACGATACGATATAGAGCACCGCGCCCACATGGCCCACCTGTTGCTCAAACGTGCGTACTCCTTCGAAAGATCCTTTCGACGGAGCAAAGTTATATTTGTCGGCGGGCATAGCCTCGGCTAACGAGACCCATTCGCGTTCCATTCCGGAGAGTGCGCGGTCTTCCATTTTGCTAATGGAGGCCTTGCTCGCATCGGCCGCATAAGCACCCAAAGAGGATGTGAAAAGAAGAAGAATCGAGACTAGTAGCTTCATAAATAAACCGTTGTCTAGTGTTACATAAACCGATACGCTCGGCGACCACGCTACAGGATTGAGGGCATTTTCTTTGTATTCTGTTGAAATGAGTACGCGCCGCGCAATGCCGGGCGGCTGGATCAAGCGTTCGGAGCTGCCCAAAGGAGCAAATGGACGCGCGCTTTGCCGCTGGTGCAACCTCGAAGTCCCCGCCGGCCGCTCGACTTTTTGTTCTTCCTGGTGCGTGGAGGAGTGGAAGCTGCGCAGCAATCCGGGCCATCTCCGCGAACGGGTACTGGAACGTGATCACGGCGTTTGCGCCCTATGTCACCTGGATTGCATAGCGGAACTACGCAGCATTAAAAGGTTGCGGGGCCCGGCCCGCCTGAGGGCCTTGGCGGAATGGAATATGGGCCGTCGCAAAAGTCTCTGGGACGCGGACCATATTCAACCTGTTGTGGAAGGAGGCGGCGAATGCGATCTTTCCAACATGCAAACTGTCTGTCTCAAGTGTCATCGCCAGAGAACCGCGGACCTTCTCAAACGCCGGCAAGCTTTTCCATCTGCCGCCTGTACTGGTTCCGACTCCACGGCTATCTAATCTACGGAAAAGATAAATCATGGAAAAACGTACGCTGGGGCGCAGTGCAGCCCTCCAGGTTTCTGCTATCGGCTTGGGGTGCATGGGGATGTCAGAGTTCTATGGGAAAGGCGATGAAGCGGAGTCCGTCGCGGTGATTCACCGCGCGCTTGACCTGGGAATCACATTTTTTGATACCGCCGATATCTACGGCATTGGACACAACGAAGAGTTGGTCGGCCGCGCTCTCCGCCCCCATCGCCATAAAGCGGTCATCGCCACGAAGTTCGGTAACGTCCGCAGCCAGGATGGAAGCTTCCAGGGGATCAGCGGCAAGCCCGATTACGTTCGTTCCGCGTGCGAAGCAAGTCTACGCCGCCTCAATACGGACGTTATCGATCTTTATTACCAGCACCGGGTCGACCCCGACACGCCAATTGAAGAGACGGTAGGTGCCATGGCGGATCTTGTCCGTGAAGGAAAGGTGCGCTTCATAGGATTATCCGAGGCGGGTGCGGACACCATACGGCGAGCCCACACCGTTCACCCCATCACCGCGCTTCAAACCGAATACTCGCTCTGGAGCCGTGATCCCGAAAATGAAATCTTGCCTACGGTTCGTGAGTTAGGTATTGGGTTCGTTCCGTATAGTCCGTTGGGGCGAGGCTTCCTAACCGGCCAGATCAAGAGCATCGACGATCTTGCCCCGGACGATTGGCGACGGCAGAATCCACGCTTTCAAGGCGAGAACTTTCAACGAAATCTGAGACTGGTGGATGAAGTTCGATCAATTGCAAGTGAGAAACGCTGCACGCCATCGCAGCTCGCTTTGGCTTGGGTTCTGGCGCAAGGAAAGGACATGGTTCCAATTCCCGGCACTAAGCGCATCCGTTACCTGGAGGAAAATGTCGGGGCCATCAACGTGTCTCTTACGGAGAACGACATTCAGCGCATTGACGCAGCGCTACCCCACGGCATCACTGCTGGTACCCGATACTCAGAAGCAGGCATGAAGGCCGTGAGCCGGTAGAGCTTCGGCCGCACGTAGTAGTACTGTAACCTCTCGTTCGCTCCGGTGAAATATTGGCCTGATATGCTACAAATCCTCTAGGGGTTCAAGCCAATGTTGTCTTTTTATCTCGCCAGGCTCGTGGGCGTAGCATGCCTACTTACTTGCGTTTCCGTTACGCCACTGCTCGCCCAATTCGAATCTGCTACTGTCCTGGGCACCATTCGTGACTCGACCGGAGGAGTCATCTCTAATGCCTCCGTCACGCTGGAGAATACAAGGACAGGCGTTGACTCTAAAACGACCACCGATAGTAATGGCGATTATCAATTTGTGAACCAGCGCCTTGGTACCTATCGCGTTCGCGTGGAGATGCCCGGCTTTGAGACGACCACGGCCGCAAATTTCGACCTTCAGGTGAATGCGCGTCAGCGTGTTGATCTCACGCTCCATGTCGGCCAGACATCTCAAAACGTTACCGTCACCGGTGCTGCCGCGCTTCTCGAGACCGATTCCAGCTCCCGCGGCCAGGTGATTAATCCGAGACAAATTGTAGAGCTTCCGCTGAATGGACGTAACTACGCCGATTTGACCTTGCTGGTGCCCGGGGTCGCGCTTTCTCCGCTGGAAAACCAAAGTGATAGCAGCCGTGAGGGATCATTCAACATCAATGGTCTCCGTAGCGAATACAACAACTTCCTGCTGGATGGGATCGATAACAACGCGTACGGAACCAGCAATCAAGGCTTCGCGAATGAGGTGATTCAGCCTAATCCGGACGCGCTCGCCGAGTTCAAGGTCGAAACCGACAACTACAGCGCCGAGTACGGCCGCGCCCCCGGCGCGGTTGTCAATGCCACAATCAAGAGCGGAACGAACCAGTTTCACGGAGAGCTTTGGGAGTTTTTCCGTAATACGACTTTGAATTCCACCGGCTTCTTCCGGCCCGTTACCGGGGGGAAGCTGCCTTTTAATCAGAACCAGTTCGGCGGCGCGTTGGGTGGACCCATCGTCAAGAACAAAATGTTCTTCTTTGGTGATTATGAGGGCTTCCGCCGTGTGTACCACCAGCCCTTGTTTGCCACGCTTCCCACGGCCGCGGCAAAGACCGGCGATCTGTCCGGATATTTCAGAAGCGGCCAGAGCCCCGTCATTCAGAACCCGATTACCGGCGCTGCCTACGCGAACGGCATTGTGCCGCAAGCGGCGATCACCCCTTTTGCGCAGGCCGTCCTGTCCGCTCTTCCAACCCCCAACCTTCCCGGTACTGCGAACAACTACGAATCCGCGCCTGCAGACACCACCAACACGGATAAGGGCGATGGTCGCTTCGACTACTACATCAGCCAGAAAGTATCGTTATTCGTCCGCTACAGTCAAAATGAAACTTCGATCTTCAGTCCTCCTGCCATCCCCGGGCCGGCTGGTGGGAACGCCAACGGCAACGTCTACATACGAAACAAGCAGGGCGTTCCGGGCATCACCTGGACGCTTAGCCCTACCTCCATTCTCGAAGCTCGCGTGGGCGCTGATTACACTGAAGGCGGAAAGAATCCGATCGCTCTAGGCACTCCAATTGGCGGGTTCGCCGTTCCCAACCTGCCGGCGGATTCGTCTGTGGCCGGTGGACTATATTCGCTCAACATGGCAGGCGGTCTTTCGCAGTTCGGCCGCCAGAACAGCAATCCCCAATACCAGAATCCCCTCATTATCGATCCCAAAGTTAACTTCACCAAGATTGTGGGCCGCCACAGTCTGAAGATGGGATTCGAATACCAGCTCATCGATACCGCCGTCAGTGATTTTCATCCTCAATATGGGACGGATAACTACAGCGGATTTTTCAGCGATCCGGCCTACTTTACGAATCGAGCATCCCTAAACAGCCTTTCAAGCACACAGCAGCAGGCTTATAGCATTGCCGATCTCTTTTTTGGAGCTCGCAGTCGCTACGAACTCGCAAACAATCCGGTTGCCCATCTGCGCCAGCGCATGTATTTCGGTTATCTACAGGACGATTTCAAAGTGAATAGCCGGTTGACCCTCAATCTGGGTGTTCGCTACGAATTTGCCACGCCGCAATGGGAGCGTGACAACAAACTTGCCAACTTCAACCCGGAGACCCAGACCATGATCAACGCCCGTAGCGGAAGCCTTTATGATCGGGCCCTGGTCCATCCCGACCCGAATAACTGGGCGCCCCGCGTCGGCCTTGCTTTCCAGGTCACGCCCAAAACCGTGATCCGCAGCGGCTATGGCATGAGCTACATTCAATTCAACCGCCTCGGCGGGGAAAACCTGCTGGCTTTCAACGGTCCGAACATTGTCGATGCCTTTATCGATCAGCAGCCCTCGGCGGTGGCTACAAACATCTGCCCCTCGGTCGCCACTACGTCTACCACCTGTTTCCGCCCAACCTATTTGGGTTTTCCTAACAACTTCGCTTCGCCTTCAAACTTCAATCCTGCTATTACGCAGGTTCGCTACATCCCAGGCAGCACTCGCACGGGCTATGTAGAAAGCTGGCACTTCGACGTTCAACAGCAATTAGCCCACAACATGCTGCTGGATGTGGCGTATGTCGGGAACCACAGTGTTGGCACTACCATTTTGGTGGACGCGAATCAGGCATTACCGAACCAGCCGGGCCAGAGCCTCTCGGTGAATGCCCGTCGACCCATTCCCGGTTTCACTACCATCGAAGAAGCCTTCAATGCCGGCTTCAGCAGCTATAACGCGCTACAAGCCAGACTTGAAAAGCGCTACTCCACGGGCCTCTATTTCATCAACTCGTTCACATGGTCCAAAGCTATCGACAATGCGCCGGGCCATTTGGAGAATTACGACGGAGACAACTCGCGAGTCAATCTCTACGACCTCCGGGGAAATCGGGGGATCTCCAGCTACGATCAGCCATTCAACGACACCTTGTCGGTCGTCTATGACATCCCCTATGGAAAGGGACGCCATTTCGACCCGCATAATGAAACGCTGAACCTCATCGCCGGCGGTTGGGGGATCGATCTCATCAATACGGTTTCTTCGGGTCTGCCGATCAATATTACGTACAACCCACCAACGCAGGGCCAAGTCAGCACGCTGGTCTCCTACCGCCCGAACCTCACTGGGCAGCCCGTGTTGACTCCGAACGGCAACCGTACCAACTACTTGAATCCTGCGGCGTTCAGCCTTCCCAATTTCACACAGCCCTTCGGGAACGCAGGCAGAAATCTAGTCCGGGGTTACGCGTTTTACGAACTCGATTTCGGACTCCACAAGAATTTCAACTTGTGGTCCGAATCCCGCTATCTCCAGTTCCGCGCAGAGGCATTCAATGCTACGAATCACACCAACTTCAATGTGAACTCGGGTTTTGGCACGACTGTCAATTCCGGCGGTTTCGGGACCTTTACGCAGACGCTTCCGCCGCGCCAGATCCAGCTCGCGCTAAAGCTAGTCTTCTAAACGGCGAATCCTCATGCCTTGCTGAAGGCCGCGACTCTGGTTGTATTTGGCGCGGCCTCAGTCCTGGCGAACGCCCACTGCCGCTTCTCGAATAGGTTTACCATCGTTCGCGAGTACGCGGCGCATACTCTATGAATATGCAGCCCCATGTCTTCGACGCACTCGTCATCGGTGCGGGAATCGTGGGTGCCGCGTGTGCCGACGAGCTTGCGCGTTCCGGTCTATACGTCGGTATTTGCGAAGCCGATACCATCGGCGGCGGCGCAACAGCATCTGGCATGGGACACCTGACCGTGATGGACGATTCGGAAGAGCAGTTTGCTTTGACGCACTACTCGCAGTCTTTATGGAACATACTTGCCGATGAGTTGCGGCCCGAGGCGGAATTTCTTCGTTGTGGCACTCTGTGGATCGCCGCCGATGCCGAAGAGATGGCCGAGGTGAATCGAAAGTATCGGTTCTACAACGCCCGCGGCGTAGCCGCCAGTATCCTCGACGGAAAGCAACTGGCTGAAGCCGAGCCCAATTTGCGTGATGGCCTGGCAGGTGGGCTGCTTGTACCCGGTGACAGTGTCTGCTATCCCCCGTCTGTAGCCAGCTATCTTGTGACAAAAGCAATCCGCCAAGGAGCAGTGCTCTTGGAATTCGCAAGCGCAGCCGAGATCCTCCCCTCGGGGGTTCGCCTTCAGGATGGCAGTACCATTGCTTCAAAGCTGATCGTGATCGCCACTGGTACCTGGACCGGGAGACTCATTCCGGGTTTGGCCATCAAGCCGCGCAAGGGACACCTCGTCATTACGGACCGTTATCCCGGCTTTGTACGTCATCAACTCATCGAGCTGGGGTATTTGAGAAGCGCCCATGCGGTGGCGGCTGATTCCGTTGCATTCAATGTCCAGCCACGGGCGACGGGCCAGATTTTGATCGGTTCTTCGCGCCAGTTCGGCGATTCCGACCCTGCCGTCGAACAAGCCATCCTGACCCAGATGCTTCGGCGTGCAGTGGAATACATACCGGGACTGCCGCAGCTTTCCGCGATTCGAGTCTGGACTGGCTTACGGGCCGCTACGCCAGATAAGCTTCCGCTCATTGGACCCTGTCCGAACTATCCGAATGTTTATCTCGCAACAGGTCACGAGGGGCTGGGAATTTCTACCTCACTTGCAACAGCTCGCCTGATTGTGGATCAGATCTTAAACCGTCCTTCTGAGATACCCTTCCGGCCCTACCTGCCCGAAAGGAATTATGCTCTGCATGCCTAGTGTGTGCATCAACGGAATTCCCGTGACTGTTCCGGACGGTATAACCGTGGCATCGGCCGTGATGCTCGCCGGCGAATTCGCCTTCCGCCACTCGATCTCTGGCGAACCACGCGCGCCCTTCTGTGGCATGGGGATCTGCTTTGAGTGCCGTCTTGTTATCGACGGTTTAGCTCATGCCCGAAGTTGCCAAATCGTGGTGCGAGAGGGAATGGATATCCGTACCACGTGACCGCGCTTCCAGAAACCAGAGCTGACGTGCTCATTATCGGAGCTGGGCCTGCTGGGCTGGCGGCTGCGGTGCGATGTGCCGAAGGTGGACGAAGTGTCAGTATCGTCGACGACAATCCCGATATTGGCGGACAGATCTGGCGCGGAGGACCGGGGATAGCGAAAACTCGTGACGCGTCGGAGTGGTGTACGAAAGTTCGATCCAATAACCGCATTTCCATTCTGAACGGTCGAGTTATCTGCGCCGATCGGGCTCTTCAACGCGTTACTGTCGAACTCGCAGAGGGCGCCCTCGTGATCGCATGGAGCACTCTGATCCTGGCAACTGGTGCGCGTGAGCTCTTCCTGCCATTTCCTGGCTGGACCTTGCCGGGCGTTGTGGGCGTAGGCGGTTTGCAAGCCCTGGTAAAGTCAGGGCTGCCCATCGCGAATAAGCGTGTTGTGGTTGCGGGGAGTGGCCCACTGCTGCTGGCTGTGGCCTCTTATCTCAGCAAGCAGGACGCGGTGGTCCTAACAATTGCCGAACAAGCACCATGGCCACGGTTGGTTCGATTCGGGGCGATGCTTCTCCGCTTTCCCTCAAAACTGTGGCAATCGATCCGCTTGCGCGTCTCCTTGTTGCATGTCCGGTATCGACCTGGATGTTGGATTACACGCGCCGAAGGAGATGCGCGGCTTCAGCGCGTTCACGTTACAAATGGCCGCACAACGTGGGTGGAGGAATGCGACTACGCTGCCGTAGCTTTCGGCTTGTGGCCGAACGCGGAGCTTGCGAGCCTGCTTGGATGCAAGCTCGATGAGAGTGGGGTAGTCGTGGATAGCTACGGACGCACCTCTCTGCCGGACATTCTTTGTGCGGGAGAAGTCACCGGTGTGGGCGGACTCGATCTTTCGTTGGCAGAGGGCGAGGTCGCAGGTTTCACGGCGTGTGGTGACCTGACCGCCGCCGATCGCGTGCTCCAGCGCCGCAAACGTGCTTTGGCATTTGCCCGTCATCTCCAGCACGCATTCAGGTCGCGCCCCGAAGTGAAGGGATTAAGTGATCCCAACACAGTAATTTGTCGCTGCGAAGACGTTACACTGGGGCGTTTGCAGGAGGTGTCATCCTGGCGCGCCGCAAAGCTTCATACGCGCTGCGGCATGGGGCCGTGCCAGGGACGAATCTGCGGTCCCGCATTGAACGTCTTATTCGGGTGGCAGGCTTCGTCGGTTCGTCCTCCCCTGTTCCCGTCCCGGATCGGCAGCCTGCTGGCAGAAGACACGCCCCGGGAGCGACAATGGCAGCTATATGAAGATGCAATGGAGCGGGGTGATTCCTGCAATAACGACGCCCTTCAACGCAGACCTCTCGATCGATCATGACTTCCTTGCCCGACACGTGCAATGGCTGGTCGAAAACGGCTGCACCGGCATCGTCGCTCTAGGCTCGCTCGGTGAAGGCGCAACGCTCAGCAATGCCGAAAAGGCCGAGGTGCTGAACACGTGCATTGATGCCGTCGGTGACCTTGTGCCGGTGGTTGCCGGGATCTCCTCGCTTAGCACTGCCGATGCTGTCGATGTCGCCAAATTGGCTGAAAGCGTCGGGTGTAGCGGACTCATGGTCTTGCCGCCCTATGTGTATCTCGGAGACTGGCGGGAAACGAAGGCCCATGTCAGCGCAATCCTTTCGGCTACGGGCCTTTCCTGCATGCTCTATAACAATCCCGTTGCCTACCGGGTGGACTTTCTGCCCGCACACGTCTGCGAATTGTTGAGTGAACATCCGAACCTGCACGCCATCAAGGAATCGAGCGCCGACGTCCGTCGGATTACCGCCCTTCGCGCTGTGGCCGGCAGCCGGCTGCGAATACTTTGTGGCGTGGACGACGCTATTGTGGAAGCGGTTGAAGCCGGAGCTGTCGGATGGGTTGCGGGTCTGGTAAACGCCTATCCAAAAGAATCGGTAGAGCTCTTCAACCTTGCTCTCCACGGCGGCCATCGGGAAGCCTTTCGTCTCTACCGCTGGTTTTTACCACTGCTTCGTCTCGATACCGTCCCGAAGTTTGTTCAGCTCATCAAGCTTGTGCAGGAAGAGGTCGGGATGGGCAACCGGCGCGTCCGGCCCCCTCGACTGGAGTTGGCCGGGGCCGAACTGGACGAGGCCAAGAAGCTAATCTCCGCCTGCAGAAAGTCTCACCCGACACATGCCGCGTCCGCAATGTCCGACTAAAGCATGGAGGATAAAACCAGAATCGACATGGCCGGAAACGGGGCATCGCGGACTCCACTTCGCATCGGGAAAGTTCACGTTATCGATTCGCATACCGGCGGCGAGCCCACGCGAGTAGTTATTTCCGGCGGCCCGAAGCTGGCCCGTTCCAGTCTGTCCGCTCGTTCGTCGGAGCTCCGTTCAGAATTCGATCAGTTCCGCTCAGCGGTTATCAATGAGCCGCGCGGGTCCGATGCTGTCGTGGGCGCGTTGCTTTGCGAACCGCACGACCCCTCCTGCTCGGCCGGCGTGATCTTTTTCAACAACGTCGGCTATCTGGGAATGTGCGGTCACGGAACTATTGGACTCGCTGCGACGCTCGCATACTTAGGAAGAATAGAGCCGGGCACCCACCGCATCGAAACTCCGGTGGGAATCGTCGAAGCGCTGTTGCACAACGCGAACGAGGTGACGGTAAGTAACGTGCCGAGCTATCGTCTCTGGAAAGGCGTGACAATCCCCGTCCGCGAGTTCGGTGAGGTTTGCGGCGACATCGCCTGGGGGGGCAATTGGTTCTTTCTCACGAATAATTGTCCCTATGCGCTGGAGCTTCAGAACCTTGAGGTCCTGACCAGTTACGCCTGGGACATTCGCCGGTCGCTACAGTCTAACGGCCTCACTGGAACAAACGGGCAGGAGATCGACCACATCGAGATCTCGGGTCCTGCCCGGGCTGCGGGTTGTGACAGCAGGAACTTTGTCCTGTGTCCCGGCGGCAGCTACGACCGTTCGCCTTGCGGTACCGGAACTAGTGCCAAGCTAGCCTGCCTGCATGCGGATGGGATGCTTGCGGAAGGAGAAATCTGGCGTCAGGAAAGCATCGTCGGCAGCGTGTTCGAAGGGTCAGTGATCGTAAAAGACCATCTCGTGCATCCTCGGATCAAGGGATCGGCGTGGATAACGGCTGAAGCACAACTCGTATTCCAGGACCGCGATCCGTTTTGCTGGGGGATTCGCATCTGAAATCGAGAGTACTTGCAAAGTACTACCCCAGACTCCCAGTATCTCTATTCTCTTGTCGCTCGTGCGCTTCACAGAGATACTTAGACCAGGGTAGCCGGATAGCAGGTCGTGAGAGTTCCTGCTATCTCGTTTGTTCTCCAGGGGCCCACAATCCGTTTAGTGGGCCCACTTTTTACGCTCAGAACCAAATCAACGCCACGCCCAACGTGACCAGACTAGCTCCGGCCCAGCGTCGCCACGTGACATTTTCGCCCAAGTACCATTTCGCCAGAATTGCTTTCAAAACATAGCCGGATGCCGTGGCCGGGACAACCAGACTTACTTCCGCAACGGACAGAAGAGCCATGAATGAGCAGAAGCAGATCGCGTTGCTGATAGTGCCGATGAGAACAAGTCTGTAGGTGAGAATGTAACGCAGAAGGTGAGCAATTCCTCGTGGGCCGAAGTCATTCAGCTCGCCGCCCATCGACATGCCCTTAGCGGTCAATAAGTCGCCAATGGTTCCGGCAGTGATATTGATCAGTAAATAGAGCCAGGTCACCGGTCTTCCTCAAGGGCGATGTCATCGGAGCGCACCGGTGTTTCCGCGACGAAAATCACCCCGAACGAGATAAGCACTATACCTGCCCAACGTGCAACCGATACTGTGTCGTGTAGAAAGAATTTGCTAAGCAGCGCCGAAAGGATATAAGTGCTGGCCGTGACGGGCAAGACATAACTTAGGTCCGCCCAGCTGTACAGCGAGAGCTGCGAAAGCATAAAAACGATCATCAGCACGATCCCCAGGAGCAGCCATCCGTTCGTGGCAAACGATATCACGTAACTGAAAAATGGGATGTCCCTGAAGTTGGGCATCTGCTCCATGCCCAGCCCGAGAAGAAAGTTGCCGACGCTGTTGCTGACGACCACAAGCGCTACGAATATTCGATTTTTCAGCTGAGTGTTGCGCGTTGTGAGGTCTGCTTCAATACTCATCATCAGTGGGACGCTCGAACCGGCGATATAAATAGTGAAAAATTTGACGGACAGCCCAGCCTAGGACATAGTAGCACTGGAAAAAATACCTGGACTGGGTTAAATGCGAAATGCCCACCACTCGGTTCACATCCCACGGATGGAATGACCTTCGGCAGGAAGGAAACATCAAGTGCTTTGATGCCGGAATGGATCTACTCCAAGTACTAACCGCACGAACACAGTACAGTGCAATCGAAAGGATATAAACAGCAATGGGTGAAGTAGAACAGAAAATCAGATATGCAATTGGTTCGGCTGCGGCCGGCGCGGCGATTTTCGCTCCGTTATCGTACAAGTGGAAAGGTGTACTAACGGCTGTTGCAGCTGATGCGATCCTGACCGCAGTTTACGGGGTGTCGCCGGTCAAAAAGCTGATCAGGTCGTAAATAACATCCCGAAACCCGGGGCGTCCGCCGAGGCCGCTTCAGAGACGCCGCTATCCAGCGCGTCCGGCTGCACCCAGAGTTGCAGAAACAGGGGCCCGGCTACGAAGGAACTTTAGGAACTCATCCGGATTCCTGGTAAGCCCTGGAAAAGTAGACACGACAGTACCACTCGAGGAGAGCACCGTGTAGAATGGCAGCGCAACCGTATCGAAGCGCTGCCGCTCCATTTCCTGTTGTTGCTCATAGACAGCTCCCGAACCATCTGTATATAGCCGTACGCGGACAAAATTGTTTAACTCCTTCCTCACCTCCGGTCTGGAGAACATGTTCGCCTCCATCCAACGGCAGTTGGTGCAGGTGTAGCCGGTGAAGTCTATGAAGATCGGTTTGTTTTGCAGCTTTGCTGCGGTTAAAGCCGCGGGATAGTCGTTCAATATCCAACTCATCTCAGCCGGTTCCCTGCCGCTGCTGCTGTTACCCGTTGCGGCGTTCGTCCCGATGTCGGAAGGAGGCGGCAAGAATGATTCAATCTCCCCTAATGGACGCCCGAATAGCCCTGTTCCCAGCCAAATCGATATGGACAAGAAGAAGATCGCGGCTAGGATGCGGAGTGCCGTAACACTAGCCACTGGGGAGTCATGCGGCATCTGGAATTTACCAAGAAGATAGAGTACCGACAGAATCCCGATGGCAACCCAGACCGCCAACACCACCTCGCGCGAGAAGATGCCCCAGTGCCAGATAAGGTCGGCATTGGACAGAAACTTCATCGCGGCCGCAATCTCCAAAAATCCCATCACTACCTTTACGGAGTTCAACCAACCGCCCGACCGGGGAAGCTGAGCGAGCAATTGAGGAGCAAGCGCAAGCACAAAAAACGGCAACGCAAAAACCGTGGAAAACGCGAGCATGCCGACGAGGGGCCACTGCCAACTACCTGCTGCCGCCGTCACTAGCAGCGTTCCCACGAATGGCGAGGTGCATGTGAATGAGGTGAGGGTAAAAGTCAGCCCCATGAGCAGCGTGCCGATAAAATCGCTTGTACCCGGCCGGTGCGCAAAGCTGTCCAGCTTGCCGATAAGCCCGGTGGGAACCTGGATGAAATACGCACCGAACAAACTTAGGGCGAATCCCAAAAAGATCGCGGTGATCAGTAAGTTCACCCAGGGATTCGCCGCCAACTGATTCACACCACCGGCTCCGAACACCAACGCCAGCAGCATCCCGAGCGCGGTGAAGCTCAAAATAATCCCAAGCGAATACACGACCGCTCTTCGAAGCGCGGCACCGCGATTATTCGCCGAATGGCTGGTGAAATACGAGACCGTGATGGGAATCATGGGAAAGACACAGGGCGTTAGAAGCGAGAGTGCGCCCATTCCCAATGCGAGCCAGATAAATGCGCCGAGAGATTGCTGATTCTTTGCAGAGGGTGCGGCTTTCGTCTCTTTCAAAGCAGTGGAAAACCGGGATGGCGGGACCGTTGCATTTACTTCACTGCCCGTAACGGGAAGGTCAAGACGTACTGTTTTGGGAGGCAGACATAACCGGTCGTTGCAGGTCTGGAACCGCACGCTGATCCGGACGTTCTGCGCGTTCGCCGCAGACTCCGCCGCGAGCGGTACGTTCAGAGTCACCGAACCTTCGTAGAACTCGGTTTTCATCTGAAAGTTGGGGTCAAAGGCAGACCGGGGTTGGGTTCCGGTAATCGGACCTTGTATGTGAAAGGCCTGCCCTGGGGGTACGCTGACCGATGCCGCGTTCGGGCCACCCGGTGGCTGCGTGATGGAATACACATGCCAGCCCGGTGAGATTTTGCCGGTGACTACAGCTTCCGTATGGTCGGCTGACTTTGCTAAATGCCCAGACCACTTCACCACCTCTTCGGGCCTTTGGCCGACCGCGAGCGCCGAAAGGAGAAGCAGCAAACCGGGAACTGAAAACAGTCGAACCATACTCTATCTTCTTCTATTGTTCCTTATGGAGGATTCCGCTGGAGTGAAGCCACTCCTGCACGAGCGTCGGCCAATGTGTAACCGGAAGCGTGGTCGGCCGCTGCCCATAACCATGACGGCCTTTGCTGTAAATATGCAGTTCAGCCGGAACATTTGCATCCTTTAGCGCTCGATAATACACAAGGCTGTTCTCGACATGGACCGGATCATCTTCGGTTTGAACCAGAAATGTCGGGGGCGTCCGTGCGCTGACAGGCAGTTCAGGCGACAGTTGGCGCCCTTCATCATTGGCCGTAAGATATGCCGGATAAATGAGAATTACGAAGTCGGGACGACAGCTTACGCTGTCAACGTCGTCGACCGGTTTGTATGTACGCTTTTCGTAGTCGTTGCTCAGCGCGGCGGCGAGATGTCCGCCCGCGGAGAAGCCAAGCACGCCAATGCGATTGGGATCGAGGTGCCACTCGTTGGCATGGGAGCGGACTATGCCGAGGGATCGCTGTGCATCTTGCAGCGGTGCCGCGTAACGCGGTAGGCCCGGACGTTGCGGTACCCGGTACTTCAGAAGCACTGCATTCAAGCCAATAGAGTTTAACCAGTGGCAGACTTCGGTCCCTTCGAGATCCATGGCGAGGATGCGGTATCCCCCACCTGGAAAGACCACCACTGTCGTGTGACTATTCTTTTCCGCAGGTGCTGGATAAAAAGTAATTGCGGGCGCAGTAACATCGGTTATTTTGGCAACTGGTTTTCCACCTACCAGATCGTCCGTTGGCTTAGCGGTATCGTGTTCTGGCCCGAACGTCCCTGTCTCATCCGGCGCTCCGTGTGGCCAGATAAGAATAGGGGCACTTGCATCGGCTGGCTGCGAAAAAAGCGGCATGCTGAGTAACAGGAGAAGGCTAGAAAGCGTAAACAAGGTCCGTAAAATCATGGGGTAACTTAATCTCAAACTTCTTCATAGATAATACTGGGCTACCCACTCGGACACGGTTCACATATAGTGTTACGAGGTGCTAGCGCAATAAGTCACACCAAAAAAGGAGATTGTTATGCGGCGAGTTACTTTGATGCTTGCCCCCGTATGCTTTGGAATGGTCCTGTTCGCAGCACCATTCTGGCAGAAGAAGGAATTTTCTCAATGGACGGTCGACGATGCGAAGAAGATGCTCAGCGACTCCCCTTGGGCCAAGACTGTCACGCTCAATCTCGGTAAAGTTGCGATGCGGACCGTCGATGCTCGAGATGTGGCACTGTCCTCATCCAGTTCGATGCCGCCCTCACCGACGTCGCCAGTGAGCATGGCTGATAATCGCAGGGCGTACCTGGTAGCTCCAGGCTTGGGCGGAGGCCCTCAATTGGGGGGCCCGGGAGGCCAGACCGGCGGAACCGGGCAGACCGGTGGACAGCCACCCCCGAGTGGGGGCGCTCCGGGCACAATGGGCCAGAGCCCCGGGCAGACGCCTCAGGAAGGAACACCGCAACAGGCTGCTCCGCGAGGGACACCGGTTGTGATTGAGTGGGAAAGCGCTACCCCCGTCCGGCTAGCGGAGGCGAAGCTGAAGGCGGGTGACGGGCAACCCTCGCCGGCGGATGTTGAGCAGGCCAAAAAGCCCGCCGACTCCTACATGGTCGCGTTGGTGGGAGTTCCGGGAAAACCCGAGGAAGGCGAAGACAAGGAAATGGCTGCGGCGGCTACGATCACGCCAAAGGATAAGCAGTCCATACAAGCTACCAGCGTAAAAGAGCAAGCCATGTCGGGTGGCGGTCGGGCACTGATCTTCACGTTCCCAAAGACCCAGCCGATCACTGAGAACGATAAAACGGTTCAGTTCAAATTGGCAAAGGGGCCGCTGCCGACGGAAATCAAGCAGAATTTCAAGCTGAAGGACATGCACTACGACGGGAAGCTGGCCCTCTAAGTAAGGCTAGACACCGGACAGGCGGGGAAGTACCCCGCCCAGTTCCCCGCTCTAACCGGATGCTTTCTGCGCAAGGATACGCAGGCTCTCCGTGTAGGGCGCACGAGCCACCCCGCGCTCGGTGATAATGCCCGTGACGTACCGGTTCGGAGTGACGTCAAACGCCGGATTGGCAACCCCGATGTCGTCCGGAGCGACATGCACACCGCCCACGTGAGTGACTTCTTTACCCGCACGCTCTTCGATCGGAATAAGATCACCCGACGCCAGAGTTAAATCAAGTGTAGATATAGGAGCAGCCACATAGAAGGGAACATTGTTTTCTTTCGCAAGGACCGCCACGCCATAGGTTCCAATCTTATTGGCAACATCGCCGTTTGCGGCAATACGATCCGCCCCGACTACGACGCAACCAATTCGGCCGCTCTTTAGAAAGTGGCCGGCCATGTTATCCGTAATGATCGTGGTTTCGATGCCGTCCCGTTGCAGTTCCCAGGCGGTGAGGCGGGCGCCTTGCAGAAATGGCCGTGTCTCATCGGCGAATACATCAATTCGCTTGCCCGAATTCACAGCGGCGCGGATAACACCCAGCGCGGTTCCAAAACCGGCCGTTGCCAAAGCACCCGCGTTGCAATGTGTCAGCACTGTTTTGCCGTCGGGAACTAACGGCGCGCCGTGATGACCAATTGCTTCGTTGATAGCAATATCTTCCGCCCGAACCTTCTGCGCCTCGTCAACCAGCTGGCTGCGGACCTCCTCCAGAGACAGGTGAGAAATAGACTCGTACAGCTTCCGCATCCGGTCAATCGCCCAAAATAAGTTGACTGCCGTAGGGCGAGTCTTGGCGAGAGTCTCACAGATCGCAGGAATGTCGCTTTCGAGATTGTCTGATTGAAGCGCGCCGAGCGCAACGCCCATTGCTGCCGCAACCCCAATGGCCGGAGCGCCACGAATAATCATATTGCGGATGGCATCGGCAACCTCCGCATAGTTCCGGCAGGTCACGAACGACGTTTCACGCGGCAAGCGCGTCTGGTCAATCATGACGACGCCTTCCGGCGTCCATTCGATAGTCTCGATTGTTTTTTGTGTAAGTACAACGGATGAAGTCATTGAAGTTTGGCGTGTTTTGAAACCAGAAACGCGATCAGGAAGACCGAGTTGTAGCAACCATGCATGATGGTCGAAGGAATAATAGAGTTGGCCCGGGCCCGTACCCAGCCAAAGACAGCGCCCGCAAATGCAACTGCCAATGCGTACTGCCAGGCCCAGGAGTACTCCGGCGCGTGCAGCGCTCCAAAGAGTATAGCGGTCACCAGGATACCCGCCGCTACGCCGAATGTCCGGGAAAAGAGTGGTTGAAGAAATCCCCGAAAGAAGAGTTCCTCCGTGAAAGGAGCAATCACGGCGGCGAACACCGCAAATAGCGCGATCGTTATCCAAGAGCTCGCGAATAGATCAATAGGAGTGGGTACCTGTGGCGTATGGAGCAGTCCCGCGATTACCGCCACAACAAATGCGAGCGCAATACCGCCGAAGGCGGCAATCGTGAGATTGAAACCGGTGCGCCGCCAGCCGAGTGACTCGAGCACCGGCCGGCCATGGCGAACACCTAAGGTGAAGCGAAAGCCCAGATAGATCAGCCCGTAAAAGACCACCTGCAAAAGTAGCCCCCACAGGGCAATGTTCTTCTTAGCTCCTGGAACAAGGCCCATGAGCCCGGCCGTGATGATCGCGATCGCCATGAATGCCCCGGCAGCAAAGCCGATCATGAGCAGCAGGTCCATATAGCCCCAGAAGGGCTCTCGGGAGGGGGGAGGGAAAACGGGTGTGTCTGCGGCAGGCTCGGCGGGAATAAAGTCCATGTGGTTAGGCGGCGCTCCTGGGCCGGATAAACTTGCGTAGAGCTTCTGCAGTGTGGCTGCTGCGGCTTTCCAGTACCTGTTCCGGCGTGCCAACGGCGACGATTTCTCCGCCGGCCTCTCCGCCTTCCGGGCCTAGATCAATTAGATAATCGGCGCTGTTAATCACGTCGAGGTTGTGTTCAATCACCAGAACGGTGTTGCCGAGATCGACCAGCCGTTGCAGAACGTCCAGCAGGTGGCGAACGTCCTCAAAGTGCAGGCCGGTTGTCGGCTCATCCAGGACATAGAAGGTGCGGCCGGTCTGGCGCTTGCTCAGCTCTTTGGCCAGTTTGATGCGTTGTGCTTCGCCACCCGAGAGCGTCGTGGAGGATTGGCCCAAATGCAGATACCCGAGCCCGACCTCGGTCAGCGTTTTCAGCTTTGCATGCACCTGGGGAATATTGGTAAGAAGTTCCAGGGCATCGTCAACGCTCGATTCGAGAAGATCTGCGATGCTCTTACCCTTGTATTTGACTTGTAGCGTCTCCAGATTGTAGCGGCGGCCCCGGCATACATCGCACGTCACGTAAACGTCGGGCAAAAAATTCATCTCGATGCGCTTTAACCCATCACCCTGACAAGCTTCGCAACGGCCTCCTTTGACATTGAAGCTAAACCGTCCGCTCTTGTAGCCACGTTCTCTCGATTCCGGCAGCATCGCGAATATATCCCGGATCGGAGAAAAAACACCAGTGTAAGTTGCCGGATTGGAACGGGGTGTCCGGCCAATGGGAGCCTGATCGATCTCGATTACCTTGTCGATATTCTGCAATCCGAGGATCTGATCGTGTGCTCCCGGTTCCGCATGGGATCCATAGATTTCTTTTGCCAGCGCGCGGTAAAGAATATCGTGTACAAGGGTTGATTTACCGCTGCCGGAAACGCCTGTAACTACCGTGAGCGTACCTAACGGGAAGTCGACGTCGACTTCCTTTAAGTTATGCTCGCGTGCGCCCTTTACAGTCAGCTTCAACCCATTACCGGAACGGCGAACAGGGGGAGGCTTAATCGCAGCGCGGCCCGATAGATAGTCTCCCGTCAGCGACTCCTTTGAGGCGATGATCTGCGCCGGACTGCCCTGTGCCATCAGGTCGCCTCCGAGGCGCCCGGCACGGGGACCGAGGTCAATCACATAATCAGCACGCTCGATCGTCTCGGCGTCGTGCTCCACGACCAGAACAGTGTTGCCAAGGTCGCGCAGATGATGAAGCGTGTCGAGCAAACGCTCGTTGTCACGGGGATGCAAGCCGATGGACGGCTCGTCTAACACATAAAGCACGCCTCGCAGCTTGGACCCGATCTGGGTAGCAAGGCGAATACGCTGCGCCTCACCGCCCGAAAGCGTTGCGGAGGAGCGGTCCAGACTCAGGTAATCAAGACCCACGGCGCACAGAAACTCCAGCCGGTTTCCAATCTCCTCGACCACGCGAGCCACCACCTGAAGTTCACGGTCGGTAAACTGCCAGCTTTTGACGAGCGGCAGCGCGCGAGCCACCGGCATCGCCGTGAAGTCCGCAATAGACGTGCCTTTCACTCGAACGGCAAGGCTCGACGGCTTCAGTCGGCGGCCCTGGCAGGCTTGGCATTGAGTGGCGGACATGTACTCCATCAGCCAATCGCGATAACCTTCACTGGCTTGGCTAAAACTCTCGTCCAAAATGTTCAAAATGCCCGGAAATTGAGAATTGCCGTCTACCAGAAGAGTACGAACTTTCTTGGGCAATTCCTCGAATGGCGTGGAAAGGTCGAATCCGATCTTCTCAGCCGCCTCGTTTAACTGCGAAGTCATGTAAGAAGAACTGGAGCCGGGGCCGAGTCCACCTTCCAACAGGGGCTTGGATGGATCGCAGATGACCTTCACCGGATCGAAGGCCCAGGTGCTGCCGATGCCATTACAAACCTCGCAGGCACCATACGGACTATTGAAGGAGAAGGAGCGCGGCTCAAGTTGGGGAACACTTGTCCCGTCATTGGGGCAGGCAAGCCGCTCAGAGAAAAGCGTCTCGTCGCCATCAACTTCCGCAATCAGCACCAGGCCGTCCGCAAGCTTCAGCGCAGTCCCGATCGAACTCTCGATGCGCTGCTCCGCCCCGGCCTTTACCGCCAGGCGATCCACCACAACTTCAATGGTGTGATTTTTGCGCTTGTCGAGCTTAATGGGCTCATCCAGTGGCCGTAGCTCGCCGTTGATGCGGGCGCGGACGAATCCACGCTTCCCAAGCATCTCCAACTCCTTTTTGAATTCGCCCTTCCGGCCCCGCACCATCGGTGCGAGGATCATGACGCGTTTGTCTCTGTGCTTCGAAAGGACCTGCTCCAGTATCTGGGCGGGTGTTTGGCGCGTGATCTCCGCACCGCAAAGCGGGCAATGCGGAATGCCGGCCGAGGAATAAAGCAGCCGTAGATAATCGTAAATCTCCGTGACCGTGCCAACGGTCGATCGCGGGCTGCGGGAGGTAGTCTTCTGCTCGATAGAAATAGCAGGGCTTAGACCATCAATGGAATCTACCTCCGGCCTCTCCATCTGATCCAGGAATTGCCGGGCATACGGGGATAGCGTCTCCACATAGCGGCGCTGGCCTTCGGCGTAGATGGTGTCAAAGGCCAGGGAGCTTTTGCCGGAGCCGCTCAATCCGGTAATCACCGTAAAAGTATTACGGGGAATTTCGACACTGATGTTTTTAAGGTTGTGCTGGCGCGCGCCATGCACGGAAATACGATCGAGCATTCGGAGGAGCTATTTCTATTGTCTTTCAGTCGCTTTGCGGACTTGAGAAAACCCAAGGCTAATATTTAGATGCAGACAATGGGAGAAGGATTGTAACCGATGGCCAAACGCTTCAATGAATTGACAGAACGCGAAATTCTGGCGCTCGCCATCTCGCAAGAGGAAGAAGACGGCAGGATTTACGGCGAGTTTGCCGAAGGTCTGCGTGAAACCTACCCGGCTACAGCGAAGCTGATGCGAGAGATGCTGGACGAGGAGTCTGAGCACCGGGCAAGCCTGATCGAGCTATACCGTTCCCGTTTCGGCGAGCACATCCCTCTGATTCGACGCCAAGACGTCAAGGGTGCGTTGGCGCGAACGCCCGTGTGGATGGTTCAGCCGCTGGGGGTCGACTATGTCCGACGGCAAATCAAAATTATGGAGACCGAGGCGCGCCGTTTCTATCTCGCCGCGGCTCAGCGGGTAACGGACGCACAAACGCGCAAGCTGCTGGGCGATTTGGCGGAAGCGGAAGTAAGCCACCTGTCTTCCGCCGATACAATTGAGCGCGAGCATGTGGCCTCCGGGGCGCGGGCAACCGAAGATGAGCAGGTGCGGCGTACGTTCGTCTTGCAAGTGGTCCAGCCCGGATTGGCTGGGCTAATGGACGGATCAGTTTCCACCCTTGCGCCTTTGTTTGCCGCGGCTTTTGCTACTCAGAATAGCTGGGCCGCCTTTCTGGTGGGCTTGGCGGCATCGGTAGGAGCAGGAATTTCCATGGGCTTTGCGGAAGCGCTCTCCGACGACGGCACCATTACGGGGCGGGGCAGGCCGCTGGCGCGCGGCATTGTCTGCGGTGCAATGACTACGGCGGGCGGCATCGGGCACACCCTTCCGTTTCTTATCTCCGATGTCCACTTGGCGACACGGGTGGCCATCGTGGTAGTGCTGATCGAACTCGGCGTAATTAGCTGGATACGACAAAGGTATATGGACACGCCGTTCGTGCGAGCGGCGCTGCAGGTCGTCCTGGGCGGGCTTCTCGTATTCGCGGCGGGAGTCTTGATCGGAAAATCATAAGATTACATCACATGGCGAGACTTGACATGGTGGAATACGCGGATGCGTCCCCCGAGGTGCGCGAAGTCTATGACGACATCATGGCGACGCGTAAGACCGATTCGGTTAACAACTTCTGGAAGACGATTGCACGGGATCCAGCGACACTGAGGCGGACCTGGGAAAGCATCAAGCAGATTATGGGCCCTGGTGCTTTGGATCCACTGACAAAGGAACTGATATACGTTGCCGTCAGTGCGACGAACCAGTGCGAGTACTGCATCGCGTCCCACAGTGCATCCGCCCGGAAGAAGGGAATGACCGAGGAAATGTTTGGTGAATTGATGGCCGTGGTCGGTATGGCGAATGAGACCAATGCGCTGGTCAGCGGCTACAGGGTGGAACTGGATGAACAATTCAGATAGATAAGTTGACGAACTCGCGCGGCAGTAGAAGAATAAAAGGCGAAGCATGAATCTTGCCCTTGATTTCGGGGAAACCTCCGACGAGCCCGCGGCCATTGCTGAGTTTGTTGCTCTTCAGAAGGCTTCCGCGATCCAAAAGCTTGCCGCGCGCTTTGAAGAATCGATGCAGCAGGCGGACTCGCCCATCCGGGCCGTCCATCACCAGCCGGCGAGGCCAGCCAAACTGGCCCCATTTCCGGAACGATTGAATCCCCTGCTTCGCGCAGCTTTGGCCTCGCGAGGAATCGAGAGCCTGTATTCACACCAGGCTGCAGCCACCGAACTTTCCCTCGGAGGCAAGAACACCGTCATCGTTACTCCGACCGCTAGCGGTAAAACGCTCTGCTATAACTTGCCCGTCGTTCATGAGGTACTTGCTAACCCGTCCGCGCGCGCTCTGTATCTGTTCCCGACGAAAGCCTTAGCCGAAGATCAGCGGCTGGAGATGCAGCGACTAAATGAGGCGGCTGGCGGTTCGGTCTCTTGCCACACATACGACGGCGATACTCCGCAAGACGCACGCCGGACCATTCGGGATAAAGCGAACATCGTGATGACGAATCCCGACATGCTCCATGCCGGTGTGCTGCCGCACCACACCAAATGGGTAAAGCTGTTTGAGAACCTGAACTACTTCGTTATAGACGAGCTGCACTATTACAGGGGCATCTATGGAAGCCATCTCGCCAACATCTTGCGACGGCTGAAACGAATTTGCGAATTCTACGGTTCCACCCCCAGGTTTATCTGCTGCTCGGCCACTATCGCGAATCCCAGGGAATTGGCCGAGGCGATTACGGAACAGCCCTTCGAACTCATAAACGACAATGGCGCACCGTCCGGAGACCGCTACTTTGCTTTCTACAATCCGCCGGTGATCAATCCGCAGCTTGGAATACGGAGAAGCTATTTGCATGAGTCGCGCCGGATCGCAGTCGAGTTGATCCGGCAGCAGCAACAAACATTAGTGTTCGCCAATAGCCGTCTTGCAACGGAGGTGCTGACTACGTATCTCAAGGACGCCTGCTCGCAACTTCCGTTCTCGCACGAAGCGGTACGAGGATACCGCGGAGGCTATCTCCCGAAAGAAAGGCGTCATATTGAGGCTGGTCTGCGTAAAGGTGAGATTCGCGCCGTAGTGGCTACGAATGCTTTGGAACTCGGCGTGGACATCGGCTCGCTCGATACCGTCGTGCTTGCAGGTTATCCGGGAGGCATCGCCTCCACTTGGCAACGGGCGGGGAGGGCAGGACGGCGCCAATCGGCGTCGCTCGCTGTTCTTGTTGCCTCCAGCGCTCCCTTGGATCAGTACATTGTGGAGCATTCGGATTACTTCTTCGGCAACTCTCCGGAACAGGCACACATCAACGCAGACAACCTTGAAATTATCCTTAGCCATTTGAAATGCGCTGCGTTTGAGCTGCCCCTCAAAGTGGGCGAGCCGTTCGGCCGCCACGACACCGAACCGCTTTGTAAGTTCCTGGCCGAAGATCTGCGTCTGCTGCACCGCTCTGGCGATTCCTGGCACTGGGTTAGCGACAGCTATCCGGCGGACAGCGTCAGCCTGCGGGCCGTTACGAGTGACAACTTCCTGGTCGTCGATATGACGGACGACCACAAGATCATTGGCGAAGTCGACTTTCCATCCGCGTTGACTACCCTTCACGAAAAGGCCATCTATCTTCACGATGCCCGCCAATTTCAAGTCGAAAAGCTTGACTACGAGGGGAGGAAAGCGTTTGTCCGCCAAGTGGATTCCGACTACTTCACCGACGCGATTGTCTACACGCAGGTAAGCGAGTTAGCGCAGTTCGAAAGGCAGGACATCGATGGACCGGCGGCACAAGCGGCCCACGGTGAAGTGCGCATAAAGCACCAGGTCGTTGGCTTCAAGAAAATCAAGTTCTATACGCTGGAAAATGTGGGAGCGGGTAAGTTGTCCTTGCCTGAACAGGAAATGCATACCACGGCGTTCTTCCTGCATTTTTCTTCCGGCTTCTTTAACGGGTTTTCCGCGTTTTCCCGGCCTGATCTACAGGATGCCCTGCGAGGGCTGGGCAACATTCTGAAAACTGTAGGAACCGTGATGCTCCTCAGCGATTCGCGGGACTTGGGCGTCGCACTCCTCGATAATTCCGGACAACCCGCCGCGGTTTTCGAGCCGGACGTGATTCTTTACGACAACTATCCAGGAGGAATCGGCCAGAGCGATCCTCTGTTTCAGCGCAGGAGCGAACTGCTGGCCAAGGCACTGGACCTGGTTTCTAGCTGCCCATGCGATTTCGGATGTCCGGCCTGCGCGGGCCCGCATACCGAGGTTGGAAGAAGCGGAAAAGAAGGTGCGCTCGCGATTCTAAGGCAACTATCAGGAGCCTAAGAGCTTCTGCTCTTCCCATTTCTTCTGGTCCGCATCTTCGGGAAACACGGCGTAACCGGAAGGCGGCGGATAAAGGGTCTTCAACAAATTCAGACGCTTCCGCAGATACCGGCTCGGCAACTGTCGCGGGCCTGTTTCCACATCGATATCGCAGCAGATCCCATGAAGATACAGGGTCAACGTATCAATGAACGATTGCCGCATGTAGTCTTCGAGAAGCGGGCTTTCCTTCTTTAAATTCGCTTGGCGACGTACCAGGTTCTGCTTCGCTTGCCAGCTTTCGTCATCCACTTCGCCATGAACGCTCGCGTTCAGTTCTTCGCGGATCATCGCTTTATATTTGGAGGACGCCTCGGGCGACCACTTCTCCGCAACCAGAGCAGATAGGCGGCGATAAAGCCGGTAGTGGTACTCGGCTACGTCCTGCTCCTTTAATGCGAATACCAACACGGTCTCGTTCTCGAAACTGACTTCGGAAGTCCAGGACTGCTTCCCATGTGCCGGCCGCTCAGCGACCACAAAATCCGACAGCTTCTCTAAAGCGCGGCCGGACGCTTTCGGCTGCTTCTTCAGCGGCTTGCGTTCACTGGAACGTTCTAAATAAGGAACCAAAAGAATGGAGATGCGCGGCAGCATGGAAGCAATCGTCGGCGGCAGGGCGGCCACTGGCTCTTCCAGGTACTCCTTCACAACCTCCTCACTCATTGGCAGAGACGCACAGAAGTAGCCAAAGGTATTGCTTAAGGGGATGACCTCGCTCCGGAATCGCTCTGCAAACTGACCGACACTAACTTTGGCGAGACTGGATTGAGCCTTATTTACCGAACTCGGCTCTCGTTGGCTAGACATCTATTTCGATCATGATTCTACCAAAGGACTAGGCGCATTCTGGCTCAGGCGGATAGTAGTGGAGGCCCGAAACGCCTCGTCTGGCCCATTCCCTCCGCGCTGCTAAACTGGAGCCAAACAAAGTGCGGTTCATGATTTCGGCTGGTGAGGCTTCCGGTGATATGTACGCCGCCGGCGTTGTTTCTCACCTGGCCCGTCGCTATCCCGCGGCGGAATTCTACGGTTGCGCAGGGCCGCGGCTGCAGGAGGCCGGCGTCAAGCCGATCATAGATTCCGCGAGTTTGGCAGTAGTTGGCCTGGCGGAAGTGGTCGGTCATCTGCCGAGAATCTATGGTGAATATCGCAAGCTCGTCCGCTTCGTGGAACATCACCCGCCGAAAGCGGCGCTGCTCACCGACAGTCCGGACTTTCATCTGCGTGTGGCCAGCCATCTGAAGCGCTTGGGCGTTCCTGTCTTTTATCTGGTAGCTCCCCAGGTCTGGGCCTGGCGCCCTGGACGAGTGAAGACGATCGCGAAACTGGTGGATAAGCTCTTCTGCCTGTTTCCCTTCGAGGAGGCTTGGTTTCGTGAACGGGGCGTGGACGCAACCTATATAGGCCATCCGCTGGCAGTTACTGTGAAAACCAGATTTTCTCGGGACGAATTCCTCGAGCGCCACGTCTTACCGAAGGATACCCGCGTGGTTGTCCTTTTGCCCGGAAGTCGCGCTGGGGAAGCGCGGAGGCATCTTCCGATCTTGCTCGATACTGTGGCCGAGCTTCGCCGAACCCAATCCCTCTCGGTTATCCTGGCAACGCCCAAAGGTTTTTATTCGCGGGCTGCTTTAGCAAATTTTAAGGAACCCATGGACGCGCTGTCCATCAAAGTAATAGAAAATGAGACCTGGGATGCCATTGGTCATGCGGACGTTGCGTTGGCCGCTAGCGGAACCGTCACGGTAGAGGCGGCTATTTTGGGGACCCCGATGGTGACCTTCTATAAGGTCACGCCCCTCACATGGTGGGCTGGGCGCAGGCTGGTAAAGGTTCCATATCTATCGATGGTGAATTTAGTTGCAGAGCGGGAGATTGTTCCCGAACTGATTCAATACGACATGACTCCCCGAAAACTTGCGAGTGCTGCCGCGGACTTACTTAATGATGAGAAACGGCGTGAGCGGATGAAAGATGATCTGGCCGTTTTGCGAAAGGCACTCACGAAGGAAGGAGATCCTCTTCAGCGTGCCGCTGACGTCATGGCCTTCGAAAGTAATAACGGTTGAAACGGGCAGGAGAAGCTTAGAGAATGTTGCGGGCTATGAAATGGGCGTTGGTGGTCTTCTTGCTGACGAGCGGGCTCTGGGCTCAAGGCACAACGACCTCGCGTATCGACGTACAGAAATACACGATTGATGCCCAGATCAATCCTCGTACTCAGTCGATTACTGCGACGGCAAAGATCGATTTTACTCCACTGGATGCGACCAGCACGGCGGTGTTCGAGCTGAACAACGCCCTTGCGGTATCGAAGGCTACCGATGGCGTGGGACATACGTTGACAACGGCGCGTAACTCCCAGGACCTTACGGTGACGGTATCGTTTCCAACGGCCTTGCCGAAAGGCGCTCCTGCCAGCATCTCTCTTACTTACGATGGCAAGCTTACCGGGGATGAAGATTCACCCGTCTCCGGCATTAAGTTTGCTGCCCTGCACCCGGATTTCGGCTATCTCCTGTATCCTTCGCGGTGGTTTCCCGTGAGTGGCTACACCACGGATCGCTTTGCGGCCGATCTTCACATTACAACGCCGTCCGATTACCGCGTTCTCGCCAGCGGAGATGGCAGCAGCGATGCCGGGCCCCACAATCAGACCGTCACGTCTTTTCGCTACGCCCAGGCGAGCTTTCCCGGCAGCATCGCGATCGTCAAGGGAGCCGGAGTTCGTGTCTCCTCACAAGGCATCACAAGCCAGATCTACTTCCGCGACAAGCAGGCCACCAATGCGCAGAGCTACGGGGATGAAGCCGGTAAGATCATGAGCTTTTTGACCTCTGAATACGGCCTTGCTCCACAAGCGAACTTGACCATAGTGGAAACCGAAGCTGGCGCGGTGAACGGATACTGGGCTCCCGGCCTGATCTTTCTAGCTCCCGGCTCCATCGCAAATCCCACGAATATCCGTATGCTCGCGGACCAGTTGGCTCATCAATGGTGGGGTGTTTTGGTCTCGCCTACTACGCGAAACCATCTCTGGCTTGAGAATGGCCCCGCGCGGTATTCAGAACTGCTGTACATCGGACATGAAAGCGGGACGGGCGCGATGGAAACGGATCTGAGAAATACCTATACGGAAGCTCTTACCGTGAAAGATCCGCCGGTGTTGCAGGCATCCCGGCTGGACGATTACTCGCCGGAGTACTGGGCCTTGACGGCTGCGAAGGGTGCGGCAATTCTGAACATGCTGCGGAACATCATTGGTGACGACAATTTCAAAAAGGGCATGCATGCCTTCATGGATAAGTACAGCTACCAGTCCGCGAACAGTGAGGATCTCCGCAAAGTAATGGAGCAGGTCTCCGGACAGGACTTGCGCTACTTCTTCCTCCAGTGGCTGGAGTCGAGTGGAACACCAACCTTCAAACTGGAATACACGGTCTTTCGCACGAAGGACGGGTTCCGCGTGGTGGGCAAAGTTAATAACGATCTCGATACTTTCCGCATGCCGGTCGATTTACGAATCGAGACCGAAGGGAACCCGGAAGACAAGAAGGTGGAGGTCACCGGGAGTTCTTCGGAGTTCAGTGTCGATACGTTTGGCAAGCCACGCAAAGTGACGATCGATCCTAACCATCAGATTCTTCGCATGGATCAATCGACGGCGATCGCGGTAGCCATCCGTCGGGGCGAACAGTTCGTCGCGATCAACGATTTTCCCAGCGCCCTGCGCGAGTATCAGAAAGCGCTGGAGGTAAACAAAAATAGCTCGCTTGCGCACTATAGGATCGGAGAGCTATTCTTCAAACAAAACAACTATCAGTCGGCGGCGAACGAGTTTCGCGCAGCGATTAATGGTGACCTTGATCCGAAGTGGACGGAAGTCTGGTCCCATATCAATCTGGGAAAGATTTTCGATGTTACCGGCCAGCGTGACCGGGCAGTAAACGAATACCGCCAGGCGATTCGGACGCATGACAATACTGGCGGCGCCCAACAGGAGGCGGCGAAGTACTCCACGAAGCCTTACGAGCGGCCGAATTCGGAGACCTAGGCCTACGAACCGACGCCGTCCGGTGAAAATGTAGGTTGGGACCTGCCGGTGCTGGAAATCCTACTCCCTTCGGCAGCAAACGGGCAAAGAGTAAATCCTATGGCGTTCTGAGACAAATAGTTTGAACGCATTGGACGGACAGGCGCACTAACTTAGTGGGTGCTGATCTGCTACGTAGTGAACCTAATGACGTTGTCCTTTGAGGACGAGTTGAATGATACCCTGGAATTACCCGGGAAAGAGGATAACTTGGACGATAGATTGAAGGAGCTGATGCAGGAGTTGGGCAACGCCATCAACGAATCGCTGTCTGACTCGGACCGCATCGCGGGAGCTATTGGCGAAATCAAGGGTGCTGGTTACGACGTCTTCTTGGTTTTGGAAGCCACCATCGGGTTCAACAAACGCGACGAGGACGGGGAGTCCGATATCGTGGAGACCGAAATTGATGCGGAAGTTCCCGCCAAACCGGCCTCGACCGGGAAGATTCGACTCACCTCCCAAGACCAGAAATTTCTTCGTGCGTTGAAGATTTCGATCGACGAAGAACACAAATAAAACCAGGTCTGTGTATTAGACCAGTTCTTGGTATGCGGCATGGGTCTTTCGCACCGCGCCGTCCCAGGAATATAAAGCCGCTCGCGTTTGTCCCGCGTTCGACAGCTTTTGGCGCAAGGTCTCATTCTCGATGAGTTTGCGGAGCGCTGCCTCTATCTCTTCCGTTTGCGCTGGATTCACTAACAAGGCAGCATCTCCTGCTACTTCGGGCATGGCCGAGCGATCCGATGTAACCACCGGAATACCGTGCGCCATGGCCTCCAATACAGGCATTCCGAAGCCCTCGTCCAGTGAGGGAAACGCGAATATACAAGCTCTTCGATAAAGCCGGTCAAGTTCGTCCTGTCGAAGATAACCGGTCACTTGAATCCGATCTCGTTGTGGGCTCGCCTGGATCCGGCTAAGTACCTCGTCCGCGCGGTAGCCGGTAGGAGACCCTGCAAGAACCAGCCTCCAGGGCTCCGGAAGATGTTCAAACGCTTGTACAAGCCCGATCGTGTTCTTGCGGAGCTGTAGCGCGCCCACCGAAAGAATGATGCTCTCACGCCTGGCTGAGCTAGGCGCGTCGGGAAGATTTACTCCGTGCGGCACCACTCGGATGCGTGATCGTTCCACTCCCAGGAGGTCGCTTACTTGGCTCGCCGTAAAAGCCGAAACCGCGATGATCATGTCGGAGTTCTCTGCCGCCGCCCGCGCCTGGTGGCTGAAGCGCGCCCTGAACTCTGGAGAAGAGTAATCACCGGTCAGAACAAATAAGTCGTGAAATGTGGAGATCACTCTTCTAGCGGTCCGTCTGTCGACCCGCTGATTCAAACCATGAAATAGATCTGACTTAAAGATCGGCAGAGGGGGTTGCAGAAGCCGTCGGCGCACGTTGGGCGCGTGGGACTCCCCGAGACTTCGGCGCCACTGCTTCCAGCGATAGCAAAACAAGAACTCATCTTCCGGATAACTACGGGTGAGTCCGGCCAGTAGTTCTTGAGAATAAACGGCGATGCCGGATGGATTGGGGTCGACACTGTAGGTGGCATCCAGCGCAATTCGCACCTCACCACTTTACAAACCGTACTCCTTCAACTTTCGGTAAAGCGTGGTCCGGCCGATCCCGAGCATAGCTGCCGCGACTGTGCGGTCGCCCTTGGTGTAGTCCATCGCTTGTAGGATGGCGCGCTTCTCTACTTCGGCCAGCGGCATGATACCGGTTCCCGCCACGTTAAACGGAGACGAAGCAAACGAGGGGGACGTCGCTTCGGCCACCTCGGGGAACACGTTGCGCTCGAACGAGTGATTCACAAGGCTCGAAGGAAGATCGGCCATGCTGATGTAAGGGCCGGAGTTCATGGCTACCATCTGCTGGACCGTATGCTCCAGTTCCCGGATGTTGCCGGGCCACTGGTACTCCACCAGCGATTCCATCACATCGTCCGGTATCTGGTGCCCATTCCCATGCCGGTCGAGAAAGTGGTTGATCAGCAGGGGAATGTCGTCCTTACGTTCCCGCAGCGGAGCAAGCCGCAGCTTCATCACGTTCAGCCGGTAATACAAGTCCTGCCGAAATCGCTTAGCTTCCACCTCGGCCGCAAGGTCACGGTTGGTGGCCGCGATCACGCGGAAGTTGGAACTCCGCTGCGCCAATCCGCCCACCGCACGGAACTCCTTCTCCTGCAGAACCCGCAAAAGCTTCTGCTGCAAATCGAGGGGGAGCTCTCCGATTTCATCAAAGAACGCGGTCCCGCCGTTCGCGGCATCCAGCAGCCCGAGTTTCTGGTTATGCGCTCCCGTGAAGGCGCCTTTGGCGTAGCCGAAAAGCTCGCTTTCCATAAGCGGCCCCACCAGCGATGAGCAATCGACGACGACGAACGGGCCCCGCCCTTCTACGTTATGGACAGCGCGGGCGACAACCTCTTTACCCGTTCCGGTTTCACCAAGTATGAGGACCGGAAAACGCGACTTCCCCATCCGGGAAACAAGGCGGTGAACCTGCTTCATGGCTGCGGATTTGCCAATCAGGTTTGAGAGCGGCGAACTGTCGAGAGCGGTCTGCGGTATCACTGGCGGATATAGGCTCCGTCTCAGACCTAGTGCAAGGGCGGTTAGATAATTCTCCAGGACCTCGTGTGATGGCGGATCGGTTTATCGGGTGGATGCTGATCGTTCGCCCTGCTCCGCCGGACGCTGGGCCGCGGTATCGCTCTTGTCCAGGCGGACAACAAATGCGGTTCGGCCCCCCGTACTCAGTCGAGAAGCCAGCACTTGCGCAGCGTCTATTGAAGATTCCTTGCCCACAATTACTTGCCAGAGCGGAGAGCGACCTTGCCGCAAAGCGATGTGGGCCGTTCCGAACCGCTTCGCGTATTCGCTTTGCGCATGCTCGGCATTTGCCAGGACGGAAAACGCCCCCACTTGAACGCCATAAAAATCGTCGGCCGGAATATCGGAGGGAGCGGAGATTACTTGCAATCGAACTTTACCCGTCCCCGGCCCGAGCAAGTCGATCTGACGTGCGGCTGCCTTCGAAAGATCGATGATCCGGCCGTGAACGAAGGGTCCTCGATCGATCACTCGCACATCCACGGTCTTATCATTCGTCAGGTTCGTTACCCGCAGCCAGGTATTGAACGGAAGCACGCGATGAGCCGCTACCAATGCCTCCATGTTGTAAATTTCACCATCCGCCGCCGGTCGCCCATGATAAGGAATGCCGTACCAGCTTGCGACTCCTGTTTCGCTATAGCCTATCCGAGCGGCCGGAGCCCGCTCTTGCGCCTTTCTTGGATGAGGGGCGCTCGCTACCTGCGGGGGGCGGTGATGCTTCCTGCTACACGACGAAAGAACAGATGTGAAGCACAGGGCTCCCACAATGGCAAAGTGTAGTGGCGCGCGGTTCATGGTCCCCAGCATCATTGCATTCCTCAACAACCTTTTTTAAGACGTCTATTGGAGTGCACCGGATAAAACAAATTTCTCGAATTCGTTTTTATCGCCGCGCAAGGACCCCGAAGCGGCCACCTTAAACGCGTACTCGTGCATTTTTTTCTTGACTTCCATTGCGAACAACTTTATATATGAATCACACTGCGATCTCTAGTGATTGCAAATTTACGTTTGAGGAGAATTGACCGATGCCAACTACAACCAAGAAGGCTGCAAAGAAGGCCGCTAAAAAGGCCCCAGCCAAAAAGAAGAAGTAAGTACAATCCCGCATATATCGGGAACACACAATGCTTCGCGCCTCCGGGTCACCGGAGGCGTTTTTATTTTGGGCGGCTCTTAACCTGGCCTTCGTTTTCGGAGATGGAGCACGCGAAACGTTCCGCCCATGCCAAAGATCAGGTGCTTCCACTGCAAACGCCACCGTGCATCGGCCTTGCTCCATCGCGTGGCCAGCTCTCGTTCGCCCCAGATGCTCAGGGCCCACTCCTGCAATGAGGATTCGCCGACCATCTCCAGCCCGGCCTTCAACGCTTCCTCCCGCAGGTACGTGAAGTTCACGTGCGCCGTGATATCGGTCCTCCCCGGATTGCGCAGGATGTCTTCCGTCGCTGAATGCTGCCTATACCCGAGCAACGTTCCCAGGGGGAATCGGATGAGCTCTCGCGCCTCGTACCCATAATCGAGAATCAGGACACTGCCTGAGGCGAGCAGCCCGCTAATTCGCCCGATCCATTCTCCTGCAGAAAGGTTGACTTCGAGCAGCCCGTCTTCTGGAATCGACGTTCCATAGACCCGGGCATATTCGAGAAGGGCTGGCGACACATCTCCCGTTTCATCGAAAACGAATTCTCCGTTGCGGGCCTGAACAACCACCTCGCGCCACCCGGCTCTCCGCTTCCGCAGCAGATCTACCGGAAGGGCATCGAAGAATTCATTCGCGATTATCAGGCCGGATAGAGCTTTAGGGAGAGCGGAACTGTCCCAATCAAAGGCTCGATAGTTCCACCGGGAAAATGCACTCCGCAAGTCTCCTCGTCCCGCGCCCAGGTCGAGCACCTCGAAAGGAGTATCCGCCTGGGAGACCGCCTGAAGTTTAGCTGCGAAGTCCGAAAGGAGTTCCCCGAACACGGGCTGCAACTGAGCGGCTGTGTAGAAATCGCCGCGCACGCCGAACACATCGGCTGCTTCCCTCCTGTAGTAACCGAACTCCGGAGAGTAGAGCGCCAATTCCATAAATCGCGCAAAGGTAATGTATTGCGAACGGTCGATTTCGCTCTGGATAACTGCCGCCAGCGGATTCTCCACGACGTCATTATGGCGGACCGCGCTGCTTGGCTCCCGGCAAAAGAAAAGGGCGCCGGCCGAAGCCAGCGCCCGGAAGAAGTTCCTAGGGATCTCTCTCGTCTAGGGAAGCGTGTACCTCAGGTTCAGATAGTACATGTTGGTTCGGGCGTTACGAGCCCCGCCCGGGGCAACGAACCACGGTTCCCGAAACAGGTATGAGTATTGGCCGATGAGGGACAGTGCGCCATAGCTTCGATTCTTCCAGAGCGTTTGCACCACGTCGAAGGTGATTTCCTGGATATTGCGGTTGTTGCTGTTCGCGGATCCGGTATAACCATATCCGATGAATTTGCCGTTCGTATCCAGAGCGACATTCCGTTTAAAATATGCGCCGCCATACAAGACCGAGATCAAGGTATTCTTCGTGATATTGGCCTCAAAGCCGTCCAGGGTCGCGTAGGTATGAACCGGAGAAATCGTGCCGTCAGCCCGGACAATAAGATCTGGGCCGTTGCCCTGTAGATACCGTCCGCCGCCCGCTCCGAAAAACGTGTTGGCGATGATGCGTACGTTTTTGAGCACCTCAAGGTTAGCGTTCACCTCTCCCGTAACGGCAGTTGCGGTATCCGTGCGATACCGGACATAACCGCTTGAAGTGGAAGAAGCAGGAGTGCCCGCAGCCGTCAAAGGAATGGAGTCTTTGAAATTGCGGATCAACGCGCCAGCCTCAACGTGCATGATTTTGTCCCCTACGTGGCCGTCGTAAGCACCTTTGAAGATAATGTCGGGAGCGGCATTAGGAGCCGAAAAGCCCGTCGATCCATTGTTAAACTCCGACGAAGAACCGGAAGCGCTAAGGACGCCGCCGTAGGCCGCCGGAAACGTAACCGAATTTCCGGTGTACTGCTGCGGGTTTTCCAGAGAAACGCCAAACGCAAGGTCCTTATTCGGATGAGCTATGAACCGGAATTGGGCCTGCCGCGACCAGGGAAGGCCCACCTGATAGTTGGTGTCCATGTTCTGCGTGTAGAAGATATCGGACGGGACCGGCGAGAGGCTCTTGCGGTTTGGTGTAAACAGACTCCAGTCTTGCCCGCCCAAAACTTCGAAGCCATTCTTCTGCACATCCACGAAGACGTTGCGCATACGGAACGTATTCGAATTGCTCGTCACAAATGAGTTCGCGCCGTTTTGGCCCAGGAAGTCAGCCTCGAAATATCCCAGAACTTTTGCGCCGAGGAAACTTGAATCCACACGAAATCCAATGCGCGAGTTTTGCACGCTGAAGTTGGTCTCAGCCGTGCGGCCCGCAACGGAATTGTTGTACGGGACACCCGTAAAGCTGGTGCCGATACCGCTTCCCAGATTCGTGGAACGGGCGAAGAACGTGGCGTCGACAAATCCGAGCGGCGTAAACGTGGTGCTGCCGATCTTGATTCCCAAGGCCGAAGGTGGAGCAGTCGTCTGGTGTTGTTCTGCGCCAGCTTGACTCACCGGGAATAGCCGCGGATGCGCGGCGTTCGACACCGGCACCATTTTGGCCGGAGCGCTCTCTCGGTTGGCCGCTGGTTCAGTCGGCGCCACATTGTTTGCGGTGGCTGATCCGTCAGCCTTCTTGGTTGCTGCAGCATTAGCGTTCTGAACAGCTCTGTCCAGCAGGGTGCGCTGTTCTTGCACAGCCTCTTGCAACTGCTTGATGGCTTGCTCTTGCTCAGCCATTCGCTCTCTAAGCCGCTGAAGTTCCTGATTGTTGGCCGGGTTGGTAGCTTCACCACTGTTGGCGGACGACGCCGGCGCAGCTGGGCTGCCGGGCGTTTGGGGCGCCCCTGCGGCCGATTGCCCGGCGTAGAGTTGCGCCGCCAGGATAGCCGGGCAGAGCAAACTCAGAATCCGTTTTATTTGCATAATCTCCTCGTAATGGACTTATCCACGTTCTGAGCCGGAACAGAACTCTCTTGTATCGGCGATAACGTGTGAAGCCGGAGGAATCTGCTGGCCCGGAATGCCTCCCTAAGTTACCGAATGGCTGTTACATAGAGATTAAAATTTGGTGACGGCCCGGAAACTCAGAAGCGCTTTGGTACAAATACTGGGCATGACTGGGGTGCGAGCTTTGCCGCGGCGTAGGTCAGCTCAAAACGCCGCTTCGGACGCGTTCGGGGCAGCCTCGGCGCCGAGAACATCTTCCGCCAGCTGCGTTATAAGATCATGTAACTGTTGCGACAGGGCCAATATCGCCTGGGTTCGTGCCGGAAGATCGATCCCACGGCTTTGATACCACTCCACCACCCTCTCCGAGAAGGCCTTTAATGCCGGGCTGAGCGACAAAGTCTCCGGTTCCGAAGTGACGTCGTCCACATTCGCGGCAATGCCCTGCAGCACACGCCGTAGCGCTGCGTCGAATTCCGCCTGAGCCGCTTTCACATGTTCGGGTACCGTCGAGTAGTCAATCTGAATCCGGTATTGCAGAATGGCAACCTCTACCAGAAACAGAGTCCTTGCCGATGCCTGCCATCGCAGAATTCGATCGCGCAGCGCGAAATTGTTTTGCCGCTGGGGTCCAAATTCGAACACCATGGAATCGGCATGGGCATGCACGGCCGCGAAACCACTATTGATGAGTTCCCTCAAGCTCCTGACTTTTTGTACAATCCGCTCCGGAATCTCTTCCTCGAACACCGTCATCAGCTCCGCCAGTAGGTGCAGGTTTGATGCGAACCCTCGCAGCATGCCTTCCGCCGCACGCAAAGGCCACAGATGCTCGAAAACGGCCCACATCACGATCAGTCCCACAAGCACTCCCACAAAGGCGTCACGCGCCGGCGCCAGCGCGGTGGGAATGGTGTAACCCTGAAGAGTGGTCAGGTAAAACGCGAGACACGTCTGTGATCCGAAGTAGGAGAGCTTGGGACTGGATGTCGAAAACCAGGCGCCGACGGCGGAACCCGCCGCAATCAACAGCGTGACGGTCGTGATGGAGCCCATGTAGGGTAGAAAAAACATCAGCGAGCCGAGCCCCATCAACAGTCCTCCGAGTGCCGCGCCCCCTAACCGAAAGATGAGTTTTTGCTGCGAAGCGCCGAGCGTGGAAAGTGCAGTGATCAGGCAGGCCAGCACGCAAGCCGAAATGCCGGGCCAGGCAACAGCCGCGTAAAAGATGTAACAAAGCGTGCTCGCCAGCCATCCTTTCACGGCAAACCGAAGATGCTCGGGGTTCGTCCAGGCGTCCGGAACAAACAAGCGTGTCGGTTGCTCCACATCGATAACTGAGATAACGTCTGCTTTCAGCGACTGGGCTGGAGAGAATGCCTGTGGAATCAGCCTCACCGTTCTCTCCAGTTCAGGCAACATCGGGATCGCCAACGACGGTTTTTCACCCTCCTCGGATGTCCACGGTTCTGGTTTCTCGCGTTGCCGTAGCTCCTGGCGGACACGGCCCGCTTCGGCTGCCAACCGTTTTAAACGCTCGCGAGTGGGCTGATCCAGGTTTCCCCTTACCTGCAATCCCGCCAGAACGTCAATCAGTCGACCCACTAACGCTACGGTCGTTTCCAACTCGACGAGGTACTGCGACAGGCCTCCTGCATCGCCTTCAGCAGCTCTCAGCTGTCTCCGAAGACGGCCCGTTCCGACCGTACCCAATCTTGCGATTGTTTCGGTGGCAGGATCACCCGTGGCCGACCCGGTCTCGGCAATATATAGGAGCGCGTGCTCGAATGCCTCCAACCGCACGTCAATGCCCTTCAGCACGTCCTCCAGCGGGCCTTGCCGGACGAAAATTATTTCTACCACCGCGGAAACTGCGACGCCCAGCGAAAGCACCACCAGAACCCACAGGCTGCTCTGCAGATGCGCTTCACCGGACATCGGCCGGTCCCACACGACCGTGATCAGATAAACCGCCAGTCCCATGTTGATCGCGGCGCTTCTCTGTTCCAGTACGGCAATCAGATAGAACACTACAAAGAAGCATCCGGTGGTATATAGGAACCGGGGCATCGGGAAGTCGGCAAACAAGATCAAACCCGGCAGCGTGAGAACAGCGCTGGCGATAACGGCCGTCAGCGTGACCAACCCTCCTCGCACAGCCGCAGTCGGCGTGTCCCGCGTGACAAAGAAGACCATGTACAGCACGTAGGCGGGCAGTGGTATCCGGAACGTCATCACCAGGATGAAGGTAAGTGCCACAGCGAGGGTGATCCGTCCGACTGTAGCGGCGCGGCCGGGGTACGGAGCTAGTTCCCTTGTAAGAAATTGAAAGATTTGACTCGGCGTTCCTTCGAGGGAGGCGAAGGCGGGAGCGGCAGCGGCCATGTCTAGTGTGTTTGCCCCTTATCTCCGCGAACAATCACGACTGCCGTTTCTCCCATGCGGAACAGCTCAGGGGGAGGGCTTTTCACCCGTACCCGCACTGGAAATCGCGTTGCCAGGTGTACCCAGTTCAGCGCGCGGGGTACGTTCGGCAACCCCTGCGCGGTGCCTGCCTCTTCCGGGTAAACCCCATACGAAGTACTTTCCACCACACCTTCGAATCGCACATTGGGCTTCGACATCACATAAATATCGGCGTCCATCCCGGGCCGGATGTACTTCAGTTGCGATTCCCGGTAGTCTCCGATAACCCACCAGGTCCGCACATCGATCAGCGTAAAGACTCGTTGCCCTGCATGGGCGTACTCGCCTTCCGAGATGTTCATGTCTGTCACACGTGCATCGAATGGCGCCACCACCTTGCAACGCGACAAATTGTATTCAGCATTCCTGACCGCGGAGGCAAGAGCCTTTCGTTGGGCCGTGAGCGGCTCCAGTGTGGTCACTTCATGAATCGACCGCTGATACTGTGCATGGCTCTGGGCCAGCCCGGAATGAGACTGTTTCTCCTGAGCGAGCGCGGATTCCAATCGCGCTTGCGCCAACCGGAGCTGTGCCTCAGCCTGCTGCACCGCCTCAGCGGTGATCTGTTCCCTCGTGCGCGCCCGATCAACGTCATCTACGGTGACGAATTGCTGGGTCAGCAGGGGTTCTAACCGATGCAGATTGTCGTTCGCAAATCGATGCTCGGCTTCAGCTCTTGCCAGACCCGCTTTCGCGTTGGTCACCTCTGCCTGCCCAGCTTCCACGGCCGCGGTTGCGCTGTTTACACTCGCCTCCGATGTCAGAGTTGCCGCTTGCGAGGCAATCACCGCGCTGCGCTGGCCGGCAATAATCCTTTCTTCATCCTCGATCTTCTTTTCCAGCGCTGCCTGGTCGCCTAGTGCTTTCTCCAGGGCATATTCGTATGGAAGAGGATCGATCTCGTACAGCAGATCGCCCTTCTTCACGTATTGGTTATCGCGGACGTACAGTTTCGTAATGGGCCCACTCACTTCCGGCGCAATGCCGATAAGGTTCGCGCGAACACTGGCATCGTCCGTACGAGGATTCACGTTCGTGGACCATAAAGTGATCAGGCCAGTGGAAACCGCACCGACGACAATGGCAATACCGACCAGCCGGCCTAGCCTTCTTCTGTCCCGGATATCCAATGACGTATTCATGCTGCCTTTAGCGGAAAAAGATAAGCCAAATGACAAACGCGAAAAATGCGGTTAAGCACGGATAAATGACAATCACGGGCCCCAACTCGGAATCGATCTTCAATCGCACGAATATCCGCCTCGCCAGGATCGTTAGGAAGATTCCGGCGGCGATGCAAAAAATCCAAATCGGGAAAAACGATCCAAGGACGTCCACCGACGGCGCGCGTTCGCAACTGCTGGAAATCCATACCCCACCTATCACGCAAAACAGTCGCACCGTCCTCATGAAGGCTGCTCTTCTTCTTTGCTCGAGTGGCTCAATGTTTTGAACCTGTTCCTACCCGCAACAGGTCGCCGGTCCGAAATGCCAGATCCGCCACACTTGTAAACAACCGTGAACGTGCGATTACCTGCCCGGTGCGCGCTTGCGCGAGAGTCCTCTGTGCGGCGGTCACATCCAGGAAGTTCCTCACGCCGTACTTATAGGCTGCCAACACTGACTGGTAGCTCTGATCGGCAGCCGCTAAAAGGGCATCAGCCGCTTGCTGCTGCCGCTGAGCCGTCTCGACATTGGAATAAGCCGTCCAAACCTCCGTCTCCGTCCTGTATCTAAAAGCCTCCAACTGCGCCTGGGCTTCCCGCTCCTGGGACCGAGCCCGGTCCAGTTCGTTGTACCGCGCGCGACCATCGAAAAGAGTCCAGGACAGGTTTAATTGGTTCAGCCACATCTGCTTCCGTGAAAACGCCCTCGATGAACCCAATTGCAATCCCTCCGCCCAGCGAAAATCTTCAGACCCCGTAAATTTCAGCACCGGATAGTAGTTGTCCTTTGCCCGCCTCACCTGTGCATGGGAGGCTTTCACGAGCGCTAGTTGAGCCAGCAGGTCTGGACGCTGGACCAGCGCGCGCCTGATAGCTTTCTCTACCGGTTCTTGGAGCGCATCGGGTGTCACCGCGCGCGGGATCCCCTCCACCTTCAGCACAGTCGTGGGTGAAATTCCCAAGTCCTGCGCCAACGCTCCACGCGCCAATCGCTCAGCACCTTTAGCGGTTTCCAGGTCATACTCGGCCTGGGCTGTTGCGGACTTCGCCTCCAGCGTGTCCGGCAGAGTCGCTAGCCCGTTCTTGAGTCGTGCAGCCACGGCTTCCTGCACGGTTTGCGCGTTCACCAAACTAGCCTGCGCGGCCTCTACCTGTCCCATGGCGCTTACAAGCTGGTAATAAGCGGCAGTGACCTGGAAAATGATGCTTTCATGGGTCTCGTTAAAAGTAAAATCCGCTGCGAGCTTTCGTGCCATGGCCGTATCGATATCCGCGCGGCGACGTCCGAAATCGAGGACGGTGTACAACAGCGAGACCGTCGGTTGAACAAATTCGATGTCTTGTAAATGAAACGCGTTGTCCAACAGAATTCCCGAGCGGCCTTCTTGCAGCAGTGCATAAGTCGTGATTACGGGGTAAAGGGATGCGCGGGATACTCCGAGACGCGCTGCTGCTTGCTTTGCACGCTCCCAGGCAATTCGCGTGCTGGGGTTATGCTCTTCCGCTAAGTCGATCAGTTCTGTCAGTGTGTAGGTCTTGGTCGGGTCGGGGCTCAACTCATGCTGATGATAGTTGTTGAGTTCGTCACGGTAAGCTGCCTCTTGCGGCGATTCCCAAACAGCACCCGGAGATGATGGAAGGTCCTGTGCGCGCGCTACTCCGCCACCGGTTTGGAATAGCATCACCGTCCACAGCAGGAGCCCCGTAATCTGGCATCTCTGCATTGCCCGCTTGCAAAGCGCTCGTCTGGTCCTAACGGGGGATCTTCTCCTAGTCACTGCTCGAAATTCTATTCTGCAACATTGTTATACCTGGTTCCGGGCTATAGGTGTCCCCGCTCTCGGGCAAGAGACGCAACTCTACCGCTAAAATAGGAGTACATCCATGTCCGAACGTCCGTTCGTTCACCTCCACTGCCATACCGATTACTCCCTGCTCGATGGAGCTTGCGAAATCAAGAAACTGATGGGCGTTGTGGAGCGCCAGAAAATGCCGGCGGTGGCCATGACCGATCACGGCAACCTCTTTGGCGCGGTCGAATTCTACAACGAAGCGCACGCGCACGGCATCCATCCCGTAATCGGCTGTGAGGTCTACGTCTCCCAGCAAGGCCACAAAACTCGTTCCGAGTCCGACCGCTACAATCACCTGGTCCTCTTGGCGGAAACACAGGAAGGGTATAAAAACCTGATTAACCTGGTTTCGACGGGCTATCTGGACGGCTTCTACTACAAGCCACGGATCGACAAGAATCTGCTCGCTCAGCATTCTAGAGGGCTGATCGCCCTGTCCGCCTGCCTGCGCGGCGATGTTAACGAGACCATCATGGCGGATCGCTACGGCGATGCGAAGCGCCTGGCCAACGAATACGTAGACCTGTTTGGAAAGGGAAACTTCTTCCTCGAAATGCAGGATCACGGGCTCGATCAGGACAAGATCGTGATGCCCGAGATCCGCCGCATGTCAGCGGAAACGGACATTCCCTTGGTTGTTACGAACGATGCGCACTATCTGACCTACGACGACGTTCGTGCGCACGAAATTCTGCTCTGCATCCAGACAGGCAAAACCATGTCTGACCCGAACCGGATGCGCTTCTCTACACCGGATTTCTTCATCAAATCGAGAGCCGAAATGATGGCGCTCTTCGGCGAAGTCGAGCACGCCTTGGATCGTACCTGGGATATCGCCCAGCGCTGCCACGTAAAGCTGGAAAAGGTGAAAGATCCGTTTCCGCGTTTTGCGGTTCCGGAAGAACACACCGCGGACAGCTACTTTGCCTATATTGCGCGGGAAGGCTTTGAGAAACGGCGCCCCCGCTTGGAGGCCCTTCGGAAAGCGGGACGGCTGAAACACGATCTGCCGGAGTACGTGGAGCGCCTCGAACGCGAAATCACGATGATCCAGCAGATGAAGTTCTCCGGCTACTTTCTCATCGTTTGGGACTTCATCCATTTCGCCAAAATGAAAGGCATTCCGGTCGGTCCAGGCCGCGGATCAGCCGCTGGCAGCCTGGTCGGCTACGCCATGGAGATCACCGATGTCGATCCTCTCGAGTACGGCTTGCTCTTCGAACGCTTCCTCAATCCGGAGCGCATCAGCATGCCCGATATCGACGTCGATTTCTGCACGAACCGGCGCGGCGAGGTCATTCAGTACGTCACGGAGAAGTACGGCCGCGATCAGGTAGCCCAGATCATCACCTTCGGCACACTGGCTGCCAAAGCAGCTATCAAGGACGTGGGCCGCGTGCTCGATATGAGCTTCGCGGAAGTCGACCGCATCTCGAAGCTGGTTCCCAAGCAGTTAAATATCAAGCTGGATAAGGCCATTGAAGATCCCGGCTTGAAGGAGGCTGCAGCCAAGGACGCCCGGGTAAAAGAGGTGCTCGATGTCAGCTTAAGAATCGAGGGCGTGGCACGAAACGCGGGCATGCATGCGGCCGGCGTGGTGATCTCTTCCGTCCCGCTGAAGGAACTGGTTCCCATTTACGTCACAAACAAACAGGAACTTGTGACGCAGTACGACATGAACGGCCTCGACAAGCTCGGGCTGCTCAAAATGGACTTCCTTGGGCTCACCACCCTGACCATCATCGATGACGGCCTGAAGCTGATTGAAAAACATCGTGGGCAGAAGATCATCGTCGAGGAACTTCCTCTCGATGACCGCGAAACGTATACCAAGATTTTCCATAACGGCTTCACCAGCGGCGTGTTCCAGTTTGAATCCTCTGGCATGCAGGATATCCTGCGCCGCTACCAGCCTGACCGGATTGAGGATCTCTGCGCTCTGAACGCGCTTTATCGCCCTGGCCCCATTCAAGGCGGCATGATTCCGGACTTCATTGACCGTAAGCATGGCCGCAAGCCGATCGTCTACGACCTTCCAGAGCTGGAAGAGATTCTCTCGGAAACCTACGGCGTCATCCTCTACCAGGAGCAGGTGATGCAGATCTCGAATAAGCTCGCGGGCTACTCCCTCGGCGATGCGGACATTCTGCGCCGCGCCATGGGAAAGAAGAAGCTCGACGAAATGGCGAAGCAGCGCGAGCGGTTCATCACCGGCGCATCCCAGCGTGGGCTCCCAGCGAAGAAGACGGCCAAAATCTTCGATCTGATGGAGCAGTTCGCCGGTTACGGCTTTAACAAGTCGCATTCCGCGGCGTATGCTTACCTCGCCTATGTCACCGCCTACCTCAAGGCGCATTTCGCGGTAGAGTTCATGTCCGCCCTGCTGACCTCTGAAGCGGGAAACATGGACAAGATGGTGAAGTACATCAATGAGTGCCGCGAGATGGGCATCAGCGTACTTCCTCCGGACATCAACCAAAGCGATCTGAACTTCACTCCAGCGGGCGACTCCATCCGCTTCGGCCTGGGAGCCGTGAAAAACGTGGGCCAGGGAGCTGTCGAAGCCATTGTCGCTGCCCGTAATGAGGGCGGCCCCTTCACCTCCATCTACAACTTCTGCGAGCGCATCAACCTGGGCGCTGTAAACCGGCGCGTGATCGAGAGTTTGATTAAAGCGGGCGCTCTCGACTCCACAGGCGCTAACCGCGCGCAGCTTAGTGAGGCGCTCGACCGCGCTCTTGAGTCAGGTTTGCGTGCGAACCGGGACCGCAGCATGGGGCAGCACGGCTTGTTCGGGATGTTCGCCGAAGAAGGGAAGCAGGAGTTCCCCTTAGCGAACCTGCAGGATTGGACAATGGAGCAGAAGCTCGCCGGCGAAAAGGAAGTCCTCGGGATCTATGTCTCAGGCCATCCCCTAGGCCGCTTCAAGGACAAGATCGGCGATCTGGCAACCCACTACACCGACAAACTGGACGGTCTGGAAAAGGGAGTGGAGGTAAAGCTCTGCGGCATTCTCACAAACATCGTCCGCAAGACCAATCGCGAAGGGCGATACTGGGCGGCCCTGAAGCTGGATGACGGCCGGGGAACCGCGGATGCGATGGTCTTCGCCAACCGGTACGAAGAACTGCTGCCGGAGCTAAAGGAAGATGCCGCCGTCTTTCTTCGGGCCTCCATATTGCCGGAAGAAGGAGCGCCTCCAAAGTTGTCCATTCAGGAGATGGTATTCCTCGAAGAGGCCCGCGTGGACCTGCCTTCGGTAATCTCCATTCGGATTTGGCTGCGGGACGAGAACGCTAATGAGAAAGCGAATCAATTGAACGAGCTATTCACTAGGAAGCAGGGCACTTCGGAAGTGCGCCTCCGCCTTGAAAAACCACGAGACTTTTCTCTTGTAATGGATGTCTCATCCAAAGTGCGGCCGGACCGCGAATTCCGGGCCGAGCTGGAAAAGATTTGTGGACCGGAATCAATGGAGGTCTTGGCTACATAATGGTGCCCGAAGAGAACGTTGCTGCGACAGCCGAAGCCGTCGAGGAGGCGCCCGACATCGCCGTAGCCGAAGGTCTGGATCCGGATCTGGTGAAGGCCAGTTGGCAGCGGGTCCAACTTGCGCGCCATCCCAAACGCCCGCATTCCATCGACTACATCAATCGCCTCATCGAAAATTTCCAGGAATTGCACGGCGATCGTTGTTTTGGTGACGACCAGTCCGTTATCGGCGGGATGGGCAGCTTTGAAGGGCAATCCGTCATGATCATCGGCCAGCAAAAGGGCCGGGACACAAAGGAAAAGCTCCTGCGCAACTTCGGAATGCCGAAACCGGAAGGATATCGTAAGGCGCTGCGGCTCATGCAGGTCGCGGCAAAGTTCCGCCGGCCGATTATTGCTCTGCTCGACACGCCTGGCGCTTATCCCGGAATCGATGCCGAGGAACGGGGCCAGGCCGAAGCCATCGCCTACAACCTCCGTGAAATGGCGCGCCTCGGTAGTCCGGTCATCGCTGTCGTCATTGGCGAAGGCGGCAGCGGCGGAGCCCTCGGAATCGCCATTGCGAATCGCGTCTACATGCTCGAAAACGCTTACTACAGCGTGATTTCTCCGGAAAGCTGTGCGGCGATTATCTGGCGCGATTCCGGCAAGGCTCCCGAAGCTGCCGCCGCTCTTCGCATGACCGCCACGGACCTGCTGCAACTAAAGCTGATCGATGGCATTGTTCCAGAGCCTCCCGAAGGCGCGCAGACCGATCACGACAGGGCGGCCGAGTTCTTGCGCGTCGCGCTCAGGCAATCCTTGGCCGAGTTGTCGGGCAGGTCTCCGGAAGAACTCATCGAGGAACGGTATTCGAAGTTCCGGGACATGGGAAACTTCTTCACCGAGTAGCCGCTGTGAAATGAAGAAGCCCGGCATCTACATTGCAGTCTTCATCCTCATCGTCGTTGCCCTGATCCTGTACTCCACACTCGCGGGAAAGCGCTACCGAGCGGAGGTCTGTATGACCTTCCAGGGCCGTTCCGCATGCAAAACAGTCACGGGAAAGAGCGAGGAGTCGGTCCTCCGTGGGGGTATCACGAACGCGTGTGCCGATATCGCCTCCGGAGTCACGGAGACGATGAGCTGCGAGCAGTCGCCGCCCCAGAAGGTAACCTGGCTTGCGAAGCGTTAGCCGGTCTGGTTCCTAGACGTCCCGTACGCAGCGAAAACTCATGTGTGTCGTAGCGCTGTCCGGCGTGTTTGACGTACGGGCCGCCACGCGGTATCGGTTGCAATACGACCGATGGCAAAGGTAGGAGCCGCCCTTGATGATTTTTGCCGCACTGCCTGGTGGTCCGATTGGGTTAACCCGTGTGCTGACCGTGTGAAACAGGGGATCGAACCAGTCTGCGCACCACTCCCAAGCGTTCCCGGTCACGGAATACAAATTGAACCCATTCGGGGGAAAAGCGTCCACAGGCGCCGCTCCGCTAAACCCGTCTTCGGCGGTATTCAACGTGGGAAACACACCCTGCCAGATGTTGCACAAATGCTTGCCGCCCGGCGTGAGTTCGTCGCCCCAGGGGTATAGCTTCTGTTCCAAACCGCCCCGAGCCGCACATTCCCATTCGGCCTCGGTTGGCAGCCGCTTCCCTGCCCACCGCGCAAACTCCACGGCGTCGTTCCAGGAAACGTGCACCACCGGGTGATGCGGCCGCGTGTGGATGGAAGAGTCTGGTCCTTCAGGATGCCTCCAATCCGCTCCTGAAATCTTGCACCACCACGGTGCCTCGAGTACGGTGTCGGTCACCAGCCGCGAAATCGCTTCCGGTGCCATGTCACCGCGAAACACAAAGGACCAGCCAAATCGTTCGGCTTCGGTTCTGTATTCCGTGGCATCTACAAATTCCGCAAACCGCTCGTTTGTCACCGGATAGCGATCCACATAAAACGGATCAACCATGACTTTGCGGACCGGGCCTTCGCCATCCTGAACGAAGGACTCCGTGCCCTCGGCACCCATCAGGAACGGTCCTCCGTCCAGGCGCACCATCTCCTCTAGGGAACCCCTGGTCACTCGCTCCCGCACCGGTTCGGTTCGGCGCGCCAGATCCAGCAGCACGGCGCGTTGCTTACTGGGCACGCAACACGGGTTGAGATTACGATTGATTTGCCGCGATTTTTCCACTGGGTTCCTTGCTCAACAAAGCGCTGATCTCATCGTAAACTTCACTGAGCGGAGCAATGCCTGCCGGGCGTTTGTCGAGCACTCGCACAATATGGAAGCCAAAGCTCGTCTCGAAGATAGAGGAAGTCTCGCCCTTCTCTAGACAAAAAGCCGCTTCGTCGAACTCTTCTACCATTACACCGCGCGAAAACCACGACAGTTCGCCATTGCTCCCGCAGTCCGAATGGCGTCGGGCCACGGAATCGAAGCCTTCTCCGCGCATAAGCTCGTCCTGTGCCTGCTCTAACACGGCGCGTGCCGCGTCGCGGCTTGTCCATTCATCAACGTTTTTTACGATGTGTGCTACGCGAATGCGTTCGGGGGAAAAGAACCGGGACCGGTGAGTCTTGTAATAGTAGTCGATTTCTTTCCGGGTCGGAGTGTAATACTGTTTTCTGCCCTGACTCATCCAGACTGCCGCTCGATAAAAAAATGGCTGATCGATTCTATCCAATCAGCCAGGTTTAGTTTGGGTTGGAGGAGAAGTGCTGACGATAGAAAACCTAGAAAAATCCTTAAAAATGAGCTAAATGGACGAACGATTATCCATATTCATGAATTCCACCGCGTGGAATTCCACTCCACTATTAATTTTTCTTTAGTATGATCCTTCGCCTGCCGACCTGTCAATAACAAATGGTACTTCTTCTAGGGCCGGAGGTGAAGAAGCTCGTCTCTAAGAGGAACAGGTTATATCGGGAGGCGCCGGTACTATCCGTGGTTTCCTCTCGTGATATATATTCAACCTGAATGTCGTCCGAACCAACTCCCGCCAACTCAACCGGATTAAATCGCCGCGCCTTTCTCGGTACGGCCGCCGCAATGGCGACGAGCGCCGTGTCCTACGGCCGCATCGTGGGCGCAAACGACCGCATTCGTCTCGGCGCCATTGGTACTGGCCAGCGTTGCCAATACTTGCTGAGCCTCTTCAACCGGGCTGGAGGCAGCGATCTGGTTGCCGTCTGCGATGTTTATGAACCTCACCGTCAGGAAGCCATGGCAAAATTCGGCCCCAATGCCCGTGAGTACGGTGACCATCGTGAAGTTCTCGCCAATCCGGATGTCGATGCCGTGGTCATCGGTACGCCCGATCACTGGCACGTACCCATCCTCACGGCTGCCGTCGCGGCGGGAAAAGACGCCTACTGCGAAAAGCCGGTCACCCACACTGTCGAACAAGGACAGGGCATAATCAGTGCGGTCCATAATTCCAAGCGCGTTGTCCAGATCGGAACTCAGCAGCGAAGCTGGCCCCACTTCGTTCAGGCGAAAGCATTGGTGGACGAAGGCCGTCTAGGGCAAATCACCTTGGTGCGCACCTACTGGTATCAAAATTATCAACTCGCGCAGGACCGGCTCCGCGCGGCAATCGATACCGCGAAGCTAGATTGGAAACAGTTCCTGGGCTCTGCGCCGTACCGGCCGTTTGACCAGGATCAATATGAATTCTGGCGCTGGTACTGGGACTTTGGCGGTGGCGCCATGACTGACTTATTTGTTCATTGGGTGGACGTCGCCCAATGGTTCCTGAACAAAGACATGCCGGAGCGTGCCACGGCTACCGGTATGAAGGCCACCTTTAAACAGCGCGATTGCCCGGATACAATGGGCGCCTCGTATGCCTACCCGGGATTCATCGTCGATTGGGACTGCGCGATGATCGGAAACGTCGAAGACGGCGGGCTTATGTTCCGGGGTACAAAGGCGGCGCTGTGGCTCCACCGTAGCGGCTTTAAACTGTTTGACGAAATGAACCGGCCCTTCAGCGAAACCCTTCGTTCCGAAGACGCCCTCATGCTGGAACGCTCCACCCACGACGGTACGTTCGATCACGTACAGAACTTCCTGGATTGCGTCCGCTCCCGGAAAACGCCCAATGCTCCCATCGAGGTCGGCGTAGCCGGAGCCCGCGCCGGACACGTCGGTAATCTGGCGTTACGCGGTGACGGGCTGTGGACGATCCGAGACCGCGAGACTTCCCGTACCGCATAGGACAGGAGAACATCACTCGGCTCCGCACACTAGTTGAGTGGTGTGCGCGAGCCCTTACTGCTACCCGTCTCCGCCTTGGCTGGCGGCATCCTCATTGCTCACTTTTACTTCTTTGAGCTTCCCGATCTTTACGTTCCCGTTGCCCTGGCGCTAGCGGCGGTTGGGCTGGCCTTTACAACCGCCAAAGGCCAGAGCCTTCGGTTGCCCACCGTTTGTGCGCTGATGGTCATGGCCGGAATGGTTACCCAGGTCATTCACCGTCATACCAAAACACCGGTGATGAATGCGGAAGACACCGAAACGGTTCTGCTCTCCGGATGCGTCACAAACCCGCCCGTGTTCTCTCCTACTCGCGAGCAGTTCACTTTGGAGATTGCACCCCAAGCCGCCGCTAGAATCACGGTCAACTTGAAAACCAATGCCCAACTGCCGCTTCGCTACGGCCAGACGGTCGAAGTAGCCGCGAAGATTCGCACTCCGCGCAACTTTGGAAACCCGGACGCCTTCGACTACGCCGGCTATCTTGCCAGCCAGCACATTTATTGGACGGGATCCGTTTCGTCCCCGGCCGATATCCGAACCGTTCCCGGCAAGTGCGGCTCCACGCCGGTGACTTGGCTCTACAACGTGCGTACCTGGGCGCTCGGCCGTTTGGTCAGTCTTTATCCGAACGACCCGGAAACGGCCGCGCTCCTGCAGGCCACGCTGCTCGGTGAGACCAGTTCCGTCGACCGGCGGTGGACAAACGACTTCCGCCTCACCGGGACATACCATGCGCTCGTCATCTCTGGTCAGCACATCTCCGTGCTTGCCTTCACTTTACTGGTTCTCCTGAAGCTGATCCGCATTCGTCGCGTACCGGCGCTCTGCATCACGACGATAGCCAGTTGGCTTTACGCCTTCATCTCCGGTATGAGTTCGCCCGTGGTTCGCGCCGCCGGCGGGTTTACCCTCTTTCTTGCCGCCAGCTACTTCTTCCGGAAAACCCGCATCCTGAACATACTGGGTGCCATCGGCCTGATCTATCTTGCCTTCGACCCCGATCAGTTATTTGACCCGAGCTTTCAACTTTCCTTTCTTTCTGCCGCAGCTATCGCGGTCTTCGCCATCCCTCTGATGGAGCAAGTCACTGAGCCTCTCCGCGGAGCTGTGAAGCGATTCGATCAATTCCGCTACGATCCCAAGGTCGAAGCCCGGGCGGCCCGGTGGCGCGTCGAACTGCGATTGCTCACGCAAACGCTCCAGGCATGGACAAAACTCTCTGAACCTGTGGCTCAGTCCATGGTGTCCTATGCCGTCCTTGTCTGGGCGTTTGTCGCCGAAATGGTAATCGTATCGGCGTGCGTGCAGTTCGGCCTTGCCCTGCCCATGATCGCTTACTTTCACCGGTTGTCCCTGACGGGGCTGTCCGCAAACATCGTGGTCATTCCCCTACTCTCGGTCGTCGTTCCGCTCGGCTTCGCGGCCATCCTCACCGGCTGGCATTTCTTGGCTTGGCTCACTGCGATCTTCCTGAAATGCGCCGAGCTCGTCGCCACATGGCACGTCCGGTTCGAACCCTCCTGGCGCATGGCCGCGATTCCCGTCGCGCTGTCGGTTTCGTTTGCGATTTCCCTCGTACTTCTCGCCATTGCGATCCGTTGTGGCCGCCGCTGGATCGCGCCCTTGCTCGTCTGTTCTCTGGCCCTATTTTCGGCTATGTACTGGCAGCCCTGGAGGCCCGAACTCCGACCTCACATGCTGGAAGTGACTGCCATCGACGTCAGTCAGGGCGACAGTATTCTCCTGGTCTTCCCCAGTGGGGAAACCATGTTGGTGGATGCTGGCGGCTTTCCCGGCATGAGTCGCATGGCGCGCAAACCGAACATGGATATGGGCGAGGACGTTGTTTCCCCATACCTGTGGAGCCGCCGCATCCGCCATCTCGATTATGCTGTTTTAACTCACGGCCACTCCGACCACATGGGCGGCCTTCCGGCCATCCTGGACAACTTTCATCCTCGCGCCCTGTGGATCGGAGCCGAGCCCGAAACCGACGAATGGAAAGTAGTTCAACAGCGCGCCAATGCGGATCACATTCCCATTGTTCCCCTGACTCGGAATTCACCGGTCATCGATATTGGCGGGGCGAAAATCCGTATTTTGGCGCCTTCTCCGGATTACGCGGCTGGCGAATCAGCTACGAACAACGATTCCCTGGTATTTCAGGTGACATATGGACGCCGCAGTGTTCTGCTTACGGGTGACGCCGAACGCCCAGTTGAAGACGACCTGGTGCAAAGCGGGTTCCTGCATCCGGTCACCTTGCTGAAAGTGGGCCATCACGGGAGCAAAACCTCGTCGTCCGAGGAATTTCTGGACCAGGTAACTCCGCAGTTCGCGTTCATATCCGACGGCTACAAGAACCAGTTCCATCATCCGAGCCCCGGCGTTCTGGAGCGCTTCGCTCAACACCACACATCCGTGTACCGCACCGACCAACATGGCCTGGTGACGTTTCTAACCGACGGCAATAAGGTGGAATTGAATTGGTTCCATTAACCTCAGTAAGCTGCCGCCGGCCGCCTATTACGCCTTCGCAGCTTTGATCGCCATCTCCCGGGCCACTCGTAACTTCTCCACGGGATTGCTGGTCGGATAAAACTCCATCGCGGCAATCCGGTCATATTTCAACTCTCCCAAGGCTTTGAAGATGTTGTCGTAGTTGATTTCGCCCGTGCCCGGCTCATGGCGTCCCGGCACATCGGCAATGTGAACCAGGCCGACATGCTGAATGTTCTTTCGGAGCTTCTCGATTAAATTCCCCTCCGAAATCTGCTCATGGAAAAAGTCGTAGAGAAACTGAACCTGAGGATGGTTCACGGCCTTCATGATTTCGAATCCCTCGGCAACGGAGGTGAGGTAGTACTTGGGATTCTCTTCCGGGTCAATATTTTCCAGCAGCAAGCGGATCGGTTGTCCATCGATCTTCTTGCCTTCGACTAAGGCAGCCGCGCGTTTCAATCCTTCGATGCAACTCTGATGCTGGGCCTCTCGCGATACTCCGGGCACAACATTCCCCGACATCACGATCACGGAGGGGCATTCGAGCTTCTCCATAATCGGAAGTTCATTCTTGAGGTCAGTCAGAAATGCGTCGCGGTCCTGCGGGTTGCCGATCCCGTGCTTCAGGCCGGCAGTAGTGTCAAACTTAACGCCCAGCTCTTTCCGCTTGGCGTTGTTGCGGTCGAACTCCGCCGCGGACCATTTGTGGTACTCCCCGACGAGTTCCACGTTCTTGTAACCCGCTTCGATAATCTTCTCCAGGCGCTGCTCAAACGGCAGGTCTTTAAAGACCGTCCAGAGCATCACAGAGAACCCGAATGGCAGGCCGGATTCACTACCCCCGGCTGAACCTGCGCTCGTCTGCTGCGCGAACGCCGGTACGCGATCCAGAGCCGCGGCTCCCGCTGCCATACCCAGCAAATTTCGAGAAAAGATACGTCGGTTCATTGTTCACCTCGTGCGGCATCAATCACTGTATCAGGCAGCGGTGCACAAAAGGTTGCTTCAACTTTCAGGCGCTTACTGGACGACATCGCCGCCGTAGACCTTTGGTAGGCCTTAGCGCCTTAAAATAGCTGAGGAGACCTTTTATGGAAAGCGATAACAGCAGCACAATGATATGGTTCCTTTGCGGCGTGGCGTTCGGGACGATTTCCACCCTCCTCCTGGCGTCGGAAACCGGAGAACGTACCCGGCGCAGTTTAGCCGAGCACGGCGGACGCGTCCTGAATGAATCGGGCCGTGAATTCTTCAACCGCGGACGAGAGCTCTACGAGCGAGGGCGCGAAATCGCCGAAGATGCTGCCGAGCTATTTGATCGCAGCCGCAAGCTGCCCCACGACGCATCGGATGCCGGCCAGAGGAGGCCAACCGTTTAGGCCCGGAAATCATCCGACACATATGCCAGCTACCGTCGCCCAGCCGCTGCAACTTGCTCCTTTTCGAAACGAACCCTACGCCGATTTCTCCAGGCCGGCCAACGCCGATGCCATGCGCGCCGCCCTCAGTGAGGTGCGCGCCCGGTTTGGAAAAGAGTATCCCCTTCTGATCGCAGGAGAACGGCGCACCTCGTCTTCCAAGCTCGAGTCTTTCGATCCCTCCCGGCCGTCGGAAATCGTCGGAATTCATCAGAACGCCTCCGAACAGGACGCCCGCGAAGCCGTCGAAAGGGCGTTCGCATACTTCCCGACGTGGAGTGCCGTTCCCGCGGAAGAGCGCATCCTTTCGCTGCTCCGCGTGGCCGAAATCATCCGTCAGCGCAAATTTGAATTCAACGCTTGGCTCGTCTACGAATCAGGCAAAACTTGGGCCGAAGCCGAAGGCGATGTTTCCGAAGCGATCGATTTCTGCGAATACTACGCCCGGCAAGCTTGGAAGCTAGCAAATCCCGATCCCGTCGTCCAACTCACAGGCGAGCATGACGAAATGGTCTATCTCCCCCTCGGGGTGGGCGTCATTCTGCCTCCCTGGAATTTCCCGCTCGCTATTCTTGCCGGCATGACCGTATCGGCGCTGGTGGTTGGCAATACCGTTGTGGTCAAGCCCTCGGCTGAAACACCCACGATCGCGGCAAAGTTTGCCGAAGTGCTTCTCGAAGCCGGTTTCCCGCCCCAGAGCTTTTCGCTTTTGAATGGCGACGGCGCGCTGATCGGAAGCAGTCTGGTGGCCCATCCGAAAACGCGCTTCGTTTCCTTTACTGGATCGCGTGCAGTAGGACTCCAAATCAATGAGTCTGCTGCTAAAGCGCAACCGGGACAGCGCTGGATTAAGCGAGTTGTCGCGGAAATGGGCGGCAAGGACGCTATCGTGGTCGATCGCGAAACAAACCTCGACCAGGCCGTGCTCGGCGTACTGTACTCCGCCTTCGGCTTTCAGGGTCAGAAGTGTTCTGCCTGTTCACGAGCCATAGTCGACGAGACCATCTATGACGAGTTCTTGGAGAAGCTGAAGGAAAAGGCTGCCTCGCTTTCCATCGGTCCGGCGGAGGACCTGAACAACTACATGGGCCCGGTGATTAACGCCCGCGCCCGCGATCGCATACTGGGGTACATCGAAACCGGCAGGAAAGAAGGACGCCTCGTTCTTGGGGGTGGCCCGGCCGAAGGCGCAGGCTACTTCATCCAGCCGACCATTTTTGCCGATGTCGATTCCAAAGCGCGCATCTACCAGGAGGAGATCTTCGGTCCTGTCCTGGCCGTCACCAAAGCCAAGAACTTTGATCACGCGCTGGAGCTGGCGAACGACTCCGAATACGGTCTCACAGGTGCCGTTTTCACCACCAATCCAGAAAAGATCGAAAGAGCGAAGCGGCAGTTCTTTGTAGGAAACCTTTACATCAACCGCAAATGCACCGGTGCCATGGTGGGCGCGCACCCGTTCGGCGGCTTCAATATGTCCGGTACAGATTCCAAAGCGGGCGGCCCCGATTATCTGCTCCAGTTTGTTCAGGCCAAGTCCATCGCGGAAAAAGTGGGCGAAACGCCGGCCTCCCAACGCGCGACCGCGATATAATCAAAACTGCCCCGATAAGCAGGGGACAAGTTAGTCACAAATACAGGGTCGAATACGATCGACGCGACGAAAGGGAACCGCAAGGTTCCCTTTTCGCTTATTAGACGTATACTCGCCGGATACCTTCCGCTACCTGCTCCTGGAGTCAAGAGATGCGGCAGGGCATGATCACTGGCAGAAGAACGGGAAGCACAGCAAAGGCTACGTGCTTCACGACCCTCGCAATATCGGTTTTGCTGTTGATAAACATGGTTGCCTTCCATACTCTCTATCGGCAGAACTGGAAAAAGATTTAGCGGAAAGCGAATGCTTCCTTTACATCTTTCCCCGTCGAAACAGTCTGTATGGAAATCGGCCCGCCGCCGCATCTATGGCAAGGAAGCCACACAAGTATGAAAACCGACACCTTTGAATACAAGTCGCCTGAACAAACGTTTCGTGGTTACCTTGCCTACGACGAAGCAAGGCTGGAAAAACGTCCCGGCGTTCTCGTCGTCCACGAAGCCTGGGGCCTCGACGAGCATGCGAAGAGCCGTGCTGAACGTTTAGCTCAACTCGGCTACGTAGCCTTGGCCGTCGATATGTTTGGTGATGGGAAACAGGCCACCAGCGTACAGGAAGGCCTGCAGTTGATTCAGGACTTAAACAACGATCCGAAGACCTTACGGGCTCGTATTCAGGCCGCTTACGAGGCGCTCATGTCCGTGCCGCAGGTCGAACGGAGCCGTGTCGCCGGAATCGGTTACTGCTTTGGCGGCGCAACTGTGCTGGAACTGGCTCGCAGCGGCGCTCCGGTAGCGGGCGTGGTCAGCTTCCACGGCGCTCTACAAACAAAGTTGCCTGCCCAGCCAGGCAAAGTGAAAGCAAAAATACTGGTCTGCACCGGTGCCGACGACCCGTTTATCCCGCTCGACCAAGTCAACGCTTTCATCAATGAGATGAGGGAAGCCGGCACCGATTATCAGGTCATCATCTATGGGAATAGCAAGCATGCGTTTACCAACCCCAAAGCCGGCGAACTCGGCTTGCAGCAGCGAGCCTACAATAAACTGTCAGATGACCGTTCCTGGGCCGCCATGGAATCCTTCTTCCATGAAATCTTCGGGACTACTCCGTCGGTGTAGGGTGTATCACTCCGCTGTTGTTGAGAACTATTCACCAGTGGATTAGTACAGAAAGTACGAAAGGCCCATGAGATTCTTTACCTGCCCCGTGCCGTCTCACCACCGATATGAAGAACGCTCTTCTGGGCCTTTTGCTTCTGACTTCCCCCATGCTCGCCGACAGCATGCTCTCTCTGCAGGGATACTTTGGTGGAACCGTTGTTTGCTCTAATCACGGTACTGCAACCGCCGGTTGTACGGCACAAACCGGTTCATCTAGCTTCGGTACCAACGCGTATACGACCGGCAGTCTGAATCTCTCCGGATCCGATCTGGTCTTCTCCCTCAATGGTTCGCTGGAAGCAGCCCAGGGCATTCTGGCGCACTCCAATCCCATGTCGGCATTCTCTGCCGTTCTCCCCGTCTCGGATACGTCAGGAAATTGGATCGTCAGCGGTTCAGCTACCACATCCGGGTACTCCCGCTATGCCCTCAACATTTTTGTCAACGGTTCGCCTGCAGGCCTCATCGGAAACGGCAGCAGCTCGTTTGAGGTCCACCATACCCTCGGAGCCCCGCTGACGTTTTCACTGGCGGACAACGTTTCCGCTCCATTCAGCAACGATATCGAAAATCTAAAATTCAGCCTCACCTTCACTGATCCCCCGGCCGATGCCCCCGCCGCCGCACCCGAACCCGCCACTCTGCTGCTCGTAACTCTGGCTTTCGGCCTGCTGTTGAGCTACAAGCCCCTAAACGATCTATTCGCCGGGCTTTTTTCCACCAGCGAGTCCTAGGGAAAGCCCCAGAAACCCCGGATGGGGCGAAACATCCACGCGCCGTGGGCGGTCCTCCAATCAGATATTCCTGGGAGTGACCAAACCATCATGCATCGCAGAGAATTCTTCAGCAACATCGTGGCCGGTGGCCTTGCGACGTCCAGTGCCTTCGCGCAACAAAGTCCAACCGCCGGCACGACGCCCCATCCTAACGCGGCTGCACCCAAGCTCATGCGCGTCGCTGACGCAGGCGAGCTGAGAGGCGAGATGCTGTACCGCGCCTTCGGGCGCACCGGCGAAAAAGTGTCCGCTATCGGCCTGGGCGGCTCCCATATCGGTAAGGCGGACGTCTCTGACGACAAGGCCATCCGGCTCATTCACCAGGCCATCGATCGCGGCATCACCTTCATGGACAACTCCTGGGATTACAACGAAGGGCGAAGTGAAAGGCGCATGGGGAATGCCTTCGCCGAGAATAATTCCCGCAACAAGGTGTTCCTCATGACGAAGATCGATGGCCGCACCAAGGATCTCGCGGCCAACCAGATCGACACTTCGCTCACCCGCCTCAAGACCGACCACGTGGATCTGGTTCAATTTCACGAAATCATCCGCTTCGACGATCCGGATCGCGTCTTCAACGAAGGTGGCGCTTTCGAAGCCGTCATGGACGCCAAAAAAGCGGGCAAGATACGCTTCATTGGATTCACCGGCCACAAAGATCCCCATGTGCATTTATACATGCTGGAAGTAGCGGAGAAGCACGGCTTCCGCTTTGATGCCGTGCTGATGCCCATTAACGTCATGGATGCGCATTTCAGAAGCTTCGCCCAGCTGGTGATGCCGAAGCTGGCGGCGGAAGGAATCGCTGTTCAAAGCATGAAGCCATTCGGCGGCGGTGACGGCATTATCTTGAAGAGCAACACCGTCTCTCCCATCGAATGCCTTCACTACGCACTCAATCAACCCACCGCGGTCGTCATCACCGGCATTGACAAGCCGGAGATACTGGACCAGGCGTTTCAGGCCGCAAAAACATTCAAGCCCATGGATGAAACGCAGGTTGCGGCATTATTAGCGAAGACGCAACAGGTAGCCCTCAACGGAAAGTACGAACTCTTTAAGACAACGGCCCACTTCGACAGCACCGCACGTCATCCCGATTGGTTGGGCTCTGACGCTCCTCCCGTGCAAAAATTGGCTCCCCAACTTCCCGGCTGAGCTTTTAGTTCACGATATCTTCGCCTCCATCGCTACACTAAAAGTGTTCTATGAAGGCGGAAGAATCGGGCAAAATTGCCGTGTTGGCGGAAAAGCCTTCGGTTGCCCGCGATATCGCTCGCGTCGTGGGCGCCAGCAAACAAGGGGAAGGATTTCTCGAAGGGAACGGGTATGTAGTCACTTGGGCCATCGGACATCTCGTTGCTCTCGCGCAGCCGCATGAGATTCGTCCCGAATGGCGCTCCTGGCGCAGGGATCTGCTCCCCATGCTGCCCGAACACTGGCCGCTCGTCACGTACGAAAGAACAAAAGACCAGTTCGATGTTGTAAAGAAAATCCTGAACTCGCCGCGCGTATCCACTGTGGTCTGCGCTACGGATGCTGGCCGCGAAGGAGAACTCATCTTCCGCTACATCTACGAAAAGGCCGAGTGTGAGAAGCCGGTCCAACGACTCTGGATTTCTTCGTTGACTCCGGACGCGATCCGCAAAGGATTTGAAACGCTTCGGCCCGCAAGCGACTACAGCGGGTTAGCAGACGCCGCCTGCGGCCGTAGCCGTGCCGACTGGCTTGTCGGCCTGAACCTTTCCCGCGCCTACACGATTGCTTACGGCGAGGAGCTGTCGGTTGGCCGTGTACAAACCCCAACCTTGGCGATGCTTGTAGACCGGGAGCTCACGATCCGCAATTTCGTTCCCGAAAACTACAAGGAGGTAGTCGCCACCTTTCATCCCGTCGATTCGCCGAAGGAAACCACCTACGAGGGCCTATGGTTCCGCCGCCCCGCCGCAGGTGCCAACGACGGAGAAGCGTCGCAGAAATCTACCCGCCTGCCTGCCGATGGCAAAGAGGCCAAACAAATCGCCGAGCGTGCCCGCACCGGTGATGCCCGCATCCATGCCGTCGAGCGTGAAACGCAACGCATTCTGCCCCCGCCCCTTTATGACTTGACCGAACTGCAGCGTCATGCGAACCGCCTCTTCGGTTTCAGTGCACAAAGAACATTGGAACTGGCGCAGGCCCTCTACGAGAATCACAAGCTCATCAGTTATCCACGCACCGACAGCCGCCACCTCTCGCAGGAAGTAGCCCGCACCCTGCCCTCCGTAGTGCAAGCGATCGAAGCGTCCTACCGGAAACATCTCGCGCCCCAAACCGGTCAACGTCCATTAGGCCGCCGTTTCGTCGATGACACCAAGGTGACCGATCACCACGCCATCATTCCGACAGCCGCTGCTCCCAAGGCGGGGCTTCCGGCCGATGAAAAGAAGATCTACGATCTCATCTGCCGTCGCTTGCTCAGCGCTTGGCACGACGACTACCTCGTCGCCCTCACCACCGTGCTGACCACCATCACGAATAATGAAGTCGTCGACTGGTATCGCACCTCCGGCACAGCCGTTCAGCAACTGGGATGGAAGGTTCTGGATCCTAAACCGGAACGCAAGAAAAACGCCAACGCATCAAGCGGGGCAGACGATCCGGCAGAGCCCACGCTGCCGCCTGGGTTAGCGGAAAATCAGCAGGTAGAAGTACTCGACGTAAACACGCTCGACAAGAAGACGCGGCCGCCTAAACGGTTCACTGACGCTACGCTCCTCACCGCCATGGAAACGGCGGGGAAAACGCTCGACGAGAAAGAGCTCTCTGATGCCATGAAGGAATCCGGTCTGGGTACGCCAGCCACGCGCGCCAGCATCATTGAAGTTCTTTTGAAGCGCGGCTATCTCGTCCGGAACGCCAAAAATCTGGAGGTAACGGAGAAGGGCATTCGCCTGATCGAAGCCGTCCAGCCGGAAGTGAAAAGCCCCGCGATGACCGGGCAGTGGGAAGCGTATCTCAGACGAATTCAGGCAGGCTCCGCGCAACTTCAGCCTTTTCTGGAAGGCATCGAGCAGTACGTTCGCGAAGCAGTGGGAAATGTGGAAGGCCGGCCTCGCCGCGCAATCGTCGAACGCGAAAGCACTCCATCCCGTGAGACTCCGCCCGCCTGGACGCCCCCTCAAAACGCTTCATTACTCGAAATCCTGGAGCACGGATTCGGCTTCACCTCATTTCGCCCGAATCAGGAAGCCGTTTGCCAGGCTGCCATTGAGGGAAAAGATGTTCTGCTCGTCATGCCTACCGGCTCCGGCAAATCGTTGTGTTATCAACTCCCTGCTCTGGCTCGTGGCGGAACCACGCTGGTAATCAGTCCTCTGATCGCGTTGATTGAAGACCAGGTCTCGAAATTAAAAGAACGTGGCTTTGCGGTCGAGCGCATTCACTCCGGCCTCACTCGCCAGACCTCACGGCAAGTCTGCCTGGACTATCTCGGAGGCAAGTTGCAGTTCCTCTTTATCGCGCCGGAGCGCCTTCGTGTCCCCGGCTTCCCGGAGATGCTGGCCAAACGGAAACCTTCTCTGGTCGTCATCGACGAGGCCCATTGCATCTCGCAATGGGGCCATGATTTTCGCCCCGACTACCGCCGTCTCGGTGAAGCGCTCCCTGCTCTCCGGCCGGCTCCCGTCATGGCGTTAACGGCGACCGCAACACCGGTCGTCCAGAAAGACATAGCCGAGCAGCTCCAATTGGCACAGCCCGTGCAATTCATCCACGGTTTTCGACGCGACAATATCGCTATCGAAGTAGTGGAAGCGAAGCCTTCGCAGCGGGCCGCCTTGGCGCGCGACATCCTCGCCGATCCCCAGCATCGCCCGGCTATCGTCTACACTCCTTCCAGAAAACAAGCCGAATCTTTAGCGGGCGAACTCTCCAGCGTCGCGAGAACCGCTGCCTACCACGCCGGCCTCGACGCCGTTCACCGGAACCGCGTTCAGGAACAATTCCTCGCGGGAACAGTGGAAATCATGGTCGCTACTATTGCGTTCGGTATGGGTATCGACAAACCCAACGTGCGCACCGTCATTCATACTGCCTTGCCTGCAAGCCTCGAAGGCTATTACCAGGAGATCGGACGTGCTGGCCGCGACGGTGCACCCAGCCGCGCGATTCTGATGCAGTCCTACGCCGACCGCCACACACACGACTTCTTCTTCGAACGCGATTATCCGGACGTTGCGGCGCTTGATGCCATTTATGCCCGGCTCACGGCTGATCCCGTCCCCAAGGCTCTTCTCCTCAAACAATGCAGGCTCGATGAAGATCTGTTTGATAAGGTGCTCGAAAAACTATGGACGCATGGAGGAGCCCTCCTCGATGCCGATGAGAACGTAACGAAAGGAGAGAGCCGCTGGCGTCCTCTCTACCTGGCACAGGGCGAACAGAAGACCTTTCAAGTGGAAATGATGATCCGGTACGCACGTAGCCATCACTGCCGCATGGCAACCCTGGTACATCACTTTGGCGATATCGCCGACAGCCAGACTCCCTGCGGCATCTGCGACTTTTGCGAGCCCGCCGGGTCCGTGATCCAGCGTTTTCGGGACGCTACAAAGGCGGAGCATTCGGCCGCACTACGTGTTGTCTCAGCCCTTAAGTCGGGGCGGGTTGCCTCCACGGGAAAGCTCCACGGCGAACTCTACCCCGGAAACGAAGTGACCCGCGATACCTTCGAAGATGTGCTCGGCGCGCTGGCGCGTGCGGAACTGCTTCAGTTTACCGACGAAGTGTTCGAGAAGAACGGAAAACGAATTCCTTACCGGACCGTGCGGCTGACCGCCACCGGACGCGGCCTCACCGATGACACGCCACTTCAGCTATTCATGAAGGCAGAACCCGACGCCCCTGCAAAGCGCATGCGTCACGGCAAGAAGACAGCAACCACGCGTGCCGCCCGGGGAAAATCCAGTTCAAAAAACGGCAAACCAAAACAAACGCCGATGGACACTGCAGAGCCCGCGCGGCCTTCGGCGCTGGAAGAAGCCCTGCGCACCTGGCGTTCGAACGAGGCCCGTAAGCGCGGCGTTCCGGCATTTCGCATCTTCAGCGACCGCGTGATGCGAACCATGGTCGATCAGCGGCCCAAAACCGATACGGAGTTACTGGCTATTCCCGGCATCGGTATGGCGACCGTCAAGCAATACGGGAATCAACTGTATCGCCTGTTGCAGCAGGCCGATACTACCGCCCGGTAAACGTCATCTGCAGGGTCGGGGAACGCTCCGTTCCTTCTTCTATCGCGTTCATGTCGAGTCCATCGATTTCCTGCATGGACTTCCCCGCGATTCCTTGCAGATCTCCATACATGCCCACCGTGGACTGCATCACCCGCTGAATCTGCTCTTCCCGTTTGGCCCACTGCTTCTGGATCATTCGCCGTTCCTTGTCGAGATCCTCCTGCATGGAGCTAAACGCCTCCACAATGGCCTGCACACGCTGCCGGAATCGCGGACCCGCCAAATACTGATACACCATCTCGGCCTTCGTCTGCTGTCCTTCGGAGACACAGCGCGCCGTTCTCACTTCGATCAAAGTATGCCGTAACACAAACGCCACCGGAATCATGGTCTTGGGATGAGTAATCCAGACGCCATCTACCAACTCAAACGATTCCACGTCTTTGGGCAATGCATGGCTCACGATCACCGCGATCTCGGCCTTCGCACTTCGCTGGTCGTCGCGCAGCTTCGCCAGCCAGCCGTCGCTCCAGTTTTTCGTCCGCTTTGTTTCCCACAAAATAGAACCGCAGCACTGCCCCTGGCTGCTCGTCACACGATGAAGAACATCGCCTCCATGCTCTCCTTTACGCACCGGTTGTACAGTATCGAACGGAAATTTCGCCGCCAGAAGCCGCTCTAACTCCAATTCCTGCACTTCACCCTGCAACTGCTGTGAACCCTGCTCGGCCCTCCGCTTCAGGTCCTCAATCTGCTTCTGCATGGCCGCAATCGTCTGTTCCTTCTCCAGGACCTTCAGCTTCGATTGTTCTTCCGCTTCCTGCCGAGCCTGCACACGCACCGTCGTGAGGCCTTCCTGCACTCGCTTCTCAACGGTCAGTTCCAGCTCGCGTCTTTGATCCTCCAGCGCCCGTTCCTTCTGCAGATACTCGGTCTGGGTCCGCTGCGCCTCGGCCAGCTTTTCTTCCCGGCTCTTCAGCAGATTTCCCAGATGCATAATCTCTTGCATCTTCTGCTCGAGATCGGTAGAAAATTTCTGCTCCGCCCGTCGCGCTTCCTCCTTCGCAATGCGAGCCTGCTCTTGCCGGAGCCGTTCCTGTTCGGCTGCTCTCCAGTCCTGTTGGACCTTGAGGAATTTTTGTTCCTGCTCTCGAACCGCTTCCTCGCGCTGGGCGCATTCCGAACTGATCTGTTCAATGCGCTTCTGATACTCGCGCCTGGTAGCCTCCACTAACGGCGCTGCCAGCGACTCCGTCAACTTGATCTGTGTTTTGCACTGCGGACAGGCAACGGTTGGCTCAGTCATGGTGTCTGCTTTCTGAACGCGCATCCGACGAGCTGGAGCGGGGGCATCTCGTCCTCATGACATATTATCGTGAAACATTTCCCAGAAGTATGTTTGGACTTGCGAGCCGGCGTGGATAACTACGCTTCCCCGTGAATCGCACTAGAGCGTGCTTTTGCCGCAGGCAGGCCTTTCACGGCCAACTCTTCCGCGCCTTCTCCCACGCGCCCGCTCTCCAGGACCATTACGGCCACCGCGATCCAAAGCAAATCGGCCATGAACAAATGAAAGATCTGCATCCACACCGGAGCTAACAGCGTCACGTTCATCGCACCCACGCCCAGCTGAAAGCACGTAATCCCAAGTACCCTCGCTGCCGCAATCCCGACCGAATCCTCCTTGCGCCGTCGCAGAACCGACACCGTCACCCAAACCAGATAGCCCGCCCCAAGAATCGCAATCGCCGGATGTAAAAGCCGCAACCTCAGCAGCCAACTCGACGCACTCGAAAAATCCTGATGAAACCCGCTCGCGAAAGAAGTTGCCGGAAAGAGAGTATCGCCCAATGCGGCAATCGCCCCGGTAACGCCCACGGCCAACGTCACAGGTAGCGTCCATAGCAACGCTCTGGGAACTCGATGCAAACGGAGGTACGCCGCTCCAGTCCAGGCGATCCACGCCGTTACGGTCAAGGCTCCCAGTAACAACATCGTGTTCGTCAAATGCGCGGACAGATACCACGCCCTTCCCGCGGATTCATCTTTAGCGACGTATCGAAGCAGCACCAACCCCGCCCCGAGAATCGCTTCGACAAACAGGAACAAGAGCGAAAATATCGTCATCCTTCGCACGATATGCCTTCTGGGATACAGGTAAAACGCCCACGCGCACATCCCGATCACCAGTGCAATATCGATACCGCTCGTCACGCGGTGCATAAATTCAATCACCGTCGCCATGGCCGGTGAATGTGGTACAACCGTGCCATTGCAAAAAGGCCAATGATCTCCGCAACCGGCGCCTGAGCCAGTAGCCCGCACAAACGCGCCCCACAGCACGACGAATATGTTGTACGCCAGCACGCCTACTGCATACTGCCCGAACTGCCGCCGAGACCTAAGACCGGACCCTTCCATAAGACACAACTACTTTCTGCCGTTTCGAAGCAACTGCACCTTCAAAATAGCCGCTACACTACACACTTCCGTAATTCGCCCATCCATCGCCATCTGTAGCGCTTCGGGAAACGGCCGCCAGATTACCGTGATGTCCTCGCCTGGATCGGGACGGCTATCGGTCAGCTTTAATCCTCTGGCCCAGTAGAGAGTCTGCACGTCGTTCGCTACTCCGTTACAGTTGTCCACCGTCCCCAGCCGCTCCCAGTGACTGGCGACTACGCCCGCCTCTTCCTCCAGTTCGCGCTGTGCCACGGCCAGCAAATCGTGCTCGCCAGGATCTGACCCGCCGCGTGGGATCTCCCACGAATACCGGTCCACCGAGTAGCGCCACTGCCCCACCAAAACGATCTCATCCCGCTCGTTGGTCGCCACCACGCCCACTGAGGGTCTGATCTCGATCACTCCGTAGAGTCCCGGAGTGCCTCCCGGACGTGTTACGTGATCTTCTCGAACTCGTACCCAGGGGTTTTCGTAAACCACCCGCGATGACTTGGTCTTCCACGGACTACGCTCCTGCATCTACGCTGCTTCTCCGCAGATTGCCGCCAGAACATCGAGATCCACATTGCCCCCCGAGAGAATGATTCCAACCCGAGCCAGCTTCTGTGGAACCTTCCGATGGAGTACTGCGGCCGCCGCTACCGCACCGCTCGGCTCGGTCAGAATCTTCATGCGAGTCAGCAGAAAGCGCATTGTTGCCTTCATCTCTTCTTCCGAAACCAACAGAACCCCGTCGCCTAACGCCTGCACCATTGAAAACGTAATCGCTCCCGGAACGGGTGTTCGCAAGCCGTCCGCGATCGTGGCTGGGGGCGCAATTTCGGTCCGCTCTCCCGCTCTCAACGACAAGTACCAATCGTTCGCAAGCTCCGGCTCCACCCCAAACACCTTGATCTCCGGCCGCATCGCTTTCACTACCGCCAACGTTCCGGAAAGCAGGCCGCCCCCGCCCAGCGGCACCAAAATCGCGTCCAGATCGGGCACCTCCTCCAGCAGTTCCAGCGCCGCCGTGCCTTGCCCCGCAATAATCCACGGATGGTCATACGAGGGGAGCGTTACGGCCCCCGTCTCGCTCGCAATTCGCCGGGCGATCTCTTCCCGGTTCTCCTTCATCCGGTCGAAGAAAACGATCTTGGGGTTATACGCTTGGGTGGACGCTAGCTTCGCTTTGGGGGCATCGGTCGGCATCACAATCGTCGCCGAAACGCCGAGATGCGCCGCGGCCATTGCAACTGCCTGTGCATGATTTCCCGAAGAATACGTCACCACGCCGCGCCGTCGTTCCTCTTCGCTGAGCGCCATCAGAAAGTTTGTAGCGCCGCGGATCTTGAATGCTCCGCCCCGCTGCAGGTTTTCGCACTTAAAGTAGGCGCGCACCCCTGCCGCTTCGCTAAACAGTCGTGAAGTCTCTAGCGGTGTTCTCCGGGCCAGTGCCCGCACCCGCTCCGCTGCCGCCTGCACGTCCGCCAACATGACAGCCTGTTTGGTGGCATTGGCTACCGTACTCATCAATACCCTGCCCTCTTGTCGATCACGTTCAGCAACTCGCGTCCTTCCATGTAGCGCTGAAAATTCTCCACAAACAGCTGCATCGACAGGTCGAGCCAATCCGGCTCTCGCGTTCTGTCCGTGCAATGCGGCGAAATCAGCACGTTTTGCATGTCCCAAAGCGGGCTTTCGGCCGGCAACGGTTCGTTCTCAAACACATCGAGCGCCGCCCCCCCGATCTGTTTCTCCTGCAGTGCCCGGATTAGCGCCTCCTCGTCAACCACCGGTCCTCGGCCAACGTTAATCACAATCGCCGACGGCTTCATCGCCTGGAACTGCCGATCGCTGATCATGTGTCTCGTCTCCGGCGTCAGGGGAGCCGCCGCTACCAGCACGTCAATCTCGCTCAGCATCTCGTTCAACTGCTCCAGGTGAAAAGCCCGGTCGAGAATGGGGTCGCCTGCCGACCGTTCCACGTTCCGGCGGGTCGCGTAAATCTTCACCCCCAGTGCTTTGGCTAAAATCGCGCACTCACGCCCAATTTCGCCGTAGCCCACCACGCCCATCACTTTGCCCGGCAGGCCGTCCACCATAAAGTTGTCCCAATGGTGCGCGCGCTGGCTTTCGATCAGCCGCCGCACGTGTTTGTAAAAATACAGCATCCCCAGTACGGCAAACTCCGCCAAAGGCCGCTTGTAAACGCCCCTGGCATTTGTCACCGGAATGCTGCTTTCAACCAGTTCAGGAAACAGCAGTTTCTCCACGCCGGCTGACAACGAGTGAACCCAGCGCAAATGGTTCGTGCGCCGCCAAATGGCCTGGAGTGACACCGACCCCCCGGTCACCCCCGAGAACACAATGATTTCAGCCGAGGGCGCATGCTCCTCCAGCTCCTTTTCATCGTTGCTGATGAAGAAATGGGCCTTATCACGAATGGAATCGAGGTTCCGCAGAGAATAATGGTCTGGCGGACAAAGAACTAGCACGTTCGGCTTGGGCATGAAGCTGTCTCTTTGATTTTACTGGGCGGCCTGAATTACGAAACGAACCCATCCCGCGCGGCCCGCAGTTCGTTTCGTAAGAACTGCCTCTGTCGCCGTTGGCTTCACCCCGCGCCTTCGGCACTACACTAAGAATGTGCCAGTTCGCTGTACCTGCGGCGCTCTCCTCCCCGAGGATGCGCGCTTCTGCCATAAATGCGGTAAGCCGCAGTACGAAGAGGATATCGCCAGGGCCGATGCTCCGGAACCGCCGTCCGCCTTCGCCCTGCCCTCATCCAAGCCTGCCGTCCCTCGGGTCTCCTTCGGGGACTCCCGCGCGCTATGGGTAAGCCTGGCTATCGCCTGCCTGGCCTTTTTCGGTCTTTTCTTGACCAGCTACATTGCTCCCCCGTTAGTGCCGCTGGTCTTCTGTGCGGCCGGTTTCGCCGCCGCCCTGGTTTACAGCGGGCATTCCGTCGAACCCTTATCGGTGCGTTCCGGCGCGCGTCTCGGCTGGATGACCGGCCTCTGGGTATTTCTCTTTCTGGTAATCATCTCCGCCCTCATGAGTGTCTACATCGCGGATCCGGGCATCCGCGAACAGATGAAGGCGCTTCCAAACGTTGCCCGCATGCCCGAAATGGTTAAGCTGCTGGATAATCCTCACCAGTTTGTTATGAACCTGGCCGGAGCCCTCGTCGTAGCATTCTTCATGGTGACAATCCTGGCGGGGCTAGGCGGCATGCTCGGCGCAAAGCTCCAGAACCGGCGTCACTCTTCGTGAACCGTTCCTGCGGTTGCTACGCTGGGATTCGGACGAATGAGTAAAACCATTCTCACCCTGACCGTCAATCCCGCCGTTGACCGGATTGTCACGGTTGATCGGCTTGTTTTCGAAGATCGAGCTTATATTCTTTCCACCACCGAGACCGCTGGTGGACGTGGCATCAATGCGGCCCGTGTGCTCACCAGCCTCGGTGCCACTGTCATCGCCATCGCGCCTTCGGGCGGCGAGGGGGGCCGCGAGTTCGAAGAACAACTCCGTGCCGACAGCTTTGGAAAGGAAATCGTCAAGATCCGCAAGAATATCCGGACCAACCTTACGATCTCCGACCGTCAGGGCCTGTCCATCAAACTGAACGAAAAAGGTGACGCGATTAGTCCGCCGGAGCTCAATCGCATTCTTAAGGCTGTTGAGAAGCATCTGCCCGATGCCTCCTGGCTCATGCTTTGCGGTAGTCTGCCGCCCGGCGTGGATTCTCACTTCTTCGCCAAGCTCATCAAACTAGCGGCCAAGCATAACGTTCAAACCCTTCTCGACACTGATGGCGATGCTCTGCTGTACGGCGTGGAGGCGGAGCCCACCATCGTGAAGCCGAATCAGTCGGAAGCCGAACGCCTTCTCAACCGGGCACTGATCACACGCTCCAACTCCATCGATGCCGTAACACACATCAAGGCCATGGGCCCGAATTACGCAGTCCTCTCGCTGGGGAGCAGAGGCGTGGTCGCCGCTTCTTCAGAGGAGGTATTGGAAGTGGTTCCGCCGCGAGTGGAAGCTCTTTCTCCCATCGGGGCCGGCGATGCGGCCGCCGCCGCGATTGTCTGGGCTATGGATCGCGGCGAGTCTTTCGGGGATGCACTCCGCTGGGGCGTATCGGCCGGAACAGCGTCGTCCATGTTACCGGGAATCTCTCTCGCCACTCTCGACCAAATCAAAGAAATCTATCCCCAAACGCAGCTGACCAGGGTTTCTTAAAGGCTCCGGGCACTTTTACTCGTATTTCTCGTAGATGATCTGCTTGCGGTCGAACCCACGCTGTTTTAGTTGCTTCCGAACGTCGTCCACCATCTCCGGCATCCCGCAGATATAAACGTCGACATTGCTGATCTCGTCCGGTTCGTGCAGGGCCAATGCCTCGTCCAGGTGAACCTGCACCCTCCCCGTACGGCCTGCCCACCGCTCGGTCGGCCGCGTCACGGTGGGCAGGAAACGAAATGTCGGATACTCCCTGGCTAGTTCTTCCAGATCTTCCCGATACAACAGAGCATTCTCATGGCGCACGCCGAACAGCAGCGTGATATGCGGTTGTATTTTGGGCAGGTGATCCAGCAGCATGGAGCGAAAAGGCGCGATCCCCGTGCCCGTGGCGACAAACACCAGGCGGCGCCCGGGATGACGTACAGTGAAATACCCCAACGGCTCGCCCATTTCGATCTCATCTCCGGGCTGCAGGCTAAACAAGTAGGTGGAAACGATTCCTTCTGAAACGCGGTTCAGGCAGAGCGCGAAACGGTTACCGTCCCGGGGCGACGCGATGGAATACGCACGGATGATTTCTTTACCGTGCTCGCGTTCAACAACTGAGATAAATTGCCCCGGCGTAAAGGCAAAATGATCGGTTCCTGGCACCTCGAATTCAAAATGGCGAACCTCCGGTGCGAGTTCCGTCCAACCGATTAATTTTGCTTTTAACGTATTCATTGTTTCTTTACAGGATGATGCTAGGCGCCCGTTCTTCGACCCTCATGTCCGGCGGCGCCGTCTGCCGCAATAGGTCGATGTACATGCGGCCCTTCGGCTTTCCATTCAGGTTTTTCAATCCGACCCGTTGGATAAAAACCAGCGCCGAGAGTATGTCGGAGTTCCGTAAGGGTGCAAGTGCCTCGCGCTCCTCGCGAACCTTCTGATAATCGGCCAGCGAAGCGGAAAACATCCGCTGTATGGCGGCAGCCACCGCGTTCTCGGCGGTATGCTCATACACCAGCCCCGATTCCAACGTGCGGTGCGTCTGAATGGCGGCGTCCAGCGCCGCTAGCACGTCCGAATCCACGGCTCCCGGCGTTCGTATCGCGGCTTGATACAGAGAAAACACAAGGAACATAAGCATCTCGTGATGCTTATGAATAAACTCCTCCAGTACCACGATGTCCGGATTTCCCATCTGGCGCTCGTCGATGGGAATGGGCTTTTCACGCGCATGGGCCTCCCTCAGGTACGGGCAATCCAGCGGGCAGGAAAGCGTCACCTCCCGGTTCTCGCCGCAGCAGATCGGACAAATCTCTCCATCCACAGCCGGACACGCCCGCCGGGCTCGCCGCCGCCCACAGATCTTGCACAAAATAGTTTCCGGCATCCCCTACTGGTTATTATCGAATTAGGGCATGCAGCGAGTCGATCTGTACATCAAAGTGGAAGTGACCTTGGACGAAGAGGAGAAGCCGGAGCGTGTCGCCCGCGAAATCTGCCGGCAGATTGAGAAGATCTATGTGGTCCGTTCCGCAGAGCTGTCGAACATGGTGGCTCGCGATTAATTAGCCTAACAGCGCCTTGTAAGTGCGCGTAAAATAGGCATCTGTCATTCCAGCAATGTAATCGCAGACCGCCCTGTAAACGGGAGTCTCGCCGAGCTGTTCGCGATAACCCGGCGATAGCCGGTCGGGATGTTCCACCAGGTAGGCGAACAACTCTCCCACCTTGGCAGCGGCCGCGCCGCGTTCTTCCACCAACTGCGGATAAGCATAAACCCGGCTCACCAGAAGCGCCCTGATCTGGCAGTTGATCTCCAGAGCCTGCGGAGTCAACGAGGCAAGCCGGTACCCCAGAGCCCGGACGTCTTCCACGCTCTGCACGCCCGCCCTGTCGGCTGCCTCCGTGGTCCCTCGCACAAGACCACCGATCAACACATTCATGATCTGCCGCTGGACTTCCCAGAATCGGACGCGAGGGGCAGCGCCGGGGAACTGCGTTTCGATCTGCTCCATCAGCTCCGCAAACAGCGGAACCGCCTCGCCGATCTCATCCATTGCGAAGAGCCCGAGCGAAAAGGCATCGTCCACATCGGCTGTGTTGTAGGCGATCTCGTCGGCCAGGTCAATGATCTGGGCTTCCAGGGGAGGGCGCTCGCCAGGAAAAAGCTCCTGTAGATCCGGGTCGGCGTTATCGGAAGGCAGTTCCCGCGAGTGCTTGATAATTCCTTCCCGCACTTCATACGTCAGGTTCAAGCCATCAAAGCGGGCGTATCGCTGCTCCAATACATCCACGATCCGCAGCCCATGCCGGTTGTGCTCGAAGCTGTCGCCGAACTCTCGCATTCGGCCATCCAACTGTTTTTCCCCTACGTGACCGAACGGCGGATGCCCCAAGTCATGCGCCAGGGCCAGGGTTTCGGTGTACTCCTCGTTCAGCTCCAGAGCGGACGCGATTGTGCGGGCAACCTGGGACACCTCGATCGTGTGCGTAAGACGGTTCCGAAAGTGGTCGTAAAGGCCAGCCGCGAAGACCTGTGTTTTGCCTTCCAGGCGGCGGAACGCTCGGGTATGAATGATGCGGTCCCGGTCGCGCTGAAAATCGTTGCGGTAGGGATGCGCGGGTTCAGGAAACCTGCGCCCCCGCAGATTCTGTGGACCCAGGCGAAGTCGGCCCAGCATCGAAACGACGAACTATCTCGTCTGCTCTCCGGAGATTTGCTGCACCGCGTTCTGAACGGCGGGATCTTTATCGCTCTTCAGCGATTGAAGGAGTTTCTTAGCTTCTTGCGGTTTCGTGGTCTGGTAAAGCTGCGCAAGCAGAAGATTTGCCTGTGCTTTGGACACCAGGCCGCTGCCCTTGTTGGCGATTCCGCGCAGCAGGGCCTCGGCATCCGCCATCCGGTTTTCATTCGCATAGAGCTGAGAAAGCGCAACCTTTGCCAGCGGGGCGAATTCATTACCCGAATCGGCAACCGCTTTTAGATCCTGCTCTGCGCCTTTGCTATCGCCTTTCTGGGCCTTGACCGTTCCCAGATAGTACTCTGCAATGGAGCCCTCTTCGCTTCCACCGTATTTCGTAACCACTTCGGACAAGGCCTTGATCGAGGCATCCTGCTTAGCCTGTTCTGTGGGATAGCTCTTGCCAGACTGGCTCGCTTGCCCCACCGGAGCTTGCGCCACTACCAGGGCGGTCTCCAGGGCGTCGCGGCGAATAGATCGCCGATAAGAGGAGTACCAAAGCGCAACGCCCACAATAATGCCAATCACCCCGAGGGCAATCGCCCCGCGAATGAGATTTTTACGATGAGAAGAAGCGTAGACGACTGCGCCGGAGACTGCATCGCTAAAGCGGTCGTGCTGCAGCTGGTCCTTTAATTCGTGACGGGTCAAACGAAAAACAACCTTCCTAAGGGACGAACAACCCGTAGGTTATCACAAAACTAGCCTATTTACAGGCTTCGGCTGGCGCTGGTCTCAGGCGCACGTGCCCGCCAGGTCATTTCTGATGGCAAATTTCACCAGTCCGGCCACATCGTAAATCTCCAGCTTGCGCATCAGGCTGGACCGGTAAGTATCCACCGTCTTCGGGCTGAGCGAGAGCCGCGCGGCGATCTCTTTGGCGCGAATTCCCTCCACCAGCAGCGAAAATACCTGAAATTCCCGGCTGCTGAGGCAGTCAATCGGATCTTTCACGCGGTCGCGGCCGGAGCTTCCCCCGAATACGTTCATGATTTCGATCTGCGGGGACACGTAAATACCCCCCTGCGTAAATTGGGTGAGCGCTTCCGCCATCTGCTGCGCGGTGGAGCTCTTCAGTACGTACCCGCAAGCGCCGTTGCGCAGCACTTCCAAAACAGTTTTACGATCTTTGCGCGTCGATAGCACCGCACAGCGCGTATTGATTCGTGCCGCGTGAACGCGCCGGATGACCTCGGTGACAGCAAGATCCGGCAATTCAAGGTCGAGCAGGGCAATGGTCGGCTCTAATCGCTCAATTTCCGCCAGTGCCGCTTCGGCGGTTCCAACGTGTGCAACCACCCGAAACCCTGGAACGGAATTGCAAAGAGCCGCAATCCCTTCGCGCACCAGCGTTAACTCCTCCGCCAGAAGAATTCCCGCCCGGGATACATCCGCGGAATGCGATGTGGAAGGTTGGTGAGAAGGAATGATTATTGGTTGTAATGTCGACACATCAGCACGCCTGTGCTTAAGGAGTGTCAGTCACCTGCAACAAATCTCATTCCCGCTCGGCAACCTGCTTCAAGGTTCTTCTACAACAGAAAGGCCCTTGGCCTGATATATGCTTCGGCCAAGGGCGTACAACCTAGGCGAAGGAACGCACCGCTTCGGTTTCGTCATCGAAGACTTCGAATACGGTATAAAGCTTGGTGATCTGCAAAAGATCCTTCACCCGCTTGGAAAGGCCAATTAACTTAAACTGGCCGCCATTATTCGTAATGGTGGTAAAGCCGGACACCAGTTCTCCGATTCCGGAACTGTCGATGTAAGAGACCTCGGACAAGTTCAATAGAAGCTTTTTATTCCCCTTGGCCGCTAGGTCTCGAATCTTGTCACGGAACGCACTCGCGGCTTCACCCAAAGTAATTCGCCCAGCCGCGTCGATCACGGTGACATCACCCACCTGGCGGGACGTCAACTTAACACTCACTCTTGCCTCCTCTATACAAACCCAAATCCAATAATTGCCTTACGCGTCGCGCCGATGCTTCACTAACCGCACCTCGGTTCCGCCACCCGCGCCCCGACGGAGATCCACTTCGTCCATGAATGCCCGTATGAGAAGGAGTCCGCGTCCCGATTGCCGCAGGAGGTTTTCGGGAGCTAAAGGGTCAGGAAGAGACTGAAGATCGAAGCCTTCCCCTTCATCGGCGATCGTAATCGTTAGACTCTCCCGGGAGCTTTCCATCTCAAAGTGAACCGCCTTGTTCTTGTTGTAGCGGTTCCCGTGCACGACAGCGTTCACCATGGACTCGCGTACGGCCATGCCGATATTGTTCTGGTCATCCTCGTCGAAGCCAAGCTTCTTGGCGGCTTGGAGAGCAAGCTCTTCTGCCTTATCCACGCTCTGCAAGGTTGATTCAAGTGTTGTTTGAGTTCTCTCCATCTTGCCGATTTCGCGTCCAGACATAAAGTTGGGAAGACCTGCTTACCTCGTCATTATTCGCCGTGATGCCGAACCGTCACGATAAACCACATAGTCCTTCTAAGTCAAGAACTGCCGGTTTCTATATCGTAGCGGTTCGGAATCGCGGAGCGGGCATTACGAAGCCCTAGTGGATGGGCCTTTTCTTTACAAGAACGGTCAGGCTAGTGTTGAGGAACTGCCCACGCCAGGCCGTCCGCCCCGCGCCCTGCGTCGATCAGGTGGTCCACCTTCCAGTCCTTCAGGTCGATGGCCGCCACCTGATGACTGGCATTGCAGGAAACGTACGCCACCTGGTTGTCGGGCCGGACCAGAATTTCCTGCGGCGCTTTGGGCACGTCGATCGTGCGAATCACTTTCAGCGTGTGGAGATCCACGACTGCAACATGGCTGGCCTTCGGAACCGCGACCAGCAGGTATCGGCCATCTTTTGTGGAAGCTGTTCCATAGCCGGGCGTCGCTAGCGGTATCCAGGTCTTTACCTTGTTCGAAGAAGTATCGATCACGGCCAGTCGGGGCTGTGTCTGGTCGGCGGTAAACACCATACTGTCATCGGGCGAAATCGAGATGCGCTGTGTCGACCCCGAGATGTGAATCACCGCGATGTTCTTCCGCGACTCCAGATCAAGAACCGATACAGTCCCGGGACCCACGTTCGCGGTGTACCCGCGCCGTCCATCGTGAGAGATTGCCAGCATGTGAGATTCCGGCTGGTCCGTTGGAATCTTGCCGACGATCTTGAGCGTCTTGGGATCGATAATCGTTATGTCGTGATCGAGTTCCGTCGTGACGTAGAGCACTCCCCGTTTCGTGTCGAAAATCGGGCAGTGGGGCCGTACTCCATGTCCGAAATCCACCTTTCCGGTCACCTTGCGCGTCGGAAGATCAACGACCAGGAGTTCGCGACCGTCGGTTCCGGGCTTACCCACGCCTGAGTTTCCATAGATCGGCACATAAGCGGTCCGGCCGTCCGGCGAAGCTATCACCTCGTGCCCGGTGACCGCATTCTCCGGAACCGTCGCCACTTGTTTCGCGGCGCTGGGATCGACAATGCTCAAGTCGCGATCACCCTGATTGGCTACCAGTAACATCGCCCCTCCGTTATCGGTAGAGGCTTGTGCATAAGACTGCATAGGGATGACTCCAAGAATAAAAGCTGGAAGAGCGGCCAATAGTCGATAGTTGCGCTGCATAGTTGGTCAACATATCACAATTAGTCGGCTATCCTTATTCTGTCGTGCGCGTGCTTGCCTACCTCCTGGCGTTAGGACTCTTCGCGCCACTCCCTATGCATTTTGAAAAATCCATTTTGGCGAACGACCTTCCCGGAGGCTATCAGGTCATCGCCTGTGATGTAAACGCAGACGGAAATCAGGACCTGATCGCCCTGGCGAGCAACATGCCAGATCTGCTTTGGTTCGAGAGCCCCACCTGGAAGCGCCACGTCCTTGCGACGAACCTTCCCCACATGATCAACGCCGCCTGCTGGAGCCGTAACCCTCATGCGGTTCCCACCATTGCCGTGGCGTATGAATTTTCCATGCACCCGCAGGAAAGCGCCGGTGTCGTTTCCATTTTGACCCCCAACGGAGATCCACGGAATCCATGGAAGGCCACCGAAATCGACCGCCTGCCCACGTCTCATCGCCTGCGTTGGGCGGATATCGATGGAAGCGGTAATAAGGTTCTGATCAATGCGCCGCTGGCGGCGGCGGACGCGCGGGCTCCTGAGTACCACGGCCATGTGCCGCTGGTCTACTATCGTCCCGGAGACTGGAAACGCCAGTCGATAGGTAATGCCGAGGAAGGTATCGTCCACGGAATCTTCGTGACCGATTGGGACGGTAACGGGCGCGAAGCTGTTTTGATCGGAAGCTTCCTCGGTATCCATCTTTATCGATTTGGCAGCGACGGCAAATGGTCGCGTACCGAAATTGCAAAAGGTAGTCCAAAGCCTTGGCCTCTGAGCGGAACAAGCGACATCACGGTCGGCTACTTGGGCCATGAGCGGTTTCTGGCGGCGATTGAACCCTGGCATGGAAACGAAGTCGTCGTGTACCGGAGTGCCGGCAGCTCCTGGAACCGTCAGGTGATCGACGACACGCTGCTCGACGCCCACACCATCGAAACGGTGGATCTCAATGGCGACGGGCAGGACGAAATCGTAGCCGGCTTCCGCGGAAAGCCATACGGCGTCTACATCTACCGCTGGGATGGAGCGAAGTGGGAGCGCCGGATCTTAGAACAAGGAGAAGTTTCAGCGGCGGGCTGCGCCGTTGCGGAACTCCACGGTAAAGGATCCTCCGATATCGCCTGCATCGGGTCCGCCACGCACAACCTGGTTTTGTATCGCAATTCCCGCACCAGCCCTGACCGATAATCGTAAATATGTCCGCGAGCCCTGCTGTCAGTGAGAACATCGCCACGAAATATGAAGCCGTCATCGGCCTGGAAATGCATGTCCAGCTTGGCACCAAAACCAAAATATTCTGCAACTGTCCGGCCGAGTTCGG